>NZ_CP032509.1:3830000-4130000 GCF_003952725.1 Georhizobium profundi | reverse complement strand
GCCGATTACAGGCAGGTGAAGTCGCTGGGCATGAAGACGGTGCGCGATGGCGTGCGGTGGCACCTCATCGAAGCGGCCGGCAGCACAGGCCGGACCTGGGACAGTTTCCTGCCGATGCTGCGGGCATCGCGGGAAACCGGCGTGGAGGTCATCTGGGACCTGATGCACTATGGCTGGCCGGATGACGTGGATATCTGGAAGCCTGACTTCGTCCGTCGGTTTGCGGCTTTCGCGGCCGCGACAGCGCGGCTTGTGAGGAGCGAGACCGATCGGGTCCCGTTCTATTGTCCCATCAACGAGATCTCGTTCTTCTCCTGGGCCGGTGGCGATAGCGCCTTGATGAACCCGATGGCGGAAGGCCGTAGCTTCGAGCTGAAGGTGCAGCTCGTGCGCGCCGCGCTCGAGGCGACCGAAGCGATCCGTGCGGTCGATCCCCGTGCGCGGTTTCTCTACTGCGATCCGGTCGTGCGGATATTTCCCAAGCCTGACCATCCGGACGATGTCCAACACGCGATCGGTTATGAAAACGCCCAGTACCAGGCCTGGGACATGCTTTCCGGCGCACTCTGGCCGCAGCTTGGCGGCGATCCCTCCTTTCTCGATATCGTCGGCGTCAACTACTACCCGAACAACCAGTGGTACTACGAAGGCGAAGCGCTGCATCAGGGCCATCCCTTGCGTGTGCCGTTCAGCACCATCCTCGCCGACGTCGCCGCACGTTACGGCCGGCCCGTCGTCGTCTCCGAAACGGGCGCCGAGGCCGACCAGCGTGCCGGGTGGTTCACGATGATCGCGGACGAAGTCGAACGCGCGCTGTTCGATGGCATCGATGTGCAGGGCATCTGTCTCTACCCGATCATCGACCACGTGGGCTGGGACGACGAGCGCGCCTGCGAGAGCGGATTGCTCTCGATCGAGATGTCGGACGGGGCCCGCCGGACCCATGCGCCGCTCGAGCAGGTATTGCATGCGCAACGCCAGCGACTGCCGCTTTGGTGAGATGGAACATGCCGGTGCGCGGCTGGTTGGGCCAGGAGACATCCAAACAGGAGTTCCACTCATGACCTACCGTTCAGACACTCTCGTCGGCGACGATCTAACCAGACAACCGACGTCGCGCGTCGCCCACAGAAGCGGCGCGATTTTCGAGAGCCAGGATGTCGCTGGCGCGGCGGTGGCCACGCTGATGATGCTTGGTCCGCTGCTTGCCTATTCCTTCGGCTTCTGATGCCTGAGCCGCTCTCATCGCGACTGCGGCTTTTGTGTCTTCCATGGTACAAGGTGAAGGTCGAGAACGCTGCCAGCCGAGCAATCCGTGGCTTCAGCCCCAAGGATACCGTGACCCATGGGTAGATCGCTTGGCTCGTTTGACCCATGCTCGCCTCAACTGAAGCCTGTCATCGCGATACCCGCCCGAAACGAAGAGGCGAGGCTGCCGCGCGTGCTCGATGCGCTGGAGCGACAGTGTCTGCCGACCGATGACCGGCTCTCGGTACTTCTCCTGATCAATAATTCGAGCGACGGCTCCTTTCAGCTTGCGACGGAGCTCGGAGCCCGACTGGAGCAGGTCGCTCTGACCGTCCGAGCGGTTACCTTTGCGCCTGATGAGGCGACCGTGGGAATGGCGCGGCGCACTGCCATGGACCTTGCGCTTGCATTAGCGCCATCGGCCTCATCGACGCTGCTGCTGACCACGGATGCGGACGCGGAGCCAGATCAAGACTGGGTCGCTGCCAATCTGAAAGCAGCTCATGCGGGCGCTGATCTCGTAGCGGGGACGATCGTTGCTGATCCATCGGAGGAGGCGCTGCTCGGCATCGGGCTGATCAGGCGCAGCCGTTCCTTCGACGCCTACTGCCGCGCGCGCAGCCTTCTGGGCTCCCTATTGGATCCGATCGATCACGATCCCTGGCCAAAGCATCTCTTCGAGATGGCCGGCAGCTTGGCCGTTCGCGGCGATGTCTACGCTGCGGTCGGCGGGATCGACCCGCTGGCCTACCGCGAAGACCTGGCATTCGTCTCGAAGGTGAGGGCATCGGGGTATAGTGTGCGGCACAGCGTCGATGCGGTGGTGACCGTATCTGCGCGCACATGCGGCCGGGCACCGGAAGGGATGTCCCAGAGCCTGGCGCGCTGGAAGGTCGAGGCGGAACGCGGAGATCCGTTGCTCGTGGAGGATCCCGACAAGACCGTGGCGCGCTTCCTGTTGCGCCGAGAATTGCGCGCCGCGGACAGGTTCGAGATCATCGCCTGCCTGCGGGCGGCGGGTATGATCCATGTGGCGTTGCCCACATGCGAGCGCGCCGCAAGGGCCGCCGCCATCGAGCTGCTCGCAAAGGACGATCTCGATGCATGCGAAGTCCCAGTTGAAATCGCCCTTATCGAGTTCGAGCGGGTTATGCGCGGATATGACGAGTGCGCAGCAACCGAAGAGCTCGTGCATGCCGGTTGATTTGTCGGGCTTGGCCAGGGCGATTGGCGCTGGTTCGGCGGAATGCGATGCACAGGGCAGCTTCCCCGAGGCGGCATTTGCGGCACTGAAGGAAGCCGATCTTCTGGCGCGACCACCGGTGGACGCCGACGCGACGCCTGAACTGCTCAGGCTTCTGGCAGCTATTGGCCGCGGCGACCTGAGCACGGGCCGGCTTTACGAGGGGCATGTCAACGCGGTGATCCTCGCGCGCCAGTTTGCGCAGGGCGCCGCGCTGGACAGGGCCAATCGGCTGCTTGCTTCGGGAGGCATGTTCGGTGTGTGGAACACCGATGCGCCGCAGGACCCGTTGACGATTGAGAACGGCGTTCTATCCGGCAAGAAGAATTTCGCCTCCGGCGTGGAGCGATTGAGCCATGCGATCGTCACCACCGGCAGCATGGCCGAACGCATGATGTGGCTAGCGCCCGTGGAAGATTTGCCGCTCGACCGTACGTGGTGGAAACCCATGGGCATGCGATCCTCAGGCAGCCACGTCGTCGACTTCACCGGACTGCGGGTTCAGGACGACTGGGCGGTCGGATCGCCTGGCGACTATACGCGCGAGCCTTGGATATCGGCCGGAGCAATCCGCTTCGTCGCCGTCCAGGTGGGCGGCATGCATGCCGTTCTGGATGTTGCGATCGACCACCTTCGGCGCTCGTCAAGATCCGAAGACCGCCTCCAGCAACAGCGGCTGGCGATGATGGCGACCGCTGTTGAGACCGGGTATCTGTGGCTCGATCGCGTGGGGCGCGAGTGGGGGCAGACAGGCTTTGCGGACACCGTAACCCCATCCACGGCGGCGGCGCGCGGTGCGGTCGAAAGCGCAGCCGTGCTCGTGCTCGATCTCGCTGAAAAATCCGTCGGCGCCGCAGGCATGATCGCGCCGCACCCGCTGGAGCGCCTGGTGCGCGACCTGCGCACCTATTTGAGGCAGCCGAACCCCGACGGGGCGGCGGACATTCTCGGGAAGTCGGTCGCCGACCTGAACTGGGCTCCAGGCCGCGGAGGTGTCGAGCCATGACCAACTTCGTCGTGACCGATCTCGACGGGCCGATCCTCGTCGTGGCGCCTCATCCCGATGATGAGACGCTTGGATGTGGCGGGCTGATCGCGCTGGCAACCGAAGCCGGAATTGAAGTCCACACGCTGTTCGTCACCGATGGCAGCGCGTCGCATCGCGCGTCGCAGACCCATCCACCGGATGTGATGGCCGAAATCCGTGCGGCGGAAGCAGAAGAGGCGCTCAAGCGGCTCGGCGCAGAGCACCAGCCGCGCTCATTCCTCAAACTGCGCGATGGGCGCATGCCCCCTCCTGGCAAGCATGCCTATCGCGATGCGTTGGATGTCGTTTCCGAACTCGTCTCGGGATCGAGGTTCAAAACCGTCGTGGTGCCATGGCGGCGCGACCCGCACACGGACCACCGCATCAGCTGGCGCATTGCGATGGATGCGGTTCGGGGCAATGGGATGCAGGTCACGCTGCTGGAATATCAGATCTGGCTCGCAGAAAACGGCCAGGCGGAAGACTGGCCGGGCGATGGAGAGGTCTCGGACGCATCACTCGACATTTCCATGGTGATGGAGCGCAAGCACCACGCGCTCAAAGCGCATCGGTCTCAATTGGGCCTGGTGGTCGATGACGACCCGAGCGGCTTTGCGCTATCACCAAAGACCATCGCGCGGCTCGTCGGCCAAACCGAGAACTATTGGGTCAGCCGATGGCCCGGCCCATAAACCTCGACGGCTTCGAGAACCTGTTCCAATGCGATCCGGATCCCTGGGACTACGAAACCTCGGCATTCGAGGCGCATAAGCGATCGGTGCTTTTGAGGCATGCCGGCCTCAGTCCACGCGGCCGCGTGCTCGAGCTGGCCTGCGCGAATGGTGTCACCACGCAAGCACTGATGAATGTGGGCTTGCGCGTCACGGCGTTGGACGGATCGCTAACCGCGATCTCCCAGGCGCAAGCGCGGCTGGGCAAGATCAGTCGTCTGCGGCTGCTGCATGCAAATCTGCCGGAAGGCATGCCGAAAGAGCGCTTCGACCTGATCGTCGTTTCCGAGATCGTCTATTATCTCGGCAGCATCGCTGCCCGGCAGCTGGCTAAAAGCGTGGCAAATCGCGTCGCACCCGGAGGACGGGTGGTGGTGCTCCACCATCACCTCAATTTTCCAGATGCGTCGGTCAATCCGGAACACGCCCATCGGGATTTCGTCAGGCTGCTGCGAAAAAGAATGACGCTGGTCCGCTCGGCCCGCACCGGGCGCTTCTGCGTCGCGGCGCTGGTGGCCGGACATCGCCATTGAGCGAGCGTGCTTCGGCCCCAAAAGAAAAGGGCGGCATCTCTGCCGCCCTTTCGTGTGTCTTACGACTTGGACCAGTGGTCCCGCTTCAGGTCAAAGCGATCGGCGTTCATGACCTTCGTCCAAGCCTTCACGAAGTCACGCACGAACTGGTCCTGCGTGTCGTCCTGCGCATAGTGCTCGGCAAGTGCGCGCAGCTGCGAGTTCGAGCCGAAGACGAGATCCACGCGGGTGCCTGTCCACTTGACCTCGTTCGACTTGCGGTCGCGGCCTTCGAAGACGTCCTGCGCTTCCGAAACAGCCTTCCAGGCCGTGTTCATGTCGAGCAGGTTGACGAAGAAGTCGTTCGAGAGCGTGCCGACCCGATCGGTGAAGACACCGTGCTTGGAGTTGCCGTGGTTTGCGCCGAGAACGCGCAGGCCAGCCACCAGCACCGTCATCTCCGGAGCGGTCAGCGTCAGAAGCTGCGCACGGTCGATCAGGAGTTCCTCGGTCGGGATAGAGAAGTCCACCTCGAGATAGTTGCGGAAGCCATCGGCCTTCGGTTCCATCGGCTCGAAGGACGCCGCATCGGTCTGCTCCTGCGACGCATCCATGCGGCCGGGCGTGAACGGCACGTCGACATCATGACCACCGTCACGGGCTGCCTTTTCGACCGCTGCCACACCGGCGAGCATGATGAGGTCGGCGAGCGACACTTTCTTGCCACCCGTCTGCGACGCGTTGAACGACGACTGGATGCCTTCCAGCGCGCTCAGCACCTTGGCGAGCTGATCCGGGTCGTTGACTTCCCAGTCCTTCTGCGGAGCCAGGCGAACACGTGCGCCATTGGCGCCGCCGCGCTTGTCCGAGCCACGGAAGGTGGAGGCCGATGCCCAGGCGGTCGAGACCAGTTCGGAAACCGTCAGACCCGTAGCGAGGATCTTCGACTTCAGGTCCGCGATGTCCGCATCGTTGACCAACTCATGGTCGACGTCTGGGATCGGATCCTGCCAGATCAGCACTTCCTGCGGCACTTCCTCGCCGAGGTAGCGCACGCGCGGACCCATGTCGCGGTGGGTGAGCTTGAACCAGGCACGCGCGAATGCGTCGGCGAACTGATCCGGGTTCTCGTGGAAGCGCTTGGAGATCGGGCCGTAGATCGGGTCCATCTTCATCGCCATGTCGGCGGTCGACATCACGAGCTTGACGCGGTTGCCCGAACCATCGACCTGCGGTGCGTGATCCTTTTCGGCAAGATCGCGGGCATGCCACTGCCAGGCACCGGCCGGGCTCTTGTCGAGTTCCCAGTCATAGCCGAACAGTACGTCGAAATAGCCGTTGTCCCACTGGATCGGGTTGGCCGTCCACGGGCCCTCGAGGCCGCTGGTGATCGTGTGGATGCCACGGCCGCTTTCGAACGTGCTCGTCCAGCCAAGGCCCTGATCGGCAATGTCGGAGCCTTCCGGATCCTTGCCGACCAGCGAGGCATCGCCGGCGCCGTGCATCTTGCCGAAGGTGTGGCCGCCGGCGACGAGGGCGACGGTCTCTTCGTCGTTCATGGCCATGCGGCCGAAGGTCTCGCGGATGTCCTTGGCGGAAGCCAGCGGATCGGGACGACCGTCCGGACCTTCCGGGTTCACGTAGATGAGGCCCATCTGGACGGCGGCCAGCGGGTTGGCGAGCTCGCGCTCACCCGAATAGCGGCTCTTTGCGGCATCCGAAGGTGCCAGCCACTCTTCTTCCGTGCCCCAGAAGATATCCTGCTCGGGCTCGAAGATGTCTTCGCGGCCACCTGCGAAACCAAACGTCTTGAATCCCATGGATTCCAGGGCGACGTTGCCGGTCAGGATGAACAGATCGGCCCAGGAAATCTTGTTGCCGTATTTCTGCTTGATCGGCCACAGAAGGCGGCGTGCCTTGTCCAGATTGGCGTTGTCCGGCCAGCTGTTCAGCGGCGCGAAGCGCTGCGTGCCGGAAGACGAGCCGCCACGGCCGTCGCCCGTGCGGTACGTGCCGGCGCTGTGCCATGCCATGCGGATGAAGAACGGGCCGTAATGGCCGTAATCGGCCGGCCACCAGTCCTGCGAGTCCGTCATCAGCGCCGTCAGATCCTGCTTCAGCGCCTTGTAGTCGAGCTTTTCGAACTTTTCGGCATAGTCGAACTTCTCGCCCATCGGATTTCCGAGCGGGGAGTTCTGGTGAAGGATGCTGAGGTTCAGCTGGTTCGGCCACCAGTCCCGTAGCGTCTTCGCCTGCGAGAGCGAGTGGATGACCGGGCATTTGCCGGCCTTATCGACTTTGGCGTCCATAGTGTGCGTCCTTCCCTGAATGGCGTGAGCGTCTCACGTCTTGCGTGACACCGCATGTAAGCGGCGCTTAAAAGAGCGTTGCAGGACGTGCCTCTAAGTCTGAGGCGATGGGCACGGTCCTTTTTCTGGTGGCAGCGTCGTACCAGAGAAGGTCGATCAAATAAATTTGGAATTTCTGATTGTTGCGATAAGCTGGGGTTATGAAAAACCTCACGCTCAAGCAACTGCGCTATTTCGAGGCGCTCGCCCGGCACGGGCATTTCGGCCGTGCTGCTGATGCCTGTTCGATTTCCCAGCCGGCGCTCTCTGTCCAGATCAAGGAGCTTGAAGAGGGTGTCGGAGCCGAGCTTTTCGACCGCAGCGCCCGCCAGGTACGGCTGTCGCATGTCGGAAAGGCATTCGCACTTCGTGTTCGTGACATTTTACGATCGGTGGATGAACTAGGCGACCTCGCGCGGGCATCTCAGGCGCAGCTGGTGGGACAATTGCGGATCGGCATCATCCCGACAGTCGCGCCTTATCTGCTGCCGTCGGTCATGGAGCGCCTGTCCAGGCTGCACGAGGGGCTCGACATTCATGTGCGGGAAACGCTGACCACGACGCTGGTGCAGGACCTCGAAAACGGCAGTCTCGACACCGCGATCGTCGCGCTGCCCGTGTCCGAGCCCTCGCTGACGGAGGTTGCGCTCTTTTCAGAGAATTTCGTGCTGGTTCGGCCGCGGGCGGACGCGGACAAGCCTGTTCCCGATCGCGACGCTCTGAAGGAGATGCGACTGCTTCTCTTGGAGGAGGGTCATTGCTTCAGGGACCAGGCGCTCTCTTTCTGCAATCTGCATGCAGCGCCGCCGCGTGAACTGCTCGAAGTCGGCTCGTTGTCGACCCTGGTGCAGATGGTAAGCGCCGGCATCGGGGTGACGCTGATCCCCGAAATGGCCGTTTCCGTCGAAACGCGGTCGGCCGACGTCGCGATCAACCGCTTCGAAGGCCCGCAGCCTTCTCGAACGATCGGCATGGTCTGGCGCAAAACGAGCCCGCTTGGACTTCAGCTGCAAAAGATCGCGGACATCGTGCGTCTGGCCGGCAGTGACATTCAGGCGCAAGCCTAGGTTTTATCCAGTTCGGCAAGGCGCTGCCGCACGGGCTCCAGAAGCAGTCTCATCTCCGCCGCATGCGCCGCGAAGTCGCCAAAAGCAGCTGTCGGTACCGCGCCCGGATCTTCCTGATGATCGACGGGGGGATAAGGCTCGTCCATCTCCCTGACGAGTTTTTCCAGTGCAGCGCGTTCGAAATCGAAATTCGCAAACAGCCACAGCAGAAGACGCCGTTGTGCCTCGATCCGACCCATCAATGCGTCATGTGTTTCGATCATCGCCACCGCCTCTCTTCCGTGATGGGAAGAGAACTGCATGCGTTCGCGAGGGTTCCGCGCAGCTCCTCATATGAAAAAATCCACCCGGCTGGCTGGCCGGGTGGATTTCGATCGAATGGCAGATCGCACCGTTCTCAGGGCGATCCGATGTCAAGATCAGTTGCCTGAGAGCGTGCGGGACGTCGGCGCGGGAGAGGGCGTCGACGATGTCGTCGATGTCACCTTCGGGCCGGACGTCTCATTGGATGCCTGAGGCGAAGTCGTCGACGACGTGGCGGGCTTGTCATCAGACTTGGTGTCGACCTGCGACTTCACTTCCTCCTTTGCAGCCGAATAGGCATCGTCGGCAACGTGCTTCGCTTTTTCATAGCCTTCGCTCACCAGGTCCTTGGCGCGATCCTGCGCTTTCCGGCTCGCGTCGCCCAAGTACTGCTCCTCAGTGCGGGTCGTCGGCAACATTGCGGCGATCGCAGCACCGACGGCAAGGCCGATCGCGCCAAGCACGAGCGGCTCGCGGTCGAGGACGTCGACGACGTTGCGGCGCATGCGCATGCCGGCTTCGCCCACACGGTCGGCCGCATGGGACAGGCTCTCGCCCGCATCCGATAGCCCGTGGCTTGCCGTATCGCGCACCGAGCCCCAGGCAGCCGAAGCGCTGTCGGCGGCGTCATGGGCCGTGCGCCTTGCTGCGTCAGCCGAGGCACCGAGTGCGCCTGATGCCTTGTCCAGGACACCTAACGAGGAATGGGTGCTTGCAGACGAGTGTGTGCCGGTGCGGCCTACTATGGAACCACCTGTCGTGGAGCCGCCGAGGGTGCTCCCCGAAGCCGTGTCGTAATCGGTTGACGAGAAATCGGTCGATGTGGGACGCCCCGTGCCGCGGTAGCCCGTGTTGGACGAGCGCGACAGCGACGGTGTGCCTGAACCCATCATGAGCCAGGCCAAGCCGCCGCCAATCAGCCCGAGGGCGAGGGGATTGTCGCGGACCTGTCGCTTGAGATTGCCGACGAACACATTGGCGTCGCCTGCCTTGAAGTAGTCGACGACCTCGTCCATGAGCTGGCCGGGCGATACCTTGGCCTTCAGATGCTCGGCGGTGTTGGCGATTTCGGCGCGAACGCGTTCGGCGTCACGCTCGATATCGGCGGGTGAATTGGTGTTCATCGTGCTTGCTCCTGCGCCAGATCGGCGTCTTTGCGCAATTGATGCGCTGTGCGATTGGGGGCGAGTTCGGACGGCGACATGTTGGTCGAGCCGCGTTTGACGAGCATGGCGCCAACGGCTGCGACGAGCACGCCAACCAGAAGGGAAGCCCAGCCGACGCCGAGGCCGAGATTGGCCAGACCGACGATCAGCGCCTGCAGCAGCACGATCAGTGCAGCAAGCAGGAGGAGGGCACCTGCGGCGACTTCCATCGCGCCGTTGCCGACCTTGTGGGCGCTCTCGTTCAATTCGCTGCGCAGCAGCCGACCTTCGGTCTGAACGAGGGTCGAGAGTTGCTGCACGAGATCGGACACGAGCGTCGCGATCGAACGGTTGTCTCTATCGTCGATCATCGCTGGAACCTCTCGCTGCTGGTCGTTGACGTTATGCCGCCGGCCTGGCTGCCGTAACCCGTTGTCCGCGGATTGGAACCGGTGGTGTTGGTGTGGCTGTCGCTGGAGGGCGCAGCTGTGGCAAAGCGAACGAGCGCGAAGCCGGCGAGCATGGAACCCGCCAAGAAGCCGATCGGGTTTTCACGACCGAAGCGACGGACGGAATCGACCATTGCGCCAGTGGACTTGCCTTCAAGCGAGCGCGAAAGCTGCTCCAGGCCGGAAGCCGCATGGGACACCATCTCGGCGGCCGGTCCGGCCTGCTTGTCCTTCAGTGTTTCGCTTGCGCTTTTCAGAGCGTCGGCAAAACCGTGCATGTGCGATGCCGCGTCGCCTTTGATCGACTCGGCCTTGTCTTCGGCAAGCGCGCGCGCTTTGTCGCCGACGGATGTCGCTTCGTCCTTGATCGTGTCCGTGGCCGACTGCAGTGGCGACGGGGCCCCGGTTCCGTGTCTGCTTGGGTTCATTGGGTTGCTGGACAGGCTTGGCCCGGCATTGCCGGAAATCTTGTCATTATCGTCCATTGTCTGCTCCTGCTTCTGGGTCGTCACGGCCGGCGGTTCCGAACGTGTGCGTCCTTTTCAGTGCAGGGCGAAGCTCTGGAGGCCACGAATGTTCCGTGGCCGGCACCGAGTTTATTTTTGCGGATTCTTGGAACGCAATTCGATCGACAGAGGGGTGCGGAGGGAGGAAAAGGATCATGCACTGCCTTGGGAGGATCAAAATGAACGTGCTTATCCGCTGTCGAGTGGTCGGGTTGATGACTGTTCTTGGCCTCATGTCGGCTTCGACCGGAATGGCAATCGCCGACGGTGTTTCAAAGGATGGCGCCGAGCCCTATCCCTTCATCGGGCGATGGGACTGCGAGGTTGCTGTCATGAGTTTCACCGAAACGATCTACAACAATGGCTCTGAGGATCTGCCGATCATCGAGATCCAGGAGGGGACGGACGGGTCCTACGCGCTTTTCATCGAGGACGATTATTTCATCTCCCTCTCCGGCTTCACCAGCGAAAGCATGGGTTGGCTGTCCTCGGCGACCGGCGACAATTTCAACTGCGTGCGCATCGACTGACACTGCGACCAAAACCGCACCTTGTTACCTGCGCCTTGACCCTGCTGCTCACGGGCGCGAAAACGCGTCTCCAAGATGTGGACCAGCAGGGAAGGACTGCAGCGGATGACTATGGATAGCCTGGAGACCGGTGGCGGCAATTCGCAATCGGACGGCGATCGCCCGCTTTTTCGACGCGCCGATCTATCCGTCTTCCAGCCGAAGCCCGACCGCTTCTACGACGTCGCCTATTCGCAGACCGTCCGCGCGATGGTGCAGGCCGTGCTCGAGGCGGAAGCACCGGTGCGCGACGACGTGCTTGCCCAGCGCATCGCACGCGCCCATGGCTGGCAGCGAACGGGAGCGGCGATCCGTAGCCACATCGAGCGCCACCTCAAGACTGTGGAATCCTCGACCGAAGAGGGTGGCCGCTTTCTATGGCGTGATGGTCAACAGAACGAGCCGATCGCCTATCGTCACCACGCCACCGAGGACGACAGACGGTCCGTCGGCGACATTGCGCTCGTCGAGCTCGCAGCGTTGGTACGCGAGAACCCTAAGCTCGTCGAAGCCGAAGATCCGGCATTGGCATTTTCCCGGATGATCGGGTTGAGCCGGCTGACCGCACCGAGCCGTGCGCGACTGGACGCGGCCATCGAACAGGCGCAAAGTCGGTAATCAAGAGGATACCTATCGATATGCGCGCAGACGCTCGCCCGATCATCATCAACGCGCTGGACATTCAGGACAGGGGCGGAGAGATCGTGCTGAGTTGCGAGGCGGCGGATGGGCAGGACCTCGTGTTGCAACTGAACGACGAACTGGTGTCGAAGCTCTCCGCGGCCCTGAAAGCGCGGGACGAGGCGCGCTTTGCCGGGCAGGAATGCCTGCATCCCGGCGAACTCAACGCTTCGAACGACGATTGATCGCTCAAACGTTCTAAACGCGGCCAAGCGGCTGGATGATGGTCCGGCCGTCCACTTCGGCAATATGGGCAGTGATGCCATAGATGCTGCCGAGCATCTCGTGGCTCAGCACGTCTTCGGGCAGCCCGTCGGCCTTGATCGTTCCAGCGTCGACCAGAAGAATGCGGCTGCACCAGCGGGCGGCCAGCGCCAGATCGTGAATGCAGACGAGCACGGTCGTGCCGCCTGCGGTCAGATCGGTCAATACCTGCATGAGATCGATCTGATGCCCGGGATCGAGCCCGGCGGTCGGTTCGTCCACGAGGAGCAGCGGCGCTTCCTGCGCAAGCGCCCGGGCGATCAGCGCGCGGGCGCGCTCGCCGCCCGAAAGCTCGGTTGCCGGCACGGCGCGCAGATGTTCCACATCCATCCGTGCCATTGCGCGATCGATCGCCTCGAGATCCGCATGCGCAAGCGGTGCGAAGGGCTTGCGGTGCGGGGTGCGACCGAGCGCGACGAGATCTGCGACGGCGATGGGCCAGGCAATCTCACGTTCCTGCGGAAGATAGGCGATGCGCCGGGCGCGTTCGCCGGCACTTATGCGCCGCAGATCGACGCCATCGACCTCCATGGTGCCATGGCTGGGCAACAGGCCGACAAGGGCACGCAGAAGCGTCGATTTCCCCGCGCCATTGACGCCGACAAGCCCGATCATTTCGCCCTTTGTCGCGGTGAAGGAGACGCCATCGAGCACCGCACGCCGTCCGAGCCGCACCGACAGGTTCTGAACGACAAGCCCGCTCATGCAGCGCTCCTGCGGTGCTTGATCACGAGCCACAGGAAGAAGGGAGCACCGATCGCGGCCGTTAGCACACCGAGCTTCAGGTCGCGCTCCGGCGCGATCAGGCGCACGGCCACATCTGCCGCCAGAAGCAGGCATGCGCCGCCGAGTGCGCTTGCAGGCAGCAAGCGTGATGGTTGCGAACCGACGAGCGGGCGCAGAAGGTGCGGGACGATGAGCCCGACAAAGCCGATTGCGCCTGCCACGGCCGTCGCTGCTCCAACGCTCAACGCCGTGCCGAATGTTGCCAGCAGGCCCACCCGACGCATGCTTGTTCCCATGCTGGCGGCCGTGTCCGGCCCAAGCGTCAGCGTGTCGAGCATGCGGCCAAGGCCCGCGAGCAAGGCCCAGCCGGCGAGCATGAAGGGCGCTGCCAGATAGACGTGGACCATCGATCGATCGGCAAGCGAGCCCAGCATCCAGAAGACGATTTCGAGCGCGGCGAACGGGTTGGACGAGAGATTGAGCACCAGCGAGGTCATCGCTCCGGCAAGGCTCGAGAGTGCAACGCCCGCCAGGATGACCGTCAGGGCGCTGCCCATCCGGCCAGCAAGCAGATGCAGAGCGACGACGCAGGCAAGCGCACCGACAAGCGCCATCAGTGGCAGGGCAAGTGCAAAGGCCGCTGCCAGGCCGCTATGGATCGCGACGACCGCGCCGAGCGAGGCCGATGCGCTGACGCCGAGCAGGCCGGGTTCGGCCAGCGGATTGCGCAGATAGCCCTGCAGCACCGCCCCGGAAAGCCCGAGCGAGGCGCCGATCATCAGGCCGAGAAGCGCCCGTGGCAGGCGGATTTCCCACATGACCAGTGTCAGCGCGCTGTCGTCGGGCGAGACGAGCACGCGAAGGCTGTCGACCGGCGAGATATCGGCCGGCCCGGTCAGAAGCGACAGGAAGAACAGCATAAGCACGAGCACGGAGAGCCCGCCGAGCAGCGCCTTGGTGCCGGCTGGGCGCGTCATGGCCGGCCAACCGCGATGTCGGCTGCAGCATTCTGCAGGAGTTCGATCGCATCGAGGGTGAAGGGCCCGCCGCACACCCAGTGCGGGCCGGGCAAAGAAAGCGTTCGGCTGGTCGCAGCCACGCGCCGGAAGGCGGGATGGGCGAAGTTTTCCTCGGCACGCACGCGCACTTCGTCGCCGTCATCGGTCGTCACGAGAATGTCGGGCGCTTGCATGACCATGACCTCGAGCGGCACGCGCCCCATGCCCGTCACGCCGAGCGCATCCGCAACATTGGTGAGACCGGCGGCTTCAACCACCGCATGGGCAAGCGTGCCGGGCCCGAGCGCATAGCTGTCGGGCTCGTAGATGGCGACATCGAGATTCGACTGGTCGCTGGCCAAGCCGGCTAGCCGCGCATCGAATGCGGCGACAAGCTCCGCAGCATCGTCTTCCCGCCCGAGAATTTCGCCCATCCGCTGAAGGTTTGACCGGATGTCATCGAGCGACGTTTCCGGTGCAAATTCCTCGACGCGGATGCCGAGCCGGCGGAGCATCGCAACTGTGCTGCGGGTGGTGAACGTTCCGGCAAGCACCAGATCCGGGTTCAGCTGATGGATTTCCTCGGCGCGCCCGTAATTGATCGGATAGGCTGCTGCATCTTCGGCCAGCATGGAATAATCGGCGTCACGGGCAAGGCTTGAAACCGAGATCAGCTGGCCGTCGGCGGCAAGCAGCATGGCAAGCTGATCGGTGCAGACATTCATTGACACCACGCGTTGCGGCATGGTCTCGGCGCTGGCTGTCGGCGCGGCGGCAACGGCCACCACGCCGACTAGGCTCAGCAGAAAGCTGCGCGCGCCAAGCGTCAGAACGATCCCCTCAATCCAACGAAGGCCGTCCGGCCTTGCGCGTTGTAGCCGAAGATTTCCTGGTATTCCTCGTCGAACAGGTTCTCCACCCGGCCATAGGCCTCGAACGTCTCGTTGAACCGGTAGCTGCCGCCGATATTGACCGTCTGGTAGGCGTCGAGCGTCACGCGGCTGGGCAGCGTCGGAACGAAAGCGACATCCTCCATCTCGCCGTTGAAGATCACTTCGCCGAAGAGCGACGCGCGCTCTTCCATGAAGCGATAGGTGAGGCCGAGCGATCCCGAGTGGCGGGGTCTGCGCACTTCGGCAAGGCGCGGTCCCCCGCTCTGGCTCTGCTCGCTGGCATCGAGATAGGTGTAGCTGCCCCTGGCCGAGAGCCCCGATCCGAGATCGAACGTCGCAGCGATCTCGATGCCCTGACGACGGCTTTCGCCCAGGAGGTTGATCGGCGTCGACGCATAGGTCGGCGCCGGTCCGAACACCGTTGCGATCTCGTTCGTCAGGTCCTGGTTGAAATAGGTGAGATCGACGATGAGTGCCCCGCCGAGGAAGCCCTGTTCAATGCCGATATCGAACCCGATGCTTTCTTCCGGAACGAGATTGGGGTTTCCGACGAAGCTCTCCGGATCATAGCCGAACTGCTCGATGAAGGTGGGATTGGTGACGCCCGTCCCGATCGAGGAGTGCAGACGCGTGAGTGTGCCTGGAACGGCCCAGGCACCGCTGAGGCTGAACGTCGTGGAATCGGCGAAGCGGTCGTTCAGATCGTGACGGATGGCACCATTGAGAAAGAACTGCCCGAGATACTCGCCGCGATATTCGGCAACGAACGAGTTCCCATCGCGGCTCTGGCGTTCGGTCAGGTGCGACGGCAGATAGGTTTCCCGCTCGAACTCGTACCCGCCTGTGATCTTGTGCGTGGCGTCGAGCAAGTTCGGCGTGTCGAACGCATAGGTCGCCTGATAGGAAGCGGTGACACGGTTGCCGTCGCTGGATGTTGCAAGCGCTCCATCGGTGAAGTTTTCACGGAACGTGTCGTTGCCGGAGATGCGCAGATTTTGCGTCCAGGCGCCATCGGCAGATTCATGCGTGAGCCCGAGCGAGCCGACAAGCTCTTTCGTCGCCGTTTCCTCGTCGCCATCTACGACCAGACCGACCAAGGGGCCGGGCAGGAAGTCCGGCGGTCCGAGCGTCTCGAAATTCTGCGGATCAAGTTCGCTGCGGCGATTGACGTAGCGAAGCGTGCCGTCGAGCGTCAGCCCCGGCATCAGGTCATAGGCGAACCGGCCGTTGAGCGTGGCATTGCGGTCGCCGTCCTTCTCCGAGCCGAACGGCGAGACATTGTAGCCGTCGCTGCGTCGGAACGTGGCGCCGAGCGACAGATCGAAATCGTCGCGCCCACCGCTCAGCGTCACGCCGCCGAGAACGGTGCCGTCCGTGCCGGTCTCGCTCCGTACGTTCGTCCTGAAGCCGCCACGCTCGCCGCGCTTGGTGATGACGTTGATGACGCCCGAGAGCGCGTTGGAGCCGTAAAACGCGCTCTGCGGCCCGCGCAGGACTTCGATGCGTTCGATGTCGGACGTCATGAGGCTGCCGAAATCGAATTCGCCGGCTGCCGTGTCGCTGACGTCCACGCCGTCGATCATGACGATGACGTGGTTGGCTTCGGCGCCGCGCACCCGCACCTGCGTCTGTGCACCGATCGATCCCATGCGGGAAACCGACAATCCGGGAACGGTGCGCAGGATATCGGCAACCGACGTCACTTGGCTTCGCTCGATATCTTCGGCGGTGATGACGGTGAAGGCACGGCCGGATTTTTCCTCTGCCACCGGCGTCAGCCCGTCGGTGACCAGCAGTCGGTCGAGAACGGTGGTGGTCTCGGTATCCTGAGCGCCGGCAACGCCGGCAGCTGCCAGCAGGATCGCGCCTGCTGGAATGAACGCTTTAAGCAATGGGTCTGCCCTTCGGGTCGTGGAACGGCTCGGTGGCGCGCTCCCGGTTTCATCAGAAACCGCAGACGGACGGACGGCAGAGGCGATATGCACAAAGGCTCACCAAAGGTCGCACCCGGCGTGCGGCAACACTCTTTCAAATGTCACCGCCACGGACGACCGCGCATGGACCACACCCCGTGTCCACGCATGGGTGACTGGAACAGGCAGGTCTCCTGACTTCCGCGTCAACGCTTCGTCTTCCGCCTTCCCGAATGTGCGAACACATCCAGTGGCATCGTGGAAGGAAGCTCGGCGGCTACAGTTGCGGGGGCAGTTGCGGAGTTGGCCGAATGGCCGAACCGCATTCCCTTTTCATCCACCCGAAGGTGAAACCCGTTCCGAGCACTCGTGTAGGGGCGGGCGTTCTGCGGGTCAATCCACAGGCTCGCCCATGCTGGGAAATCTTCTCTCCGAAAGATATTTAGAGCGTCTCTATGGTTTTCAGAGCGCCATCCAGCGCCTTGCCTTCCTCATCGAGAAGGGCGGCTTCGCGCAGGCGCCGCAGCCAGTCGGCCGCATCTTCCCGGTGGCGGATCATCGGCAGGCCGTCCATCACGCGTCGATATTTCGACAGGCCGCGCTCATGCGTGTCGGAGTAACCCTTGATCAGGCGCCGGCATTTCAGCACTTCGACGGCCAGATCGTAGTTAATGTCGCGGACCGACAGCGCCGTTTCCAGCCACTGCGCCATGTGCTTCATCTCCACCTCGTGGCGGAGCAGGCGGCGACGCGCGGGTTTCAACGTGGCAATCCCGTAGAGCATGCCGAAGCCGACGATGCCGTCGGTGCGGATGCGTCGGCCGCGGTTGAACACCTTGTCGAGCGCGCCGAACACCTTCGGGCTGTTCTCGATCCAGCGTCCTAGGCGGACGGGCAGCGTGCCACAGATTTCCTGCATACGCGGATGGAAATACTCCGTCACATGGGCGATGGCGTCGCCGCCGATCCCTTGTTCGCGCCGCAGCCGCGCCTCGCGGCTTGCGCGGGTCTTCAGGTCTGCCACGCGGATGATGTCGTCATAGACGAGCGCATTGGCGATGTACTTGGCCGCCTCGATCGACAGCCGCCATTCATGCGCGGCATCGTCGATGGCGATGACCCTCTTCAGATGGTCGAGATAGTCGCGGCCGTAGGCGAGATCCTGGTAATCCACGACCTTGCGCAGACCACGGCCTGCCATGTCCTGCACGGGGGCAGGAAGATCGCCGACCATGGAGCGCAGTGCGCGCCATTCGGAAACGAGCGCTTCCGGGCCCTCCGGATCGCGCGCTTCGGCCTTGACCGCTTCGGGAACGGCAACAGCCGGCGTCTTTCCGCCCGCAAGGGCGAGGTCGCAGGCCGCATTGAACGCCCGCAAGCTCGCTTCGACGCCGCGGCCGGAGCGCCGGATGGTGGCCTCATAGGCTTCACGCTCGAAGGGCAGGGCGCCGCTGCCGGCGAGCGCCCCGAACAAGCTCGAGGAAATCACGCTGCCGGCATCCACGGCGACCTGCTCCATGTCGAAACAGACGAGGCGGTGAGCGGCGGCGGCAACGGCTTCCGTCACGCCAGGTGAGTCCGCGCGGCCATCGCCCGGCACGATCTTCTCGGAAACTGCGAGCACACGGTGGGCCGAGGCGATGAGGGTCGTACGATCCGGCGTCACAAAGCCGCGCATGACGGCGCGCCCGGCTTCCATCAGCTCCGCGGCAATGAGGATATCGACGTCGCCGGGAGCCGGGCTCAGCGAGAAGACCGGATCGCGGCCGCCATCGGGGGTCATTTCCACATAGTAGATCGTCGCGCCCGTACGCTGGGCAACGCCCGCAACGGATGTCGATTGCGCACGATAGCCCGCATGTTCGGCGAGATCGATCACCCAGTCGGTGAGCACGCCGCCGCCCTGGCCGCCAACGGCCAGGATCGCGATCTTGATGATCGACGTGGTGGCGTCGACGCCGTCGGTTGGAAGGTCGGGAAGGCGGTGAATGGTCATCTCAATTCTCCGCGAAAACGAGGCGGCTGCGTTCGCGGCGGTTCTTGAGCCAGCCGATGACCTTGCGCCGCAGACGGTCGGCAAACCGGTCGACACTTGTCGGGTTCTGGATCAGGTCAGCGCGGTAGAAGGACGGGCAGAGCACGGCGGCATCAGCCACCTCGCCGCAATTGCCGCAACCCACACAGCTCTGATCGATGCTCGCGACCGGGTCGTCGCGCAGCGGATCGTCGAGCTGCTTGACCGAAAGCGAAGGGCAGCCCGAAAGCCGCATGCATGCGTGGTCGCCCGTGCAGACATCCTCGTCGACGCCGAAACGCGGCCGCACGACCCGTTCGCCGGCCTTGAGCGCGGCCTGCTTGAGCGGCTTTTCACGGCGCTGGCGGTTCAGCATGCATTCCGACGAGGCGATGATGACCTTTGGGCCACTCTCCTCGGTGGTCAGCGCTTCCTTCAGCGTGGCCTTGAGCTTGCCGACATCATAGGTGCGGTCGATCTGGCGCACCCATTCGACGCCCATGCCCTTCACAGCTTTGGCGATCGGGTGCTTGGTCGACTTGGAGCGGTTGTCGGCGCGCGACGACAGAACGTCCTGACCACCGGTCGCCGCCGAATAATAGTTGTCGACGATGACGATGACGCCGTCATTGCGGTTGAAGACCGCGTTGCCGACTGAGGAGGTGAGGCCGTTGTGCCAGAAGCCGCCATCGCCGACGAAAGAGATCGAACGCCGTTCCGCGTTCTTGTCGTTGAAGGCGGAAGCCGACGCCGGGCCAAGGCCGTAACCCATCGTCGTCGCGCCGAGCTCGAACGGCGCGTTGATCGAAAACAGATGGCAGCCGATGTCCGAGGCGATGTGGTGCTTGCCGAGTTCCTGTTCGACGAGCTTGGTGGCGGCGAAGATCGGACGTTCCGGACAACCGGTGCAGAAGCCCGGCGGCCGCATCGGCACTTTCGTCTGCAGTTGCTGGATGCTGTCGGTCGGCAGCGGCGTGTTCGGAGCGCGGCCCTTCGAAGGCAGGATGCCGCCGCCATGCTCGTCCAGGAAGGTGCGGATGCCGTCGAGCATGACCTGGCCGGTATATTCTCCGGCCATAGGGAAGGGGCCCTTGCCGATCAGCTTCGTCGTTCCGCCAGCCTTGTAGAGCATCGAGCCGAAGGCCTGCTCGATATAGTCTGGCTGGCCTTCCTCCACGACGAGCACTGCGTCCTTGCCGGCACAGAAGTCCAGGAATTCGTCGGTCAGAAGCGGATAGACACAGTTCAGGACATAAAGCGGAACCTTCGTCTCGCCGTAGATGTCCGCAAGGCCGATGCGCTGCAGGGCGCGAAGCACCGCGTTGTACATGCCGCCCTGCAGAACGATGCCGACTTTGGCTTCGTCCGGTCCGAAGAACTCGTTGACGTTGTTCTTGCGGATGTAGTCCATCGCCTGCGGTAGGCGCTTGTTGATCTTTTCCTGCTCGTGCAGGAACGAGGCGGGCGGCAGCACGATGCGGTTGGTGTCGCGGCGCGGATTCTCCAGCGCGTCACGCACGCTCATGCCCGGCCGCTTGTTGTCGGACGCGGTGAAGCGTCCATGCACATGGCAGCCGCGAATGCGCACCTGCATCATGACCGGCGTGTTCGATGCCTCGGACAGTTCGAACCCGTGGCGGACCGTCTCAACGATGGATGGCAGGTTTGGGCGCGGGTCGAGCAGCCAGATCTGGCTCTTCATGGCAAAGGCGTGGCTGCGCTCCTGCATGATGGAGGAGCCTTCGCCGTAATCTTCGCCGACGATAACGAGCGCGCCGCCGGTGACGCCGCCGGATGCAAGGTTTGCCAGCGCATCAGAAGCGACGTTGGTGCCAACCGTCGACTTGAAGGTGACCGCGCCTCGGATCGGATAGTGCACCGATGCCGCCAGCATCGCAGCTGCCGTCGCCTCAGAAGCGCTTGCTTCGAAATGCACGCCGAGCTCGCCGAGAATGTCCTGTGCGTCGGCCAGCACGTCCATCAAATGGCTGATCGGCGCGCCCTGATAGCCGCCGACATAACCGACGCCATTTTCGAGAAGCGCCTTGGTGATGGCCAGAATGCCTTCGCCGTGGAACGTCTCGCCCGCACCCATGCGCAGCTTCTGCACTTCCTTGGCAAATGAACGCTCGGCCATTGAGGGTCAGTCCTTTTCGGCATGGGCAGCTGGAACAATAAAATATGCAAATGCATATTCATGCGCGCAGCCCATGCCGTCAAGGGCAGTCTCCGTTCAAAAGTCGTGGCGGCGAATGTTCCTCAGAATTTTGTGCAGCGTGGCGATGAAGACTTCGCGCTCCGACGGATCGATGCCGACGAACATCGCTTCATAGGCGGCCAGCATCGTCGGCCAGACGCCTGAGAAACGCTGGCGCCCTTCTTCGGTGATGAAGATGTTGCGCACGCGGTTGTCGTCGGCTGCATTCTCGCGGCGAATGAGCCCTTCCGATTCCATTTGGTCCAGCGCGCGGCTGAGCGTCGATTGCTCCACCACCGCATAGACCGCAAGCTCGTTGATGCGCAGGCCGTCATTGATAGAAAGCACCGCAAGCGCACGCATTTTCGGCGTGGTGATGTTCGCCGCCGTCAGGTCTTCCCGAAGCGCCTGGTTGTAGCGCCCCATGATGCGGTTCATCAGGTAGGGCGCGAAGCGCTGCAGGCCGATTTCACCGAGCGTTCTGCCGGACTCCATGTGTTCGACGGCATCATCGCGATCTTCCACACGCTCCGGTGCTTCCGTCTGCTCCATGGTGCTTCCCGACCCTTGGCGTCGCCGTCCTGATGGTCGGCGCATCGTTTTCGTTGCCGGGGCTTTCTAGTCAAGTTTGGAGCGGGCCGCTACTGCAACGATAGTTTCCAGTTCATGCATCCGGATCGAGGACGGCTTTCAGAAACTCGCGGGTCCGTTCGCGCTTGGGGTTGGTGAAGAGCTCATCCGGCGGCCCTTGCTCTTCGATCCGTCCCTTGTCGAAAAAACAGACGCGATCTGAGACTTGCCGGGCAAACTGCATTTCGTGCGTGACGAGCAGCATCGTCAGCTCGTGCTCGTTGGCCAGCTGGCGGATGACCTTGAGCACCTCGCCGACCAGCTCCGGATCAAGCGCAGAGGTCGGTTCGTCGAACAGCATGATCTTCGGCCGCATCGCAAGCGCTCTTGCGATGCCCACGCGCTGCTGCTGCCCGCCCGAAAGCTGATGCGGAAACTTGCTTGCCTGATCGGAAAGACCGACCCGCTCGAGCAGTTCCTCCGCGCGCTCGGTCGCATCCTTCTTGGACAGGCCGAGCACCTGCCGCGGCGCTTCCGTCAGATTGCGCAGCACCGTCATGTGCGGAAAGAGGTTGAACTGCTGGAACACCATGCCGAGCTTCTCGCGCATCTTGCGCAGATGCTTTTCGGAAGCCGGAACGAGATCGCCATTCTTGCGCTCGTGCCACAGAGGCTCGCCTTCCACGGTCACGACGCCATCCTGGATCTGCTCCAACGTCATCAGGATGCGCAACACGGTCGACTTGCCCGATCCGGACGGCCCGATGATCGTGACCATCTCGCCCGGGTTCACCTCGAAATCGAGATGGTCGAGCACGGTGTGGGACCCGAACCGTTTGACGACCTTGTCGAATTTGATGATCGGTTCGGTCATTTGAGCGCGATCCCTTTCTTGGGCAGGGTTTTGTCGAGATAGCGAACGCCGCCGGCGGCAATCAGCGTCATGATCAGGTAGATCAGTCCAACCAGCGACAGCGGCACGATGTAATTGAAGGTGCGGTCGCCAATAATCTTGGCGACGTTCAGAAGCTCCATGACGGTGACGACAGAAAGGATCGGCACGTCCTTCATGATCGAGACGAGATAGTTGCCAAGCGCCGGGATGACGCGCGGGATCGCCTGCGGCAGGACGACATGGGTGAAGGTGCGCGCGGACGAAAGATTGAGCGCGCGCGCTGCTTCGCGCTGGCCCCGCGCCACCGCTTCGATGCCTCCGCGGTACACCTCCGCCATATAGGCCGAGTACTGGATGCCGAGCGCGAGTGCCCCCGTCATGAACGCCGGTAGCACGAGCCCGTACTCGGGCAGCACGTAATAGAGGAAGAAAAGCTGGATCAGGAGCGGCGTGTCGCGCACGAATTCCGCCACCGCATGGGCCGGCCATGAGATCAGCCGCGAGGGCGCAGCCTTGAGAACAGCCAGCACGAGCCCGAGCACCAGAGCGATGCCGAAGCCGAGCACGGCTGCCTGGATCGTCACCAGAACGCCGGTGAGGAGGATTGGCAGGATCGACCAGGCGAAAACCAGCGGGCCGGCGCTCGTATCCCATTCATATCCGAACAGCATCGCCTACGCCCTCGCAGTCTTCCAGCGCCCGACCGAGCGCTCGAGAAGCTTCATGATGGCCGTCAGAACCAGCGCCATGCCGAAATACATGAAGAGCACGATGGTGAAGATGGTCGTGCTGTCCTGGGTGAAATTGCGCAGCTGCTCGGCGCGAAACGCCAGATCCTGCAGCGTGATCAGGGAGACGAGGGCGGTGTCCTTGAGGTTCTGGACGGCGAGATTGCCGAATGTCGGCATCATCTCGGGGATCGCCTGGGGCAGGGCGATACGCCACAGCGCCTGGCGCGGCGTGAAATTCAGCGCCTTGGCCGCTTCGTACTGGTCATGAGACACGGACTGGATGGCGCCGCGCACCACTTCCGCGCCATAGGCGCCGATGTTGAGCGACAGTGCCAGCACGCCTGCGACCACGGGCGACATGCGCAGATCAACGCCGATCGCCTGCCCCGCGACCGGTAGCGCGAAGAAGAGCCAGAACAGCTGGACGAGAAGCGACGTGCCGCGGAAAATCTCGATGTAGACGACGGAGATCCAGCGGGCGAAGCCGTTGCCGGAAACCTTGCCGATGCCTGCGGCGAACGACAGCATCGCGCCGAAGATCGTTGACCAGACGGTGAGCTGGATCGTAACCCACGCGCCGCGCATGAGGGGCGCGAAATACTCAGTCCATTCCATACCTGTCCTTTCGGTCGCCCGTCGAGAAGTGTGGTGCGGATAGCGCTTGCCCCGCCCGGTTTATCGCCGGACGGGGCAGGACCATGGTTCAGTCTGGATTATTCTGCGGCGCAGAGTTCTTCCGTCGTCGCATTGAAGGAACCCTCGATGTCGGCTTCCGTGAAGCCGTAGCCCGAGAGGATCGCGCGCCACTCGTCGGTCTCCTTGAACGTCAACAGTGCTTCGTTCCAGGCGTCGCGCAGGCCTTCGTTGTTGGAAGCGAAGGTGAAGCCGCCCCAGGAACGGACTTCTTCGCCGTCGATGACCGGATCGACGAATTCTGCGGCTGCCTCGACCTGTTCGCTCTGGTTGTCGAGCTCGCCGACGGTCAGGCCGGTCGCGGCATAGGCATCGGCGCGGCCGGTGGAGACGGTGGAAATCGCATCGGAATTCGACTGGATCGTCACCATGCGGTCTTCTGGAACGCCAAGTGCCTGCAGCATCTCGAGCTGGTCGGCGCCGGCCATGATCGCGACGGTGATGTCGTCACGCTCGGCGAAATCGGCAAAGGAGTGCACGTCCGCCGGGTTGCCGGCCGCGACCAGAAGGCCTTCACCGTAAGAGGTGCTCGGCTCGGAATAAACCACCTGCTGGCAACGATCGGGCAGGATCGCCATTTCAGCGGCGACGACGTCGAACTGGTCTGCCTGAAGGCCAGGGATCAGGGAGGAGAACTGCGTCGTCACCCACTCGATGTTCTCGATGCCGAGCTCTTCGGCGATCTTCTTGGCAACGTCCGGGCCGGCGCCCATCGCCTCACCATTCGGGTCGACATAGCCGTAGGGGATCTCGTTCGCCACAGCGATGCGGATCGTCCCACTTGCCTGGATGTCTTCGAGCGATGCTGCCTGTGCTTGACCGGCTATTCCGAAAAGGGCGACGCCGGTGGCAAGCGTGGCGGCAAAGGCTTTGGAGAATGTCGACATGGATGTTGTCTCCCAACATGGTGGTGTTTGGTGATGAGCCCGAAAATCGGACGTGCGGGTGTGCTCCTGTCTGCGAAGCTGGTGAAAATGAAGCGGCTGACTTGCAGCTAATATGGCAAGAATATCGGCCCCTTAATGCCTAACCTAACGCCCTTCGCGCTGGCGGATCAAGAGATGCGGCGAAATTTTGGCAGTTCATCGGTCTGCTCTGGTCGACAAGACTCGCGAGCGGCGCGCATCAATTCGCACGTAATTTGCCCATCCATTGATCTATGAAACGCATCTTGTCGGCGACGCTTTCGTTGACCACGAAAGGATAGTAATCCTGATGACCTAGACTGCGGTTCATCGCGTTCATCAACAGCGCAGTGGACATCCAGCGCTGGAGCGTCAGCGCGAAGACGTCGCGGTCATAGGGGTCGAAAGGCTCGTCATCTTTCGCCTGGCGATAGGCCTCGACGGTCTCCACGCCGTCGACGATGTGCATGTAATGCGCGAAGGTCTCGGCCCAGTCCTCCCAGGGATGTGCCGTGCAATAGGCGGAGATGTGTTTCTCCTGCCAGTCGGCCGGCGCTCCTTGCTTGTAATAGCGCTTCAGTGCTTCGCCATAATCCTCCCGCTCATCTCCGAAGAGCGCGCGAAATTCCGTGTCGAAGCCCTCGATGAGCAGCAATCTTTCCCAGAAATAGTGTCCGGACTCGTGCCGCATGTGGCCGAGCAGGGTTCGGTAGCGCTCGTCGAGTTCGGCACGCCGAAACTCGCGCAGATGCGCGTCGGCTTCCGTCGCGTCGATTGTGATCACGCCGTTCTGGTGCCCCATCGTCACATTTCCGGCGCCGCCATGTTCGGCATCGACGAGAATGCGGAACGACAGTCCCGTCGGGTCGTGGCGCTTGGGGTAGATCGGAATGTCCATGCGCATCACGCTATAGAGAAAGCGCCGCTTCGACACCTCGACGTCTGCCCAGCGACGCCGCTGCTCCGGATCGTCGACCGGCGGGATCATCTCGTTGAGGTCGCAGGAAAGACAATAGCGCCCCGCGTCACGCACCGTCCAATTGCACCCCGAATGGATGTGGTTGGCGCAGAAGGACAGGCTGTCATGGTCGGCATCGACGCAGACGAAGCGGTTTTCTTCCGCCTCATATCCGATCGTCGATCCGCAGGCGGTGCAAAGCGTGTTTTCGAAAAACACCTGAGTTTGGCATGTCGGGCAGGGGAAGGGGCGCATGAGGCACTTTGCGTAGGGCGACACGGCCGGCGATGGAGATCGGGAGCGGCAGTCGCGAAATAAGGAAATACAGGACGTCGATGCCCGCAAGGTCCCTAATGCTTGGCACCGCGTTTGGTTGCGCGATCATCGCCCCTGTCTTCGATCGCCATATCTATTTGCGCAGCGCAGCACATTTTTTGATTTACGTACATCAGAAATCTCGCTACGTCGATTTTGGGAGGAATTCGCATGCGGCCGACGGTCCACGACATCGCTGAAAAAGCGGGCGTCAGCCTTGCCACGGTTGATCGCGTGCTGAACCGCCGTAAGGGCGTGCGCGCCGAAACTGTCCTGCGCGTCGAGCAGGTGATCGCCTCTCTCGGCTACCAGCGCGATCTCGCCGCAGCCAATCTCGCCAAATCCCGTGTCTACCCGCTCGTCTTCGTGGTTCCGGAAGGCGAAAACAGCTTCATGCGCGGGCTGGAAATGGCGGTGCACGAAGCGCGCCGGCGCTCGTCTGTCGAGCGCACGGACATCAGACTTTTGACGGTGCCGCCCTTCGATGAAGGTGCATTGGCGTATGCACTCGATGGCCTGAACATTGAGGGCCTCGCCGGTGTTGCGCTCGTGGCGACGGAATCGCCCGCAGTGCGCCGGTCCGTGGCGCGGCTTGCCGATGCCGGCGTGCCGATCGTGACGCTCGTATCCGACCTTCCGAGCGCGCGACGACGCCATTATGTGGGCATCGACAACGTTGCTGCCGGTCGCACCGCAGCGAGCCTTCTCGGTCGTTTCCTGTCTCATCGGCCCGGCAAAGTCGCGGTTCTGGCCGGCTCGATGCTGGTCCGAGATCATGTGGAGCGTCGCCTGGGCTTCGATCAGGTGATGCGTGCGGAATTCACGGACCTCGAAGTCCTGCCTGTCATCGAGGGTCGAGACGAGGCCGAGACCGCGGAGCGGCTGGTTGGCGAAATGCTGGATCGCGAACGGGACGTCGTTGGCATCTACAGTCTCGGCGCCGGTAATCGCGGATTGATTTCAGCGCTGAAGGCCCGGGGGCTGAACGGCAAGATCGAGGTCGTCGCGCACGAGCTGACCGACCACGCACGCCAGGCTTTGGCCGACGGCGTCTTCGCGGCCGTCATCAATCAGGATGCGGGCCATGAGGTGCGCAGCGCAATCCGCGTGATGAAGGCCTTGGCCGATGGCGTCGACCTCGTCGACGGACAGGAGCGCATTCGCATCGACATCTTTCTGCGGGACAATCTGCCGTGATCGATGCCCTTCTCCCCGCACAAACAGCATTCATTTTTGAGGTACGTAACGCATGTTTCTAGGGATTGACCTCGGCACTTCGGGTGTAAAGGCGCTGCTGATCGACGGCGACCAGCGGGTCGTGGCGTCGGCCAACGCTTCGCTCGAGGTATCGCGGCCCCATCCCGGCTGGTCGGAGCAGGATCCTGCCGACTGGGTCGAGGCGACCCGGATCGCGCTTCTGAGCCTGCGTGACAGCCATCCGGCGGAAATGGGTGCAGTGCGCGGCATCGGCCTGTCTGGCCAGATGCACGGCGCGACGCTCCTCGATAAGGCGGGCAAAGTTCTGCGCCCGGCAATCCTCTGGAACGACACGCGCAGCCACCGTGAAGCCGCTGCACTCGATGCCGATCCGCAGTTTCGGCAATTGACGGGCAACATCGTCTTCCCCGGTTTCACCGCGCCGAAGCTGTTGTGGGTCCGCGAGAACGAGCCGGAAATATTCGCGGCAACGGCAAAGATCCTGCTGCCGAAGGACTATCTGCGGTTCTGGCTGACGGGCGAATTCATCTCCGAGATGTCGGACGCGGCCGGCACCGCATGGCTCGACGTGGCACGGCGCGACTGGTCGGATGCGCTTCTCGCAGCATGCGGACTTGACCGTTCGCACATGCCGGTGCTCGTCGAAGGCACCGCACCGGCCGGGCGGCTGCGCGGAGATCTCGCGGCAGAACTCGGTTTGCCGGCCGGCATCGTCGTGGCCGGAGGGGCAGGCGACAATGCGGCGTCCGCCTGTGGCATGGGCACGGTCGCCTCGGGCTCGGCGTTCCTGTCGCTCGGAACGTCCGGGGTTCTCTTCGCAGCCACCGACAGCTATCGGCCGAATGCAGAGAGCGCGGTTCACACCTTCTGCCACGCGCTGCCGAACACTTGGCACCAGATGGGCGTCATCCTGTCCGCCACCGATGCGATGAACTGGCTGTCGTCGGTCGTCGGCGTCAAGCCTGCCGAGTTGACGGGGGCTGTCGGCGGCGCGCTTCAGGCGCCATCGTCGGTGATCTTCCTGCCGTATCTCTCCGGCGAGCGCACACCGCTGAACGATGCCGCGATCCGCGGCGCGTTCCTCGGGCTCGGCCATGAGAGCGATCGCGGCGTCATGACCCGCGCCGTCATGGAGGGGGTCGCCTACGCCTTCCGCGACAACCGGGATGCGCTGGAGGCCGCTGGCACCAAGCTTGATCGGGTGACCGCTATCGGCGGGGGATCGCGCTCCGACTACTGGCTGACGGCGCTCGCGACTGTGCTCGGCGTTCCGGTCGATATTCCAGCCGATGGCGACTTCGGTGCGGCCTTCGGTGCTGCTCGTCTGGGCCTGATTGCTGCCGAGGGCGCCGACCCTGCATCCATCTGCCTGGCACCGGCGATCGCAAGGACGATCGAACCCGTCGCCAAGCTTCAATCCGCATTCGATGAGGGCTTCGCGCGCTACCGCAAGGCCTATCCCGCGATCAAAGGAGTGTTTCAGTGAGTACAGGTTTCTTCGGCGCGATCGACAAGATCCCCTTTGAGGGCAAGGACAGCACCAATCCCCTTGCGTTCCGCTTCTATGATCCGAACGAAATGGTTCTCGGCAAGCGCATGGAAGACCATCTGCGCTTTGCGGTCTGCTACTGGCACTCCTTCGTCTGGCCAGGCGGCGATCCCTTCGGTGGCCAGACTTTTGAACGTCCGTGGTTCGGCGACACGATGGAACTCGCCAGGAAGAAGGCCGATGTCGCTTTCGACATGTTCGAGGCGCTCGGCGTTCCCTATTTCACCTTCCACGATGCCGATGTGCGCCCGGAGGCGGACACCTTCACCGAAAGCCGCGACCGGCTGAACGCGATTGCCGACTACTTTCAGGAGAAGATGGATGCCTCGGGCATCAAGCTGCTCTGGGGCACGGCCAATCTCTTTTCGCATCGTCGCTACATGGCCGGCGCCGCGACCAATCCTGACCCGGACGTCTTCGCCTATGCGGCAGCGACCGTGAAGAGCTGCATGGACGTGACCCAGCGCCTCGGTGGCGAGAACTACGTGCTCTGGGGCGGGCGTGAAGGCTACGAGACGCTGCTCAACACCGACATGGGCCGCGAACTCGACCAGATGGGCCGTTTCCTCTCCATGGTGGTCGACTACAAGCATCGCATCGGCTTCAAGGGCACGATCCTGATCGAGCCGAAGCCGCAGGAGCCGACCAAGCATCAATATGACTACGATGTCGGCACGATCTACGGCTTCCTCAAGCGCTACGGGCTCGAAAACGAGGTGAAGACCAATATCGAGCAGGGCCACGCGATCCTCGCCGGCCATTCCTTCGAGCACGAACTCTCGCTTGCGGCAGCTCTCGGCATCTTCGGCTCGATCGACATGAACCGGAACGACTATCAGTCCGGCTGGGACACCGACCAGTTCCCCAACAACGTGCCGGAAATGGCACTCGCCTATCTCGAAGTGCTGAAGGCCGGCGGCTTTACGACCGGCGGCACCAATTTCGACGCGAAGCTGCGCCGCCAGTCGCTCGATCCGGAAGATCTGCTGATCGCTCATATCGGCGGCATGGACTGCTGCGCCCGCGGCCTGAAGGCCGCTGCTCGAATGATCGAGGACAAGGCGCTCGCTGGGCCGCTTTCCGAACGCTACGCCGGCTGGGACAAGCCGCAAGCAAAGTCGATGCTGGATGGATCGATGACGCTTGAATCGATCGAGAAGCGCGTGATCGATGAGAAGATCGATCCGCAGCCGCGGTCCGGTCGCCAGGAATATCTGGAGAACCTGGTGAACCGCTATGTCTGAGAGCGCGCTGCGCCCGTCGGTTGAAAACCCATCAGCGAATGGGAGGTGCGCCCGTACTGTCGCGGCGCACCAGTTCGACCGTCAGGCGCACGCTGTCGACATCATCGCTGTTCCCGGAAAGCCGGGCAAGCAGCATGCGCGCAGCGGCCTCGCCGATCGCGGTGCGCGGCTGGTGGATCGTCGTGAGCTTCGGAATGAAATGCTGCGCGATTTCGATGTCGTCGAAGCCGACCACGGACACGTCTTCGGGAACGCGGACGCCGTGACTGTGCAGCTCAGCCATGAAGCCGCAGGCCATGGCATCGGACGAACAAAAGACGCCGGTCGGACGGTCGGAGGTGGCGAGCCAGGCGCGCGCTGCGACGACGCCGGAAGCCAGAGAGAAATCGCCTTCGAAAAACCAGTCGGGATGGACCGGAAGCCCGGCGGCCTCCAGTGCCGAAATCGTGCCTTCACGGCGCTTGATGGTCAGCACGTTGTCGAGCGGGCCGAGCACATGGCCGATCTTTCGATGGCCGAGGTCGATCAGGTGGTTGACCGCCAGCATGGCGCCTTCGGCATTGTCGATTGTGACCGACGGCTCGCCGAACCCTTCCACCCATTCGCAGGCGAAGACGACCGGCGGGCGAGAGCGGGTGCGCCGGTAGTCGGCAAACAGGCTTTCCGGGATCGCGCCATCGAGCACGATCAGCCCATCGGCGCGGTTGTTGTGGAGATATTGCGCGATCTGAAGATCGGCACCCTTCGGCTGCTGCGTGTCGGCCACGAGCACGTTGAAACCCGCCTCCGACATGACGGCGGCGACACCCGACAGGATCTGCGAGAAGAACGGATTGGAGAGGTTCGGGACGAGCACGACGATGCCGCCGGTCTGCTGCCGGCGCAGGTTTCGGGCCGCGTGGTTGACGATGTAGCCGGTCTCGGCGATCGCCGCCATGACCGCCGCGCGCGTCGCTTCGGTGACCATGGTCGGGTTGGTGATGGCGCGGCTGACCGTCGCGGTCGACACGCCCGCTGCGCGCGCCACGTCGATGATCTTGGGGCTGAAGTTGGGGTCGTGGCGGTTCATGGATCTGTCGCGATTCCTGTCGTCCGTTCTCTGCGCGAAATTCTATCGAAGAGCAAACTTGACTCGCGTCACGAGATCGGTGATCGTGCCTGTAATCGATTACATACGCATTTGGACGCAATTGCAATCGATTACATGCGCAAGGAGCAGCATCCGCCAAGGGCGGGGCTGGCGCAGAGGAAATGGGGAGCTTCGGCTCCGGGAGGATCAGTCGCATGAAGACCATCAAGGGCCCCGCGCTCTTTCTTGCCCAATTCGCCGGTGACGAAGCACCGTTCGACTCATGGGAGTCCATCACCAAATGGGCCGCCGACTGCGGCTATAAGGGCGTGCAGGTTCCAAGCTGGGATGGCCGCCTCATCGACCTTGAGAAGGCCGCATCTTCCAAGGATTATTGCGACGAGTTCCGGGGCAAGGCGCGTGAAAACGGCGTCGAGGTCACCGAACTTTCGACCCACCTTCAAGGCCAGCTTGTCGCCGTTCACCCGGCTTTCGACGAGGGCTTCGATGGCTTTACGATCCCTGAGAAGCGCGGGAACCCCAAGGCGCGTCAGGAATGGGCCGTCGACCAGGTCAAGAAGGCTCTGACGGCGTCACACAATATGGGCCTGACGGCCATGGCGTCGTTCTCCGGCGCGCTTGCCTGGCCCTACATTTACCCGTGGCCGCAGCGTCCGGCGGGGCTGGTCGAAACGGCTTTCGACGAACTTGCCAAGCGCTGGAAGCCAATCCTCGACCATGCCGAGGAATGCGGCGTCGACGTCTGCTACGAGATCCATCCGGGCGAAGACCTGCATGACGGGATCACCTACGAGATGTTCCTGGAGCGCGTCGGCAACCATGCCCGCGCCAACATGCTCTACGATCCGTCGCACTACGTGCTGCAGTGCCTCGATTACCTCGACAATATCGACATTTATGCCGACCGGATTCGCATGTTCCACGTCAAGGATGCGGAGTTCAATCCGACCGGCCGGCAGGGCGTCTATGGCGGCTACCAGAGCTGGGTGAACCGCGCCGGCCGCTTCCGTTCGCTGGGCGACGGCCAGGTCGATTTCGGAGCCGTCTTCTCCAAGCTCACCGCAAATGACTTCGATGGCTGGGCCGTCGTCGAATGGGAATGCGCCTTGAAGCATCCTGAGGACGGAGCCCGCGAAGGCGCGGAATTCGTCAAGCATCACATCATCCGCGTCACCGAAAAGGCCTTCGACGACTTCGCCGATGGCGGCACCGACGAGGCGGCGAACCGCCGCATGCTCGGGCTGGATTGAACCGCGAAGGGGAGGAGGGACGACAATGGTTTCGGGACGCAACGAAAAGATCGCCGGCAAGCTCAGGCTCGGCATGGTGGGCGGCGGCAAGGATGCCTTCATCGGCGGTGTCCACCGCATCGCCGCCCGCATCGACGGTGAATTCGAGCTCGTGGCGGGCGCGCTGTCGTCGACGCCGGAGCGCGCGCTGGAATCCGGCCGGGCACTCGGCCTCGACGAGAAGCGCATCTATGGTTCGTTCCAGGAAATGGCATCTCGCGAAGCGCGCCGGAAGGACGGCATCGATGCCGTCGCGATCGTCACGCCAAACCACATGCACTATCCGGCAGCGCGCGAGTTTCTGAAGCGCGGCATCCATGTGATCTGCGACAAGCCGCTGACCTCGACCATGGCGGATGCGAAGAAGCTGCAGAAGCTTGCCCATGACAGTGACGCACTCTTCATTCTGACCCACAATTACACCGGCTATCCGATGATCCGGCAGGCGCGCGAGATGATCGCGCGCGGCGATCTCGGCACGATCCGCGTGATTCAGGCCGAATACGCGCAGGACTGGCTGACCGAGGCGGTCGAGGAGACGGGATCCAAGCAGGCCTCCTGGCGGACCGACCCGGCCCAGTCTGGCGCCGGCGGTGCGCTCGGCGATATCGGCACCCACGCCTACAATCTCCTGAGCTTCGTCACCGGTCTTGAGTTGTCCGAGCTGTCGGCCGATCTGCAGAGCTTCGTGAAAGGGCGCCGCCTCGACGACAACGCCCATGTGATGATGCGCTTTTCGAGCGGTGCCCGCGGCATGCTCTGGGCCAGCCAGGTGTCGCCCGGCAACGAGAACGGCCTCAGGCTGCGCATCTACGGAGACAAGGGCGGCCTCGAATGGGGCCAGGAAGATCCCAACTATCTGTGGTTTACCCCCTTTGGCGAGCCCAAGCGCCTGATCACCCGCAACGGGGCGGGGGCCGGGGCCGCGGCGGGACGCGTCAGTCGCGTCCCGCCCGGCCACCCGGAAGGTTACCTTGAAGGCTTCGCGACGATCTACGCCGAAGCCGCCCGCGCGATCCGCGCCAAGCAGGACAAGAAGTCGGTCGACAAGGACGTGATCTTCCCGACCGTCGACGATGGCGTCGCCGGCATCGCCTTTGTCGAGGCGTGCGTGAAGTCCGCCAAGAAGAACGGCGCCTGGGTAAAGCCATGAGCCAAGCTGCGCGCCGCATCGAGGAAACCGTAACCGTGTCGAAAGGCCAGACCGTGCTCGCCGCGCGCGCCGCGTCGCGGTCCTTCGGGCCGGTCCAGGTTCTCTTCGATGTGGATTTCGAGCTGAAGGCCGGCGAGGTTCATGCGCTGATCGGCGAGAACGGTGCCGGCAAGTCGACCCTGATGAAAATCCTGTCGGGGTACCTGTCGCCGACGGGCGGTCATATCGAACTGGACGGCAGACGCGTCGATTTCGCCTCCAGCGACGAGGCCGAAGATGCCGGCGTGATCCTGATCCACCAGGAGTTCAATCTCGCCGAACAATTGAGCGTCGAGCAGAATGTCTTTCTCGGCCGCGAGATCCGCAAAGGCTTTTTCCTCGACCATAAGACGATGCGCGCGGAAACGCAGCGGCTTCTGGGCGAACTGGAAACCAAGGTTTCGCCGACGGCAAAGATTTCCGAGATCTCCGTCTCCGACAAGCAGATGGTCGAGATCGCCAAGGCCCTGTCGCGCAACACCCGCGTGCTGATCATGGATGAGCCGACGGCGGTTCTCACCAATCGCGAGGCAGAAATCCTCTTTCGCCAGATCGAGCGGCTCAAGGCCAACGGCACGGCCATTCTCTACACTTCGCACAAGCTCGACGAGATCGCGCGTCTTGCCGATCACATCACGGTGCTGCGCGATGGCCACCGCGTCGCCAATGTCGACGCGGGTACGATGAGCGAAGACCAGATGGCGCAGGCCATGGTCGGCCGCGAATTGTCGAACATTTTTCCGGTCAAACATGAGGTCGGCTCGGCCGAAACCGTGCTGTCGGTGCGCAACCTCACGGTCGGGTCGATCGTGCGCGATGCCTCCTTCGAGCTGAAGCGTGGCGAAGTTCTGGGCTTTGCAGGTCTCGTCGGCTCCGGCCGGACGGAACTGATGGAAGGTCTGATCGGCGTGCGCGACGCTGAGGGCTCCGTCGAGATCGGTGGCAAGCCCTTCCGCGTCGGCTCGGTCAAGGACGCGCGCCGCGCCGGCATCGTCTACCTGACCGAAGATCGCAAGGGCCGCGGCCTGATCCTGACGCAGGGCATGCGCCCAAATCTGACGCTTCTGGCGCTCGATCGCTTTGGCAAGACGATGATCGACGGGAAAGCGGAAGAGGCGGCCCTCGACAAGGCGATCAAAGACTTCGACGTGCGCGCACCGACGCGCTCCGTCCTCGTCGGCAATCTGTCGGGCGGCAATCAGCAGAAGCTGCTGCTCGCCAAGACGATGTTGGCCGAGCCGGAGATCGTCATCATCGACGAGCCCACCCGCGGCATCGATATCGGCACCAAACAGCAAATCTACCAATTCATCCACGCGCTCGCCGGGCAAGGCAAAAGCGTCATCGTCATCTCATCGGAAATGGCCGAGATCATCGGTCTCGCCAACCGCGTCTACGTCATGCGCTCCGGCCGCATCACCGGCGAAGTCCAGGGCTCGGATGTGAACGAGGACGTGATCGTCCGCTACGCGATGGGCCTGGAAGGCAGAAAGTTCGACAGTCATGAGTGATCACGCCGCCACCCCCGCCAAGACGACGTCGTCGTCGGGCTTCAAGATCGATTTCCATATCTGGGGCCCGGTCATCGCCCTCGTCGTGCTCGTCGTCGCCGGGGCGATGATGAACCCGAATTTTCTGAGCTACGGTAACGTGACGAACGTGCTCGCCCGCTCGGCCTTCATCGGCATCATCGCGGTCGGCATGACCTTCGTCATCACGTCTGGCGGGCTCGATCTGTCGGTCGGCTCCATGGCCGCGTTCATCGCAGGCGTGATGATCCTCATCATGAACGCTTTGGTGCCGTCGATGGGGGTGGGCATCGGCATCGTTCTCGTCGGCATGGCGAGCGCGCTCGTGGTCGGGCTGGCGGCGGGCCTTGTGAACGGGCTCTTGATCACGCAGGCCCGCATCGAGGCCTTCATCGTCACGCTCGGCACGATGGGCATCTTCCGCTCGCTGATCACCTGGCTTGCCGATGGCGGCACGCTGTCGCTCGACTACACGGTGCGCGAACTCTATCGCCCCGTCTATTATTCGGGCCTCTTCGGCGTTGCATGGCCCATCATCGTTTTCGCCGTCATCGCGATCATCGGCGAAATCGTCATGCGCCATACCGCCTTCGGCCGCCATTGCGCCGCCATCGGATCGAACGAGCAGGTCGCGCGCTATTCGGCTGTCCATGTCGATCGCGTCCGTCTGATGACCTATGTGCTTCTCGGCATTCTCGTCGGTATCGCCACCATCATGTACGTGCCGCGTCTCGGCTCGGCTTCGAGCTCGACGGGCGTGCTTTGGGAACTGGAAGCCATCGCCGCGGTCATCATCGGCGGAACCATGCTGAAGGGCGGCTTCGGTCGCGTCTGGGGCACGGTCGTCGGCGTGCTGATCCTCAGCCTCATCGACAATCTTTTGAACCTCACGGATTTGGTGAGCCCGTATCTGAACGGTGCGATCCAGGGCGTGATCATCATTCTGGCCGTCGTGTTGCAGCGACAGAAAAAGGCTCAACGCTGACGGCCAGTCATCGCTCTAATGAGAGCTCAACACGGGAGAGAGACCATGAACTTGAAGCATTTCGCAGGAGCGCTCGCGCTCAGCACCATGATGATGATGCCGCTTGGCGCAAGCGCACAGGACGCGGAAACGGCCGTGATCGGCGTTTCCATTCCCGCCGCGACCCATGGCTGGGCAGGCGGCATGAACTTCCATGCCCAGGCAACCATCGATGCCCTGGAAGAGCGTTACGAGAACCTTGATTTCGTCCTTTCGACGGCATCGGATCCGGGCCAGCAGGTCTCCGACATCGAAGACATGATGGCGACCCGCAACATCGACGCGCTCGTCGTCCTGCCGTTCGAGTCCGAGCCGCTGACGGGCCCGGTTTCTCGCGTCAAGGAAGCCGGTAAGTGGGTCACGGTCGTCGACCGCGGTCTCGCCCAGGAAAACATCGAAGACCTCTATGTTGCCGGTGACAATCCGGGCTTCGGTCGTGTCGCCGGCGAGTTCTTCGTCGAGCGCATGCCGGAAGGCGGCAAGATCGTCGTTCTACGCGGCATTCCGACCACCATCGACAATGAGCGTGTCCAAGCGTTCGAAGCAGCGATCGAAGGCTCGGGCATCGAAATCCTCGGCATGGAACACGGCAACTGGAACCGCGACGACTCTTTCGAAGTCATGCAGGACTTCCTGTCGCGCTATCCTGAAATCGATGCCGTCTGGGCTTCCGACGACGACATGGCTGTCGGAGCGATCGAAGCCATCGCGCAGTCCGGCCGCGAAGCGGACATGTGGGTGCTTGGCGGCGCAGGCATGAAGGAAATGATCCAGCGCGTGATGGAAGGCGATGAGCAGGTGCCGGCAAACGTCACCTATCCGCCTGCCATGATCGGCACCGCGATCGAACTGACGGCGCTGAACTTTGTCGGCAACGCACCGGTATCTGGCGATTTCATCATCGGTTCGGTCCTGATCACGCCGGAAAATGCCGAGCAGTACTACTACCCTGACAGCCCGTTCTGATCCGACTCAACGGCGGACCTGAACAGCTTGAGCGGCCCCGGAGACGGGGCCGCTTTGCGTTGAGTAGCGCATCACCCAATGGTAGTTTCGCTCCATCGAGGCCCGATGCCAAATCGTGCGATGTGGACGTCCGAACTTCCAGAAAGCCCTTATGACACCGACAAAAACTCTCGCCGCCCGTTTCCCGGAAGAATTCCTCTTCGGCGTGGCAACCGCAGCATTTCAGATCGAAGGGGCGGCAAAGGTCGATGGGCGGGGGCCGTCCATCTGGGATGCGTTCTCGAAAATGCCGGGCCGCACCTTCGGTCGACATGACGGGGATGTTGCCTGCGACCATTACAACCGGCTGGATGCCGATCTCGATCTGATCCGCGATCTCGGTGTCGATGCCTATCGCTTCTCCATCGCCTGGCCCAGGATCTTTCCAGACGGACGCGGCGAGGTGAATGAGAAGGGGCTTGAATTCTACGAACGTCTGGTCGACGGGCTGAAGGCGAGGGGCATCAAGGCCTTCGCGACGCTCTACCATTGGGATCTGCCCTTGGCACTGATGGGCGATGGCGGTTGGACAAGCCGGGACACCGCCTACGCTTTTGCCGATTATGCCGATGTCGTCGCCCGCCGTCTTGGTGACCGGTTGGACAGCGTCGCCACCTTCAACGAGCCCTGGTGTTCGGTGTGGCTCAGTCACCTTTACGGCATCCATGCGCCGGGTGAGCAATCCATGGATGCGGCGCTTCATGCGCTGCACATGACCAACCTCGCGCACGGCTTCGGTGTTGCAGCCCTTCGTTCGGCAAGGCCTGATCTGCCCATCGGCATCGTCATCAACGCCCATGCGACTTTGGCGCTGACGGACAGCGAAGTGGACCAGGAAGCCGCCGAGCGTGCTTTTTCGTTCCACAATGGCGTGTTTTTCGGCCCGCTCTTCGATGGCGCCTATCCGGACGATTTCATGGCGGCGCTTGGCGAGAGGATGCCGACGATCGAGGCGGGCGACATGGATGCCATCTCCGCCCCGCTCGATTTCTGGGGGCTCAACTACTACACGCCGATGCGCGTGAAGCACGACGCGTCGAAGGGTGCCGAATTCCCTGCCGCCGTGTCTGTTGCGCCCGAGAACGTGTCGAAGACAGATATCGGCTGGGAGATCGATCCGTCAGCGCTCGCCTATATCATCCGCGAACTCAACCGGCGCTACGATCTCCCCGATCTCTATATCACCGAGAACGGCGCCTGCTACAATATGGGCGTCGAGAACGGCACGGTCGACGATCAGCCGCGCCTCGACTACATCGCGCGCCATTTGTCCGTGCTTGCCGATCTCATCGACGAAGGGTTCTCCATCAAGGGCTATTTCGCCTGGAGCCTGATGGACAATTTCGAATGGGCGGAAGGCTACCGCATGCGCTTCGGTATCGTGCATGTGGATTACGAGACGCAAATCCGCACCGTGAAGGCATCAGGCCATTGGTATGCCGAACTTGCCACGGCCCATAGCGGGCGCAACTAGCCGCCTGGCTCACTCACCCAGATGCCGCTCGCCACGCTTTTTGGCGAGCGCGATCTGACGCTCCCGTTCGCGGAACCGCGAGCGGTCTTCCTCGCTGCGCACATCGAAACATTGCGGGCAGGAGACGCCGGCCTCATAAGTTGAAGCGACCAGGTCTTCGGGTGAAAGCGGATGCCGGCAGGCGCGGCAAAGCTTCAGGTCGCCCTCGTCGAGCCCATGGCCGACCGATACGCGCTCGTCGAAGACGAAGCACTGACCTTCCCAGAGGCTCTGCTCTTCCGGCACATCCTCCAGATATTTCAGGATGCCGCCCTTCAGATGATAGACCTCGCCAAAGCCCTCCTTCTTCATGAAGGCCGATGCCTTTTCGCAGCGGATTCCGCCGGTGCAGAACATGGCGATCTTGGTCTTGTCCTTCAGTTCCGGATGGGCGCGCACCCACTCCGGAAACTCGCGAAAAGACTTGGTCTTCGGATCGATCGCCTCGCGGAACGTGCCGATGGCGACTTCGTAGTCGTTGCGCGTGTCGATCACGATCGTATCGGGATCCGAAATGAGATCGTTCCATTCGGCGGGATTGACATAGGTCCCTGCGTCGCGCTGCGGATCGATGTCCGTCACGCCCATGGTGACGATCTCTTTCTTCAGCCGCACCTTGAGCCGCAGAAAGGGCTGGGCGCTCGCCCGGCTTTCCTTGTGCATCAGGCCTGAGAATTCCGGCTGCGCGCGCAGATACTCGAGTACCGCAGCAATGCCGTGATCGCTGCCTGCGATCGTGCCGTTGATGCCCTCATGCGCCAGGAGCAACGTCCCGCGAATGCCGTTTTCGCGGCAGATCGCTTCCAGTGGCTCGCGAAAGCTCTCGAAACGGGGAAAATTCACGAAGTGATAGAGCGCGGCGACGAGAAACGGCCTCGCGGCTTCCTCGGCAGGGATCAGGTTTTCGGGGCTTTTCGTGCTCATGGCGGCCAGATAGCGCTTCACTGCCGCTTTCGCAATTATCCTGGCGCGGTTGAAATTCACGCGCAGCGTACCCGCCACGTAAAACGGCCGCATCCTCGTCGGTTTGCTGATCGGTGATGGAGGGTTGGAATGCTCACACAATCCGAAAAGGATGTGGTGAAACGTGAGGCGGAGCGGCTGCGCGTGGAGACCGCCGCGTTGATGGCGATCATCGAGATCGAAAGCGGCGGCCGGACGCACGCGATCGTTTCCGGTCGCGCCGAGCCGCTCATCCGGTTCGAAGGTCACTATTTCGATCGGCTCGTAAGCCCGGGCAACAGGGCAAAAGCCAGGGCGGAAGGTCTCGCTTCGCCTCGGGCCGGCGCAGTTGCCAATCCGGCGTCGCAGACCGCCAGATGGGCGCTGCTGAACCGCGCGATGAAAATCGATCGCGATGCGGCCTATGCCTCCACCTCCTGGGGTCTCGGGCAGGTGATGGGCGAGCACTGGTGCTGGCTGGGTTACGCAAGCGTCGATGCGATGGTCGCCGAAGCGCGCGCAGGCTTTGCGGGCCAACTGCGTCTCATGCTGCGTTATATCGAGAAGGCGGGCCTGACGGATGCCGTGCGCAGGCGCGACTGGTCCGCCTTTGCCCGGGCCTATAACGGCCCTGCCTATGCCCGCCACGGCTATCACACGCGGTTGGCGGCTGCTTATGCACGGCTGGCAGGCTCGCCCGGTGAGGGATCGCCTTCTCCTCGCCTGCTGAGGCTCGGCATGTCCGGCGCGGATGTCGCGGCGCTGCAGCGCCATTTGCTGGCAATTTCGCCGGACCAGCATGACGCGATCGCCGTGGACGGGGTCTTCGGTCCGCAGACACTCGCTGCCCTCAAAGCCTTTCAGCTTGGGGCTGGGCTGACACCCGACGGCATTGCGGGTCCGCTGACATGGGCTGCACTTGAGCGTGTCGCTCAAGTTCCGCCAAAGCACGATGCTGTGCAGCCTTGGTCCTGGCTGATTTCACTACTCAATCGATTGAACCCGTGGATTTGAAGCGTCAATGGACAAGGGGTGGCAAAATCGGTAATCCCTGAAGCCATTCTTGGCGGCTTTCGAGACGCCGTGATACAGCCGAAATCTGACCAGGGAAGACCCGACGCGATGAACGACAAGACCGATCGCCTTTTGGCAACGCTGAAGCTGCAGCCCGTCGTTCCGGTGCTGGTCATTGACGACGCGCGCGCGGCGGTTCCCCTTGCCCGCGCGCTGGTCGCTGGTGGGCTGAAGGCGATCGAGATCACGTTGCGCACGCCTGCAGCGCTCGAGGCGATCCGCCTGGTCGCTCAGGAGGTCGAAGGTGCGGTGACCGGCGCAGGCACCATCCTCAACGCGCGCAATTACGATGAAGCCGTCGATGCCGGTGCTCAGTTCATCGTGTCGCCCGGCACGACGCAGGAGCTGCTGGATGCCGCGCGTTCATCCTCCGTACCGCTCCTGCCGGGTGCTGCCACGTCCAGCGAAGTGATGGCGCTGCGCGAAGAAGGCTATGACGTCCTGAAATTCTTCCCGGCTGAGCAGGCCGGCGGTGCCGCCTATCTGAAGGCGCTGTCGTCGCCGCTGGCTGGAACCCTTTTCTGCCCGACCGGAGGCGTTTCGCCAGAGAATGCGCGGACCTATCTCTCGTTGCCGAACGTCGTCTGCGTCGGTGGCTCCTGGGTCGCGCCGAAAGCCATGGTCGAGGCCGGCGATTGGGACGGGATCACCCGGCTGGCATCCGAAGCGATGCTGCTCGCTCAATAGCGGCTGACGTCAAGCGACATTTGAATTCGGGTTCCGCCGTCATTATCTGCCGAGCAACGCATATGCTCCGCAGAAGGTAGACGCCATGCTCGACCCCAAAAAGCTTCTCGAACAGTTCCTCGGATCTTCCCGCGGGGGCTCGTCCTCCGGGTCCGATATTCTCGGCAAGCTCGGTGGGCTTGCGGGTCAGGGTGGCGCGCTCGGCAATCTTGGCGGTCTTGCCGGGCAGGGCGGCGGTGCTCTTTCGGGCAAGGCAGGCCAGGTGGCCGACATGGCCCGCAACAACCCCATGGCGGCAAGCGCGGTCATGGCGGCGCTTCTCGGCACCAAGACGGGTCGCAAGCTCGGCGGCTCGGCCTTGAAGGTCGGCGGCATGGCCGCGATCGCCGGCCTCGGCTATCTCGCCTATCGCAATTACCAGGCTGGTAAGGCTCCGACGACGATCGCCGGCCAGCCGCAGCAGGAAGTTTTGCCGCCGCCGGCCGGAAGCGGTTTCGATCTGGATCCGCAGCAGACCAGCGATGATTTCGCGCTGGCCATGGTGCGCGCCATGATCGCCGCCGCCAAGGCTGATGGCCATATCGATGCCACCGAACGGGCGGCCATTGTCGGCAAGCTTTCCGAAGACGGGCTCGACGCCGAGGAACTTGCATTCCTGCAGAAGGAACTGGACGGACCCGTCGATGTCGACGCGATCGTCGCAGCCGCAAAGACCGAGGAGCAGAAGGTGGAGATCTACACCGCCTCGCGCCTGGCCATCGATCCGGACACGCGCGCCGAGCGCGGCTACCTGGATTTGCTCGCCGGCCGTCTCGGATTGCCGGATGCCTTGGTGGATCACATCGAAGCGACTGTGTCCGGCGTCAAGACAGCCTGAGGCCTGATCGTCCCTGCGTCATGGTCGAGCTTCGGGCATGACGCGGGCAATGATGCTTTCAAGCGCCGCTTGGCGCTCCGTCTCCGAGAGCCCATCGAGCATGATCCGGCCGGAGATCATCAGATCCGATAGCCCGTGGACCATCGCCCAAGCGGCGATGACATCCACATCATTCGGCCGCGGCGGCGCTTTCGCATCCCCCCGCACTGCAGCCACATCGGCGGCGAGCTGCATGTAGGCGGCCTGCGCGCACGCAGCGAGATGGGCGTCGCTGTCATCGCGCCGCTCCGACGAAAACATCAGCCGAAACAGCGCCTGGTTCTCCCGCGCAAATGTGAGATAGCCGATCCCGGCGGCCAGCAGATTGGCCCGCGCGTCGACAGGCTGTGCCGCTGCCTTCACCCGGTTTTGCGTCTCGATGAACCGCTCGAAGCCCTGTGCTGCGAGTGCCGTCAGCAATCCGGCCGCATCGCCGAAATGGTGAGCCGGTGCCGCATGGGAAACGCCTGCGCGCTTGGCGCAGCCCCGCAACGTAAAACCTTCGATTCCCTTTTCGGCAAGCACGAGCTCTGCCGCCTCCAGCAGCGCCGCGCGCAGATCGCCGTGGTGATAGGGTTTGGCTGGCGTGGTTTTCTCGGAAACGACAATTCTCCTCACTTTCCGCAAAGACTTCCCATCTTTACGGCGTCAAAATAAACTTGACAACAGAAAGATGCATGCCATTCTTCAATCCTGACGCTGTCTAGATCAAAGGAGAGGCATGATGGTCGAGGATGCGTTTTCAGCTGCCAGCACGTTGGCAATGACAGGGTGGGTGACGCTCGCCGCGTCCCATTTCGGCCGGCTGCGCTGGATCAGGCCCTATCCCGAAATTATTGTTCCGCTGCTTCTTTCGGCCGCCTATGCCGCAATTATCTTGGCGTTCTGGACCAGCGCCGAGGGCGGTTTCTCGTCCTTGGCCGACGTAGCGCTGCTCTTCCGGACCCCGGAAATACTGTTCGCCGGCTGGCTGCACTATCTCGCCTTCGACCTCCTGATCGGCGCCTGGATCGTGCGTGCCAATGAGGTTGAGGGCCTGCCCTTTGCACTGCTGTTGCCCATCCTCGCCCTGACCTTCCTGTTCGGGCCGGTCGGCTATCTCCTGTTCCAGTCGCTGCGCCTGGCGCGATTCCACAAACTCGATCTTGCTTGAGAGGTCTCAGATGAACGCGTCCGTACTCGATCCGCAAATGCCAATGACGTCCTGGGCTCACGTCGCTTCCCTGTCCCGGCTGCGCCGCGACGAGCCGCTGTTCACGGCCGCCGGTCTGTTTCTGCTCGCCCTCATGATCCCGACGGGCGCCGCGTTGCTGATCGACACGCGGGACTGGGCCGGCGTTCCGGGATGGATCAAGCCGCTCAAGTTCCAGTTCGCGCTCGGCGTCTATCTGCTGTCATTGGCTTTCTTCGCCAGATACCTGCCGGAAGGACTGACCGCGCGTCGCAGCTATCGCATCTATGCCGCAAGCATCGTCGCGGCGATCATGGCGGAAATGGTCTGGGTGGGGGGAGCCGCCATGCTCGGCACGCGGTCCCATTTCAACATGGATGGCGTGGGCGGTATTCTCTACGGGCTGATGGGCATCCTCGCGCTTTGGCTCACGGGCGCCTCGGCCTATTACGCTTGGCAGATTGCTTTGCGACCCGCGCCTGGCGGTAACCGGGTGCTGAAGGAGGGGATCGTGCTCGGTCTCGCCATGGTGCTGCCCATGACAGCCGTCACCGCCGGCTACATGAGCGGCACGGGTGGCCATTTCGTCGGCACGGGTACCGGCTCGATCAACCTTGCGGTCCTCGGATGGGCGCGCGACGGCGGTGACCTTCGGGTGCCGCATTTCTTCGCGACCCATGCCCTGCATTTCGTCCCGCTTGCCGGTCTTGCCATCTCTGCCTGGATGGGACTGAAGGCGATCTGGGCTCTCCGCTTGTCGGCACTGCTCTACATTGTCTTCGTTGTCTTCGTCTTCTGGCAGGCGCTCCAAGGCCGCCCCTTTCTGCCCTTCCTGGGTTAGCCTTCTGTCGCTCGGTAATGCTAAGCGACAAACGGAAGGCGCGGCGGAACAGAACCGCCGTGCTTCCGTTTTGCGGCGTTGCTTGAGGGGACTTCATGACCGCGTTCATCGTCGACTACCAGGCCTACATCGCGTTAGGCCTGCTTGCTTGCATGTTTGTCGGCTTCTTCACGGAACGCTATCCCCCCGATGTGATCGCAGCTGCGGGCGCGGTCGTCTTCGTCATCATCGGGTTCGTCTCGGCCGACGAGTTGCTGGATGTCTTCTCCAATCCTGCACCGCTCACGATCGCTGCCATGTTCATTCTGTCCGGGGCGCTCGTTCGCACCGGCGTTCTGGAGACGATCTCCAACAAGGTCATCGCGCTATCAGGCAAACGGCCCATGCTGGCGCTGCTGCTCCTCCTTGCGATCGTTTCCGTCTCCTCGGCGTTCGTAAACAACACGCCGGTCGTCCTCGTCACCATACCGATCATCATCAAGCTCGCATCCGCCATGAAGATCGCTTCGACGCGTCTTCTGATCCCGCTCTCCTACGCGGCGATTTTCGGTGGAACCGTGACCTTGATCGGAACCTCCACGAACCTGCTGGTTGATGGCGTCGCGCGCGAAAACGGACTGGCGCCATTCTCGATCTTCGAAATTACGCCGGTCGGCATCGTCGTCGTCCTCGTAGGCTGGGGCTCCCTCCTCGTTCTCGGTCCCTTGCTTCTCCCGCACCGGGAAGGCGGCGGTGCCGAAACCGTAGAGTCGGCGGATCCGGTCTATCTGAGCGAAGTCATGATCACGGCCGCCGCGAAGATCGAGAACAAACCGCTGAAGGACATTGCTGCCTTGAACCGTGAGTCGATCCGGATCGTGTCTGTGATGCGTGGCGGGCAGAAGCTGAAGGACCTCGACGACGTGCTCCTGACGACAGGCGACCGCCTGGTCATTCAGGCCCCGGCCTCAGAAATCCTGACGCTGAACGAAGAAGACGGGTTCCGCGTTGGCCCCCGGCGCGGGATTCGCAAGCTGGAAGACGGCGTGGTCGTGGAGGCCTTTGTGGCGCCGCGTCGTCACAGCGTGGGCCGGACGCTCGCCGAGATGGGTCTCGGCAGTCACTTCGGAGCGCGCGTGCTCGGCATCCACCGGCCGAACCACAATGCCGGCGCCGATATGGCAAGCGTACGGTTGCGCCCGGCCGACCGGCTGCTGATCGAAGGACAGGAGGAGGGGATTTCGCGTCTTGCGGAGGAGGCGAACCTTGTCTCCATCACCGCGTCTGAAGAGCGGTCCTTCCGGCGCAGCAAAGCGCCGATTGCCATTGCCGCGTTGATGGCGGTCGTGGGTTTTGCCGCCTTCAACGTGATGCCCATCGAGGCCTTGGCCTTCATTGCCGTCGTTGCGATCCTGCTTTTGCGCTGCATCGATTCCGATGAGGCTTGGAGCGCTGTCGATGGCTCGATCCTGATCCTGATCTTCGCCATGCTGGCTATCGGCACGGGCCTTCAGAACACCGGCGCCATCGAGCTCGTCGTTTCGCTCATATCACCCTGGATCGCGCAGATGTCGCCCATCATCGCGCTTGTTGCCGTGTATGCACTGACCTCGTTCCTCACCGAAGTCGCCAGCAACAACGCGGTCGCCGTCATCATCACGCCGCTGGCCATCGGGCTGGCTGAAAGTCTCGGCATCGACCCTCGAGCTTTCGTCGTCGCAGTCATGTTTGCGGCGAGCGCGAGCTTCGCCACGCCGATCGGCTACCAGACAAACACGCTCGTCTACGGCGCAGGCAATTACACCTTCGCAGACTTCCTGAAGATCGGCGTGCCGATGAACATCATCATCGGCCTCGCCACCTGCGCTGCGATCGTCGTGTTTTTCGGTCTTTGATCAGCGGCTGAGGAAATCACCGATGCGCTCCAGCGCGCGTTCGATGTTCTCAGCCGAGTTGGCGTAGGAAAGGCGGATATAGCCCTCGCCCAGAATGCCGAAATCCGGTCCGCCGATGAGCGCGACACCGGCCTCGTCGAGAAGCGCTGCTGCCAGCTTCTTGGCAGGCCAGCCCGTCTCCTTGACGTTCGGAAACGCGTAGAACGCACCCTTCGGCGTGGCGCAATCGATGCCGGGCAGGGCGCGCAAGCCATCCACCACGAGCTTGCGGCGCTGGTCGAAGGCGGCCATCATTTCGTCCACGGCGTCCTGCGGCCCATCGATTGCGGCGATGCCGGCAAACTGGCTCGGCGCATTGACGCAGGACCAGCAATTCACCGCGAGCTTGCGCACCTTGTCGTAGAGCCCATTTGGCCAGATCGACCAGCCCATGCGCCAGCCGGTCATCGCCCAGGTCTTCGACCAGCCATTGAGCACGATCAGACGATCGCGGATCTCGGGAAACTCCAGGAGCGAGGTGTGCTTTTCGCCGTCATAGGTCATCACGTCATAGATCTCGTCCGACATGATCGCCACATGCGGATGGTCGGCGAGACCCTTGACCAGCTTCTCGATCTCGGCGCGTGGCGTGATCCCGCCCGTCGGGTTGGCCGGTGAATTGAGGATGAGGAGCCGCGTCTTCGGCGTGATCAGCGACAGCGTCTCTTCCGCCGAAAATGCAAAGCCCGTTTCCTCGCGGATGGGAACCGGAATGGGCGTTGCGCCGGTGAACTCGATCATGGAGCGATAGATGGGGAAGCCTGGATCCGGGTAGAGGATCTCGCTGCCCGGCTCGCCGAACATGACGATAGCGGCATACATGGTTGGCTTGCCGCCCGGCATGATCATGACATTTTCGGGTGACACCTCGACACCCGTCGTCGACAGCGTGCGGCGCGCAACCGCCTCGCGGGTCGCCAGCAACCCGGTCGCCGGCGTGTAGCCGTGATGGCCGTCACGCAGGGCCTTGATCGCCGCTTCGACGATGTGCTCGGGCGTCTTGAAGTCCGGTTGGCCGATCCCGAGATTGATGATGTCGCGTCCCTCATTGGCAAGCGCGGTTGCCCGCGCGAGCACGGCAAAGGCATTTTCCTCGCCCATCCTGTCGAATGCGGGCACCGTTGCGATCATCTCAGTCTCTCTCCCTGTCGGCGATCGTGTCGCGTTGTATTTTGAGAGACGTTGATGTCTTATCCGGCCGCGAAGATCAATGAAGCGAAAGTTCATGCGCGATTTGGAGAACTGGACGGGCTGCAAGACCCCTGAAAACGTGCGGCTCAAGGGCCGGTTCGTGACGCTTGAGCCATTCAATGCGGCGTCCCATGGACAAGCGCTTTGGGATGCCTTGGGTGGTGCCGATGCGATCAACGATCGCCTCCACTACTTCCCGAACCCGGCCTATCATTCCGTCGCGGACTTCATCGGCTGGCTCGAAAGCGTGCAGGAAAACTGGCGCACGCTCGTGGCGGTCGATGCGGCGACGGGAAGCGTCCTCGGCATGGCAAGCTACATGCGCATCGATGCCGCGAACGGCTCGATCGAGGTGGGGGCAGTCGCCCATGGCGCGGCAATGGCGCGAACACCCGCAGCCACCGAACTGCACTATCTCATGGCGCGGCACGTCTTCGACGATCTCGGGTATCGGCGCTATGAATGGAAGTGCCACAACGACAATCAGCCCTCCAAGCGCGCGGCCAAGCGTCTCGGCTTCACATTCGAGGGCGTTTTTCGCCAGCACATGATCTCCAAGGACAGGAACCGCGACACCGCGTGGTATGCCATGATCGACAAGGATTGGCCGGTGATCCGTCAGGCTCTGGAAGCCTGGCTGAGCACTGACAACTTTGATCCAACCGGAAACCAGCGGCAGACGCTGGAAGACATACGCGCCGCTCTCATAGCGGGCGAAAGGACAGACCGTTGAATAAGTCGGACCGCAATTCGGCACTTGCCGCCGCCGCTATCCTCGCATTCGTAGGCCTCGGCTTTTTCGTGATGCCGCCTTTGATGATCCAGTTGTCGGAAATCTCGACCTGGTTGGCCTATGGCGTGGCGGTCTTGTTCGTCCTCGCCTTCTTTGCAATCTTCTGGCTGCGCGCCCGGCAGCAGCGCCGCAACGAGCGCTCGGGCCCAAGTCGCTAGACCGAGCCGTTAAGCCTCCGCTAGACCGAGCGGACGAAATCAGGCGGCAAGTGCGGCCGTGAGCAACAGCGCGCCGATGACGAATACGCAGAGCGCGCCGAAAATCTCGATGCCGTTCGTCACCCGCACGGCGCTGCCGCTGCCGGAATAGCGGATCGCGACGTCTTTCGCGCCGACCGCGAGGCACGCAAGCACCGAAACGGTGATGGCGGTTCCGATCGACATGGCGAAGACCGAGAGAATGCCGCCGAGATAGAGGCCGTTTAGAAGCGCAAACGTCAGGACGATCAGAGCGCCGGAGCAGGGCCGCAGACCGACGGCCAGCACGGCGGACCAGGCCTCGCGCGTGGAAAGGCGCTCCTTTGCAAGCAGGGCCGGATCGGGCGCATGGGAATGACCGCAGACCGAGCACGCGTCGCCGACGGCATGTGCATGATCCTGATAATGGCTATGCGAACCGTGATCATGATGGTGATGACCATGATGATGGTCGTGATGCCCATGATCATGGTGATGATGGTCATGCTGGTGATGGCCTTGGGCGGGCGCAACCGCTGCGGCCGACAGCGTCGCCGGGCGTCGGCGGGCGGGGGCAAGCTTGCGGTAGAGCAGCCACGCGCCGAAGGCAGTGATGACGGCAAAGCTTGCGATTTCGAGACTGCGGGTCGCGTCCGTCATGGAAATCGCCGTGCCGCGCAGCACGAGATAGGTGAGTCCCACCACCAGAACCGCCATGACGCCCTGAAGCAGAGCCGACGCGAAGGACAGGAAGATGCCGCGACGCAGCGCAACCTCGTTGGCGACCATGTAAGCGGAAATGACCGCCTTGCCGTGCCCCGGTCCGGCCGCGTGGAAGACGCCATAGGCAAACGACAGGCCGATCAGGCCGGAGAGCTTCCACGGATCTTCCCGCATGTCGCGCAGCGCGCTCGTTAGCGAGCGATAGAAATCCTGCTGCAGCGCGTTGATCCAGCCGAAGAAGCCGCTCATGAAACCGCCGGTGTTGATCGATGGTTCGGCTGTGCCGATACCGAGCGGCGATTGCGCGAGCGCCGGCGCGATCAACAGGCCTGCGGCGATGCAGGCGAGGCACACCGGCAAGACAAATCTGGTCGAGACCTTCAGCATGTCACCTCCAGCCGGGTCGCGAAGAGCTGCGAGATGTCGTAGCCCTCGGGATCGTTGAAGAAGGCTTCCGTCAGGCTGCCCTGCATTTCGGCAAGCACCTGATCGGGATCGGGCCGCACCACTGCGCTCTCGCATCCGCCGGCATTGCCCATGACGACCATGTCGCCGTCATTCACGAAGTCGATCGCGGCATACATGGTCGGATCGTAGACGCCGAAGGTCAGCTTGCCATCGAGCGGTGCGTCATCCTTGGGTTTGACCGCGAAGAACATCAGAAGCTGGCCGTTCTCGAAATTGGCGAAGATGCGATCGGGCGCCTGGACGCCGAGATCGACGCCGTTTCGGTGAATGGCGGTGTAATAGTCGAAATCGCCCAGCGACTGCTTCACGGTTTCGCCGATCGCCTCCAACTCCTCCTGCTCGAGTTCGAGGTTGGAGTTCGCATCGAATTCCAGCATCACGGTGGAGGAAAAGAACTCGTCGAAACGCCACACATGGCGAAGCTCTTCCACCTTGCCATCGTCGCCGAGCATCACCTCGAGCCGTGCTTCGGCGAAGATATGAGGATGAGCGCCGGCAGACGTCGGCAGGGCCAGCAGGCAGATCCCGGCGAACGCCAGGCGCGCCAATCCGCTTTTCCGCGTCGTTTTCATCGATGCCCCTGACACTGTCCCGAATCCCGATAGCCACCGCTTGCCTTGAAAAGGCGGCTGAAATTCGACCGTGGCACCGCAAGCTTTCGCGAAACAGGCCTCTCAGCCCTGATGCAGCTTCCTGAACCATGCGGTCTGATGGTCGACGAAGGCGCGAACTTTGGCAGGCAGATAGCGGCGGTGGGGATAGATCGCGTAGATGCCGCGATCGTCGATGCCGTTTTCCTCAAAGAGCGAGACGAGTTCGCCGCTGTCGAGCGCGGACTTCGCCACGAAGTCCGGCAGCATCGTCACGCCAAGCCCGCCGATCGCAGCGCGCATGGCCATCATCGGGCTGTTGACCTCCATGCGAACATTCACGTTGACCGTGAACTGGCTGCCATCGGCGCGCTGGAACCGCCAGTTGCTGAGCGAGCGACCATTGGTGTCGAGAATGCAGGGCAGGCGCGCGAGATCGGTCGGGTCGTTCAGCGGCCCGTGATCCTTGATGAACGCCGGCGAGGCGCAAACGAGGATGCGGAAGGGCCCGAGCTTTCGGGCGATCAGGCCCGAATCCTCAAGCCGTGTGATGCGGATCGCGATGTCGAAGCCTTCCTCCACCAGATCGACGAATCGGTCATCGGCGACGACATCGAGCGTCAGGTCGGGGTGATCGACGGCGAAATCAACGAGGGATGCACCGATATCCGCGTCGGCGAAGGTGCGAGGGGCCGAAATCCGCAGTCGGCCTTTCAGATCGCTGTTGTTCTCGCGAACCAGGTCCGCGAGGCTGTCGATTTCCTTCAGGATTTCAGACGCGCTCTTGTAATAGGTGTGACCCGCCTCGGTGAGAGAGAATTGCCGCGTCGTGCGGTTCAAGAGAAGGGCGCCGAGCTCGTCTTCCAGCTCTCGGACATATTTTGAAAGCAGCGCCTTAGACCGGCCGATCTTGCGCGATGCTGCTGAAAAGCCCTCTGCCTCGACCACGTCTATGAAGGCTCGAATGCGCGTCAATGTATCCAATGTAAGGAGGTCCTTGCTTTAGTTCAGCCGCATATGTTGTCGGATACCGCGATCGCAAGGGGCAGAACGGCATTCTGGGGCCGAATGACGCTTACGTGTTCGACGCGACCCCATGCAAAAACCTCTTGATTGTGACAGCGCGACTCACTATTTCCGGTGCTGCCCAAAGTCGCACGTGCCTGTGGGTGTCCGCCGAACCCTCGAATGGTGAGGAAATTCGGTAAGGTACCTGGAACTAACCCCTCCAGTCGCTTCTCCGGCCAACCGGAAAGAGCGAGGACATCTTGAAGCAACGACGGTGCGGGCCTTTCTGGTGTCTGCCGGCTGTCCAAATGCCGGGGTTACTGAAGAGGCACACCCTCATTGCCGAAAGTGCGGTTGGGACACCCCCATCCAATCCAAGGCAGACAAAGTCCGAATCATCGCCCGGGCGGGCGCTGGTTCAGCCATTGCGTCGCAAGTCTTGCGGAACTGCGGTCCTCCATCGGCCGTCGTCCTTCGGGCTGGCGTCGTCCTTTGTCATCCGGTTTTTCAAGCCGGGCATGGAAATGGGAGCGACCCCGATGACCACTGACCGTATCCGCGATTTCCTCGCAACCCGACGTCCCGAAGGCCCTTGCCTCGTCGTCGATCTCGACATCGTGCGCGACAATTACCGCGCCTTCGAGAAGGCGTTGCCTGACAGCTCCATCTATTATGCCGTCAAGGCCAACCCTGCGCCCGAAATCCTGAAGCTTCTCGCTTCCATGGGCTCCAACTTCGATTGCGCCTCCGTGGCCGAAATCGAAATGGCCCTGGATGCTGGTGCAACCGCACGCCGCATCTCCTTCGGCAACACGATCAAGAAGGAGCGCGACGTGGCGCGTGCTCATGCGCTTGGCGTCAACCTCTTTGCCGTCGATAGCCATGAGGAAGTCGAGAAGGTCGCCCGTGCCGCCCCCGGCGCACGCGTGTTCTGCCGCGTCCTGACCGATGGCGAAGGTGCCGAATGGCCGCTGTCGCGCAAGTTCGGCTGCGTGCCGCAAATGGCTGTCGACGTGCTCGTCTACGCCCACCAGCTCGGCCTCGTCTCCTATGGCGTCTCGTTCCATGTCGGTTCGCAGATGACCAAGCTCGACGCCTGGGATGCAGCATTGTCCGACGCGCGCCGTGTCTTCGAAAAGCTCGCCCAGCAGGGCATCGAGCTCAAGATGGTCAATATGGGTGGCGGTTTCCCAACCAAGTACCTGAAGGACGTGCCGACGGCAGAAGCCTACGGCCAGGCGATCTTTGGTGCGCTGCGCAAGCATTTCGGCAACAACCTGCCGGAGACGATCATCGAGCCGGGCCGCGGCATGGTCGGCAGTGCCGGCGTGATCAAGGCTGAAGTCGTGCTCGTTTCCAAGAAGGCCGACACCGATCAGCTGCGCTGGGTCTTCCTCGACATCGGCAAGTTCGGCGGTCTCGCCGAGACGATGGATGAGGCGATCCGCTACCCGATCCGCACGGCCCGCGACGCGGACGACATGGAAAACTGCGTGATCGCCGGCCCGACCTGCGATAGCGCCGACGTGCTCTATGAAAAGGCGCCTTATCCGCTGCCCGTCTCTCTGACGATCGGCGACGAGGTTCTGATCGAAGGCACCGGCGCCTACACGACGACCTACGCGTCCGTGGCCTTCAACGGCTTCGAACCGCTCCGATCCTACGTCATCTGACCGCCGGGGGCTGGGTTTAAGCCCTCGACAGGTCTGCCACTGGCTGCAGCGCCCACCGCAGGGTGGATGCGCAGTCGCGTGCTCTCCATTCGTCCCGAAAGTCATGCCCATGACCACGCTGTTCCACCAGATCGACACCGCCAAAGCCGGCCTCGCCGCTGAGGATCTGATCACCATCCGCGCGGAAGCTGCATATGAAATCGACGAGCGCAATGCGTTGCTTGCGCGCGCCATGGCGCCCGACTGGCGCACGAAGACGTCGGAGAAGCTGCGCCACGGCCGCCTGCCGGCCGCCGGCCTCGCATTCGTCGCCAAGAACCGTGCGGGCCACATCCTCGGCACGGTGCGGCTTTGGGACATCTATGCCGGCATCGACCGGGAAGGGCGCGCCGTGCCGGCGCTTCTGCTCGGCCCGCTCGCTGTCGATCCATCGGCCAAGGCAGCCGGCATCGGTACGGGCCTGATGTTGCGCGCGATCGAAAAGGCGCGGCGCTATGGCCATGGCGCGATTTTACTCGTTGGCGACGCACCCTATTACGAGCGCTTTGGCTTCACGGGCGAAAAGACGGCGACGCTGATGCTGCCTGGCCCGTTCGAGCGCGACCGCTTTCTCGCGCTGGAGCTCAAGCCCGGTCATCTGGACGGTGCTGCAGGCTTTGTCAGCGCTTCCGGCAGCAAGGCCTGACAAGATTTTCCAATCGATAATGCGTTGGGCCGCTCCATCCCGGAGCGGCCCTTTCGTTTTGGCGCCTCAGGCCGCGTTCATCAGGTCCCGCACGGCGGCAAGATCCTCCGCAAAGAGGCGGCGCTCGCGGGCAGCGGTCTCCTTATCCGGAATGCGCAGCAGGAAGGACGGGTGCACGGTGACGAACACGCGCAGCCCGCTCTCGGTCGTCACGATCTGCCGCCGGTTCTTCGTTACCGGCAACGTCTTGCCGGACAAGGCGGTGAGCGCTGTTGCGCCAAGCGCCACGGTAAGCTTCGGCTGGATCAGCGTCAGTTCCTGGTCGAGCCACCAGCGGCAGGCCTGCACTTCTCCGGAATTGGGCTTGGAGTGGATGCGCCGTTTGCCGCGCGGCTCGAACTTGAAGTGCTTCACCGCATTCGTGACATAGACGCGCTGACGATCGATTCCGACCTCTTCCAGCGTAGCGTTGAACATCTGTCCGGCTGGCCCGACGAAGGGTTTTCCCGCCAGATCCTCCTGGTCGCCCGGCTGCTCGCCGACAAAGACGACATCCGCATCGCGTGGCCCTTCGCCAAAGACGGTCTGCGTCGCATCCTTCCAGAGAGGGCAACGTCGGCAGCCCTCGGCCTGTTTCTCCAGCGCATCGAGCGTTTCGGCGATCTCTTCCTCGGCCATGCCGCCCATCTTCTTCGGCTCCCAATACTGTTCCTGGATGCGGGCGTGGTGGGGCGCGGAAAGGGAGGGCGCGCGCGCGATCATCTCTTCCGCGGCCTTGCCGGCGCCGGCGATCATGCCTGGAATGAGCGGCGCCTCGGGCAGGTTCCGCCAGTATTTCTTCGGCATCTCGGCCTGCATGGCCTTCACCTTCAACCGGGCGGGATTGAAGATCGACGTGAAATAGGTGCGCCAGAGATCCTCGGCCGCATCGTCCGCCGGTGCATCCTCCTTGCTGGCGCCCGGCATCACCGTGATGTCCGCACCGTCCCAGGAGATCGAACGCCAAGGCGTCAGGATCGTCCATTTCATGCCGGTGAACCGCGCGCGAAAGAAGCCCGCTTCACGCTCAGCGATATAATGCTCCGGCTCGAACCAGGCGACGAACCATTCTTCGCCCGCCACATCGATCTTCCGGAATCGCACGAAGGCATGCATCTTGTGGGCATCGCGCCGGATCGATTTTTCCATCCGTTCGAGCCGCTGGATGTCCGGGTCGGATGCGATGCGGAGCAGGTTTTTCTCGCGCGAAACCCGCAGGAGCAGCCGGTACATGAAGGAGAAGCGATCCGGATCGCGGTGATGGATCACCTGTTCGAGCCGCTTGACCACCTCGCGCGGCACGGTGAATTCCGCACCGGCCGGCGGTTCCGGCAGAAGCGATGACGCATCCTCGAAAAGGTCTTCCGCCGTCTGCCCAACCACGCTGAACCGGACGTCGCCCGGCTCGACGCCGGCCAGCGCCAGCTGCCGGGCCGCGTGGCGCCACCCGTCGAAATCTGTCTGATCGGCGAGGGTGACGGCGTACATCGCTAGAACAATGACAACTGCGCCGGTTGCGGCGTCATGCGCGCTTTGAGCGAAGGATTATCCGTCAGCCCGCCCGGTTGCCAATCGAGCGCGGTGATGAACGGCCGCACCTTGTTGACCGACTGGCAAAGCCGGCCGACATCCTCGAGCCTGAGCGTCCGGTAGCGCCGCACCTGCAGGATCTTCGCCACGGCCTTGGTGCCGAGCCCCGGCACGCGCAGCAGCGATTCCCGATCGCCCCGGTTGACATCGACTGGAAAACGCTGGCGATTGGCGAGCGCCCAGGCAAGCTTGGGGTCGACGGCGAGATCGAGCATCCCGTCGCTCTGGCCCGCCAGGATCTCGTTCTGCTCGAAGCCATAGAAGCGCATCAGCCAGTCGGCCTGGTACAGCCGATGCTCGCGCATCAGCGGCGGCTGGATAAGCGGCAGCGACGATTTCGCATCCGGTATCGGGCTGAAGGCGGAGTAGTAGACGCGCTTCAGATGATAGCTCGAATAGAGCCGGGCGCTGGTTTTCAGGATCGTGTCGTCATTGGCGGGATCGGCGCCGATAATCATCTGCGTCGACTGCCCGCCCGGCGCGAAGCGTTCTTTTCTCTTGGTGCGCAGCGTCGGCTCGGATTTCTCCTCGATCTTCATCCGAAGATTGCCCATCGCCTTCCGGATTTCCGCGGGCCGCTTTTCCGGGGCAAGGCGCGAGACGCCATCATCGGTGGGCAATTCGACATTGATCGAGAGCCGGTCGGCGAACCGGCCCGCTTCCTCGAGCAGCAGCGGGTCGCAGTCGGGGATGGTCTTGAGGTGGATATAGCCGGCAAAGCGATGCGTGACGCGCAACTGCCGCGCGACTTCCACCAGTTGCCCCATCGTTTCGTCCGGCGATCGAATGATGCCGGAGGAGAGGAAAAGCCCCTCGATGTAGTTCCGCTTGTAGAAATCGAGCGTCAGATCGACGACTTCCTGCACGGTGAAGCGGGCGCGCCGGACATTCGACGACGATCGGTTGATGCAATAGGCGCAATCGTAGATGCAGAAATTCGTCAGCAAGATTTTCAGGAGCGAAATGCATCGCCCGTCCGGCGCATAGGAATGACAAATGCCGGCCCCGGTGGTCGACCCGATGCCACCCGTGCCAAGCGAGTTGCGCTTCGTCGATCCGGAGGACGCACACGAGGCGTCATATTTTGCAGCATCCGAAAGGATCGCCAGTTTTTCCAACGTCGATAGCTGAGCCATGCGTTCATGCTATGTTCGCAGGCGGCCGGCGTCTATGTCTTTTATTGTAAAACTGGGAGTTCATTTGAGAGCCGCCGATCGGTCTTTATCCGAGGGCGAGGGCGCAGCATGATCTCTCGCAGCCCTCATGGTGAGCATGTCGAACCACGAGCGCGTGGCAGGACGGGGCCACATCGTCCTTCGACAGGCTCAGGATGAGGTGGAGTTGGCGTCGAGTGCGGAGCCGCCGCACCCGATGCTGCGCTCAAGCAGTGATATCCACCACGCCGCAATCGCCGGCCTCGGAGCCGAAGACGAGCTGGTGACCATCTCGGCTCCAGTCGAGCGAGGAGAGGGCGCCCTTGCCGGGGCGGCGCAAAAGCACTTCCTTGCCGTCTTCCATGCGTGCAGCAAGGATCATGCCGTCATTGAAACCGATGGCGACTACATCCTGTGCCGGGTGGCAGGCGACGATGGTGGCAAGCGCGTCGCCCCGCGTGCCGAGTTCGAGCGGCGGCTTGCCCATCGGGCCATCCTTGCCGACGAAGGGCCACACGATCGCGGCCGGCGCGCCGGATGAGGCAAGCCATTTGCCTTTGAAGCTCCAGGACAGCGACTTCACCTTGGCCGGATAGCCAGACATCCGCATGTCGTGCAGGTCGGACATACGCCAGCCATGCAGCGCCTGTTCCTGCATCGTGGTGACGAGATACTTGCCGTCGGGCGAGAAGGTAATGCCGGTGTGGCTGCCCTTCCATTCAAGTTCCGCGGGCTTGGAATCCATGCCGGCCCAGACGAGGGTCACGCCATTGTAGCGGGCAAGCGCCACCCTCAGGCCCTTCGGCGCGAAGGCTATGCCCTCGACCGTTCGCTCGCAGGCGATCTCCTTGAGCGTTCCGTCTGCCAGCCGCACATAGGCAGTGCGCCCGGAGGAAAAGCCGATCACCCCTTGAGGCCCGGACGCGATCTGGCCAATCCATTTGCGACCGATCTCGGCGAGCGTCTCGATCTCGCCCGTGGCTGAGATGCGGCTTACCTTGCCATCCTCGCCGCCCGTCAGAAGGGTCTTGCCGTCGCCAGACAGACTGGCCACCAGCAGCCCGTCATGCGCTTCCACGGTCTTGTGGCCATGATCGAGTCGATGGACCGTGCCGTCCGCCATGGCGAATGTCGGAATGCCGGAGACGAAGCGCGCGGCGACGCAATACCCGTCAAGGTCGAGAGGAGCGACTGTCGGCATCCGTTCAGCCGGCCTGGCAGGCGAGGAAGGTGCGTTCCAGCTTTTCGCGATCGAGCTCGCGGCCGATGAAGACGATGCGGCTCTCGCGCTTCTCGCCGTCCTTCCAGGCCCGCTGGTGATCGCCTTCGATCAGCATGTGGATGCCCTGGATGACATAGCGGTCCTCGTCGCCCTCGAAGGCGATGATGCCCTTGAGCCGAAGGATGTTCGGTCCATCCATCTGGGTGATCTTCTCGATCCACGGGAAGAACTTCTTCGGGTCCATGGAGCCCGCGCGCAGCGACACCGACTGCACCGTCGCATCGTGGATGTCGGACGCTTCGCCGTGGTGATGATGGTGGTCGTGCCCGTGGTGATCATGGTCATGATGGGTGTGGTCGTGATGATCATGATCGCAGTCCGGCCCGCAAACATGATCGTGGTCGTGATCATGGTCCTTTTGGTCGAGGAAATGCGGGTCGTTCTCCAGCGCCCGCTGCAGATCGAACGCGCCGCGGTTGAGCACCTGGGTCACATCGATCTTGGCCCGTTCGGCGCGATGGATGCGTGCGGAGGGATTGATGGCGCGCACCGTCGCCTCGATCTTGCGCAGTTCGGCTTCGTCGACGAGGTCGGTCTTGTTGAGGATGACGACGTCGGCAAAGGCGATCTGGTCTTCGGCCTCGCGGGAATCCTTGAGCCTCAGCGGCAGGTGCTTGGCGTCGACGAGCGCGACGACGGCGTCGAGCTGCGTCTTGGAACGCACGTCCTCGTCCATGAAGAAGGTCTGGGCGACCGGGGCCGGATCGGCAAGCCCGGTCGTTTCCACGATGATCGCATCGAAGCGGCCGGGGCGGCGCATCAGGCCTTCCACCACACGGATCAGGTCGCCGCGCACCGTGCAGCAGACGCAACCATTGTTCATCTCGTAAATCTCTTCGTCGCTCTCGACGATGAGGTCGTTGTCGATGCCGATCTCGCCGAACTCGTTGACGATAACCGCGTATTTCTGGCCGTGGTTTTCCGACAGGATTCGGTTGAGGAGCGTGGTCTTGCCAGCACCGAGATAGCCCGTCAGCACCGTCACGGGGATCGGCTTGGCGGCAGCGGAGGAGGCAGGGTTCAGGGCGGATTGCGTCTGAGCGTCGCTCATGGCGGGAACCTTTCATTCGTTGACCGGGATATAGGCCTTCCACGCGGGCTCTGCCAAGGGTACCCGGACGGAAGTGCTGCCCCGGCGCCTTTCCTTTCCCGCCTCGCCATCTATCTCCCGCTCGTCTGGACAAGGGAGCGCGACGAGATGGCGGCATTGGTGGCGACGAGAGAAGCAGGATTGCAGCGCCTGGCGGAATTCGTCGATGACGCCGGCGAACGCTACGCCCGCGACCGCAACACCGATTTCGGCGATCCTGCGCGCAATGCCGTTTCGATGCTGTCGCCCTATCTGCGTCACCGCCTTGTCTCGGAAGAGGAGGTCTTGACGGCAGTCCTTGAACGGCATTCTCCGCGCGATGCGGAGAAGTTCATCCAGGAAGTTTACTGGCGCACATACTTCAAGGGTTGGCTGGAGCAGCGCCCGCAGGTCTGGCGCGACTATGAGACGGCGCGCGACCGATCGCTCGCCGCGCTCTCGGCGAATAAGGGGCTTGCCACCGCTTACGATGAGGCCGTTGCGGGCACGACTGGGATGGATGCTTTCGATGCTTTTGCTCTGGAGCTGGTGGAGACCGGCTATCTCCACAACCACTCGCGCATGTGGTTCGCATCGATCTGGATTTTCACACTCCGGCTGCCGTGGGAACTTGGTGCAGACTTCTTCATGCGCCATCTGATGGATGGCGACCCGGCCTCCAACACGCTCTCCTGGCGCTGGGTCGGGGGCCTGCACACCCGCGGCAAGAATTATCTCGCCACGCGCGACAACATTCGCCGTTATACGAATGGGCGTTTCAACTCCAAGGGCCTCAACGAAAACGCACCACCGCTCGATGGGCCAGAACCGCCGCGCCCTTCGAAACTGCCGGTTGGTGAAAATCCTGCGGCCGTTCCAAGCGTTCTTCTGCTCCACGACGACGATTGCCTTGCGCCACCCTTTGACGCGCTATCGGGCGAGATCGTCGATGTGATGGCGCTCGATGCATCCGCGGGACGTTCGCCAGGCGAGAGGGGCAATTTGGCAGCGACATTCACGCGCGAAGCGCTTGTGGATTCCCTCGCTGCTCATAGCGCGGGGGGCGATAATTCGCCCGAGACGGATTCGGAGCGCATCGTCGCCCGCATCGTGCAGTCCGGTGCCCGCCAGGTCGTCGCGCCTCATGCTCCGGTCGGCCCGGTCAACGATGCCCTTAACCGCATCGCGAAAACGCTGCAAAGTCACGAGATCTCGATGGTCCGGCCGATCCGCGCCTATGACCGCGAAGCATGGCCGCATGCGACGAAGGGCTTCTTTGCGATGAAATCGGTCATCCCGGACATGCTGGCCTTGATGGCGAGGCGCAGTGCCTGATCCTTACGTCAGGCGGGCCGCGTCGAAGCGGTGCACGTCGTCCAGAAGCTCGATGAACTGCGCCGCCGCATGGTCGATGATGCGCCGTCCCGCCTCGGCATCGGCGCTCGCAGCATCGCCCACCACGCCTTGGGGATTGAGATCACTCGCCTTCCAGCCGAAGGCATGCGGGCCGTAGGCGCGCAGATGGCGCATGTTTCCGGCCAATTCGCGCTGGAAGGAGGGAAAATTCTCCGCCTTGTCCATCGCTACCGTTTCGGGTTTCAGCGCCAGGATGATCGACGTTTCGATCAGCCCGCCATGGATATCGAAGGGCTTGTCGGCTGGCGAGATCACACCTTCCGGCAGGGGAAACCGCGTCCAACTTGTCGCCACGGCAAGCATGTTGAAGCGCACCCTGGCTTCGGTGGCGATCACTGTCATCAGCGGCGCGTTGCCGCCATGGGCATTCAGCATCACGAATTTGCGAATGCCCGCAGCGTTGAGGTCGGCGGCGATGCCGAGCCATCGCTCGATGGCCTCCTGGTAACCGAGCGTGCGCGTACCCGCCACGTCCATGTGCTCGATCGAATAACCGACCGGCTCCACCGGAAGCATGGTGACGGGAAGATTATCCGGCAGAAGCGCCACAATGCGATGGACAAGCCCGTCCGCGATGATCGTATCCGTCTCGAACGGCAGATGCGGCCCATGCTGTTCATGCGCCCCGAGCGGCAGAACGGCAATCCAGTCGGCACGATCGGCCGGTTCCGTCGCGCGGCCTTCGATGTCACGCAGATCGGCGCTGAGGAAACGCTCGGGAATGGCCCGAGGCGTGTCCCCAGGAGTGGCCGGAGGAATGCCCATTGTCTCGCCTTCGCGCCTTGATAACATAAGCCGGCAAAAGAATGCCTGCTCGCTTGCCCTGCAATAAAGGGCCAAAGGGAGAGGATGCAAGCGGCTGAGGGGAGATCGCTGAAGATGGCGAAGAAGGACAAGCCTGAAAAGGGCAAGAAAAAGCGCGACCAGGAGACAGTGGCCGATGGCACGCTGTCGACCACATTGATGCAGACGGCCCGCGCCATGCGCACCCTGCTTGCCCGCGATCTCGTCGACCACGGTCTCTATGCCGGGCAGGAAATGGTGATCCTGTCGCTGGCGGAAGCCGACGGGAAATCGCCGGGCGTCATCGCTGCCGAACTCGGTGTGCGAGCACCGACCATCACCAAGACGGTCAATCGCTTGATGGCGCAGGGTTTTGTGGAAAAGCGCGACAATGGAAGCGATGGCCGCCGCACAGAAATTTCCTTGACTGCGCGCGGCCAGGAGACGCTGTCCTCGATCAGGCAGGCGACGGCGGGTGTCGAGCAGGCTCTTTTGGCGGGCCTCAGCGGCAAGGAGACCCGCCAGCTGGCAAAGCTTCTGAAGAAGCTGGAGGAAAACATCTCTGAGACGACTGCGCCGCAGGCTTGATCGCCACGCGAGTGCAACGCCATTGTCGCCGCGCGTTCAATCTGTTTATTTAAACACTTTAAATCATGTCACAGGGGTGGAGACCGGTTGGCCCAGAAGATCAAACTCTCGACGATCGCTGAATCGCTGGGCGTATCGACGGCAACCGTCTCGCTTGCCTTGCGCGACAGTCCCCTCGTCGCCGACAGGACGCGCGAGAAGATCAAGGACCAGGCACGCGCGCTCGGCTACATCTACAACCGCCGTGCGGCGAGCCTGCGCACATCGCGCTCCGGGATCATCGGCGTCGTCGTCCACGACATCATGAACCCGTTCTACGCGGAAATTCTGCGCGCCATCGAAAGCGAGCTCGATCGCAACCGTCAGACCTTCATCCTGTCGAACCACTACGACTCGGTCGAAAAGCAGCGCACCTTCCTGGAAACGCTGCTGCAGCTCGGCAGCGATGGCGTGATCATGTCGCCTGCCATCGGCACCCCGCGTGACGATCTGCTGCTTGCGGAAAACAACGGCATGCCGACGATCCTCATTGCGCGCTCGGTGCCGGATATCGACGTGCCGACCTTCCGCGGCGACGATGCCTACGGGATCGCGCTTGCCACGAACCATCTCATCGGCCTCGGTCATCGCGTCATCGCCATGATCGGCGGCACGGACCAGACCTCGACCGGCCGCGACCGCTATCAGGGCTATGTAGATGCGTTGAAGAAGGCCGGCATCGAAGTCGATCCGGCGCTGCGCATCCCCGGTCCGCGTACGAAGCAGGGCGGCTTCGAAGCGGCGGTGAATTTCCTCTCAATGCCGCAAAAACCCACTGCCGCCGTCTGCTGGAACGACCTCGTCGCCATCGGCCTGATGAATGGCATCCAGCGCGCCGGCCTCGTGCCCGGCCGGGATATCTCGGTAACAGGCTACGACGATCTCGAGGAGGCATCCATCGCGACGCCGGCGCTGACGACCGTCTGGAACGGCCAGTCCGAGGTCGGCCGCATGGCGGCGCGCGCACTGCTCGACAAGCTCGCCGGCAGCCATGCCGAAGATTATCTCCACCTGATCAAGCCAGAGATGCGCATCCGGCAATCGACGGCTCCTCTCCACCCACGTTGACATTAGACAAGAAGGAACCTGGTCCATGACACGGTCCGCCCATCGCATTCTCGTGCCCTCGCACATGCTCGATCACCTGAAGGCGCGCGTTTCCGAGCGGTTCGATGTCGTCTATGCCGACAAGCTCGATGGGATCTCGGACGAAGAAGCGGCAAGCCTCGACGGTTTCGCAGGCTGGGGCCGGATCGACCGCAAACTGATCGACCGGATGATGAATTTGAAGATCATCGCTTCCTATGGCGTCGGCTACGACACTATCGATGCCGCCTATGCCGCGGAAAAGGGGATCGTCGTCACCCACACGCCGGACGTGCTGTCCGAAGAGGTGGCCGACGTGACGATCGGGCTCCTCATCAACACGCTGCGCGAACTGCCGCACGCGGAGGCATATCTCCGCGAAGGTCGCTGGGCGAAGGAGGGCGCGTTTCACCTTTCGCCGCTCACGCTGCGCGGCCGCCATGTCGGGATCTATGGCCTCGGCCGTATCGGGCTCGAAATCGCTAAGCGAATGGAAGGCTTCGGGGTCGAAATCAGCTATCACGCCCGCTCGCAGAAGACGGGCGTGCGCTACGGCTACGCCCCGACGTTGAAGGTCCTGGCTGAAGCCGTCGACACGCTGGTGATCGCCGTGCCCGGCGGGCCGGAAACGGAAAAGTCGGTGGATGCGGAGATCCTCAAGGCTCTTGGCGCAAAGGGCGTCGTCATCAATATCGGCCGCGGTTCGGTCATCGACGAGCAAGCGCTGATCGAGGCGCTTCAGAGCGGGACGATCGCCGCCGCCGGCCTCGACGTCTTTGCCCATGAACCGAACGTGCCGGATGCGCTTCTTGCGCTGCCGAACGTTTCGGTGCTGCCGCACATCGCATCGGGCTCGGTCGCGACGCGCAACGCCATGGCCGATCTCGTCGCCGACAATCTCATTGCATGGTTCGACGAGGGCAGGTCGCTGACGCCAGTGCCGGAATGCGCCGACGTCGCTGCCCGCGCGTCAGCGAAAAATGCCTAAGCTGAAACCTTGAGCCGGTGCGCGAAGGAAAGCCGTGAGCGCACCGCCTCGCCGAATGCCCGGAAGATCGCACCAGATGGCTGGTCCGTGCGGAACCAGTATTCCGGATGCCATTGCACGCCCACCGCAAAGGCCTTGGCATCGATGACCGAAACGGCCTCGATCGTGCCGTCGTCGGCCACCGCTTCGACCGTCAGCCGGGGCGCCAGCGCGCTGATTGCCTGTCGGTGCAGCGAATTCACCGAAACCGCGCCGGCACCGACGATGCCGGCCAGGCACGAGCCTTCTTTCACTTGCACCGGGTGGCGCACCGCAAAGGCCTCGTCCGCGATTTCCGTTACCGGCTTGCGGTGGTCCATGCGCTCGGGAAGCGTCTGGATTTCGGTGGCGAGCGTTCCGCCGAGTGCGACGTTGAGCTCCTGAATGCCCCGGCAAATGGCGAGCAGCGGCAGGCCGCGCTCGATGGCACCGTGGATGAGCGCTAGGCTGACCGTGTCGCGCGCCGGATCGAAGGGGCCGTGCTCAGGCGTTTCCTTCTCGCCATAGAGGCTCGGATGAACATTGGTGCGCGAGCCGGTGATCAGAACGCCATCGACGCGATCGAGCACGGCGTCCACATCGATCAGCGCATCGAGCGCGGGCACGATGAGCGGGATCACGCCGGCGCCTTCTGCCGCCGCCGAGATGTACTGGTTCGGCGAAGCATGCCAGTCATAGCCTTCGAAATGGCGGTTATCGGCCGGCACGGCAACGATGGGCTTCATGATGCTGATATGACTCGCTGAAAATTCGGATGATCGACGATTGGCGCGAATTTTTCTTTGGCGCAAGAGCCTTGTCCGGGCAAGCATAACGGGTACAACGAAAGCCACGCGCGCAAGGCCGGTTTGGCCGTTTTGAGTACGGAGAAGACATGGAACGGCGCCGGTTCATCCAGATTGCAGCACTGACGGGCGGCGTGAGCCTGGCCGCGCCCTCGATCGCACAGACTGCGCCGCCGGTGCGCTGGCGCTGTGTGTCCGGGTTCCCGGCAACGCTCGAAACGCTGTTCGGTGCTGCACAGATGCTGGCCGATGCGGTAGCCGAAGCAACGGGCGGTCGTTTCGAAATCACCGTCGAAGAGGCCAGTTCGCCCGCACTCGAACAACTGGATGCGCTTTCGGCCGGCTCGGTCGAGATGCTCCACACCGCGCCCCATTATTTCTCGGAGCGCGATACGGCTTTTGCTTTCGGTTCGGGTCTGCCTTTCGGCCTCAACCAGCGCCTGACTAATGCCTGGCTGCTGGAAGGCGGCGGGCTCGACATCTTCAATGCCTATCTCGGTGGAAGGTCCATCTTGGCGTTTCCGGCCGGCAACACCGGCGCGCAGATGGGCGGCTGGTTCAATCGCGAGATCAATGCGCTGGCGGACCTCGCCGGTATCCGCTTCCGCATCGGTGGTTTCGGGCGTCGCATCGTCCAGGACATCGGCGTCATTCCGCAGGACACACCGCCAGAAGGACTAGTCGCGGCTTTCGAAGCCAATGAGATCGACGCCGCGGAATTTGCCGGTCCCGCCGAGGACACCGTGCTCGGCCTGCCGCGGGTGGCACGCTATCTCTATTATCCGGGATGGTGGGAAGGCGGCGTGGCGTTGATGGCGATGATCAATCTCGATGCTTTCAATGCCTTGCCGGCTGAATACCAAGTCGCTCTTCGCCACGCATCGGCGGTGGTGAACACGCGGATCATGGCCCGCTACGACATCCTCAACCCGCCGGCACTGGCGGCACTCGAGAATGCGGGCACCATCGTCCGGCCCTACAGCAACGACATCATGGACGCCTGCTTCTCGGCCGCCGAACAGGCTTACCGCACCTTTTCGCGCGAGAATGAAGCCTTCGCGGAGCTCTGGGAGAGCTATTCCGCTTATCGCCGCACTGCCTATTCCTGGATGCGCCGATCGGATTACGCGTTCGACACCTACATGATGATCCTCGACCGCGGCGGCCGCCTCTGATGGCCGACATCGACCTTTCAACCGCATCGCGCCTGAAGGCTGCGCAGCTGTTCGATCTCTCCGGCCGCGTCGCGATCGTGACCGGTGGCACGAGCGGGCTCGGGCGCGACATCGCAGCAGCGTTGCTTGCCAATGGCGCTCGCGTTCTCGTTGCAGGTCGTCATGCGGCGGAAGTGGACAGCGCGCCCTGCAGGCTGGGGGCCTGTCAGAGCGTTCTCGAAGTGGCGCGGGCAGACATCACGGACCCGCAAGATGTCACCGCGATGTTTGAGCGATGCGAGGCCCGCTTCGGCCCGGCCACCATCCTCGTCAATGCCGCCGGGATCGGCCTCCGCAAGCCGGCTCTGGAGACGGCAGCGTCGGAATGGGCCGATATCGCCGCCATCAACACGCAGGCTACCTTCGCGGTGAGCCAGGAGGCCGCGCGGCGCATGATCGATGCCGGCACCGGCGGTTCGATCATCGGCCTGTCGAGCTTCCTTGCCGACAAGGCGGTGCGCAACACGGTTGCCTATGCGGCGTCCAAGGCCGCGCTTGAACAGATGACCCGATGCCTGGCCTTGGAATGGGCGCGTCACGGCATCCGGGTGAATGCGATCGCACCCGGCTGGTTTCCAACGCCCATGACGGAGCCTTTCCTCGGCGGCCGTGCAGGTGCCGTGCTGGCGGAAACGAACCCCATGCGGCGGCTCGGGCGGGATACTGATCTCGCCGGTGCAGCGCTCCTTCTCGCTTCGGACGCTGGCAGCTACATCACCGGCACCACGATCACCGTCGATGGTGGCCAGTCGATCAGCTGAGCTTGATTGCGCCATAAGGCAATCAGGCGATGCTTCTTGTCGTTCAAAAGCGTATTGGCGACAGGAAGTTGCACCGCTGCAGCGCACAATCGAAAGCGTTTGACCCCAGGCCTTCTAGCTTCACAATGCAAGACCAAGGCGCGCCGCAGGAGGGCGGCGTGCCGGGGGAGGATTTGAATGACGCTGCATGACGTGTCGCTCGACGACAAATACGACCTGACCAAATCGCGCATTTTCGTCACGGGAACCCAGGCGATCGTTCGGGTTCTTCTGACCCGAAAGGAGCTCGACCGGCGCGCCGGGCTGAACACGGGCGGCTTCGTCTCGGGCTATCGCGGATCGCCGCTCGGAGGGCTCGATCAGCAGCTGTTCGGCGCAAACCGCCTCCTGCAGGCAAACGACATCGTCTTTCAGCCGGGTCTCAACGAAGAGCTAGCCGCCACGGCAATCTGGGGCACGCAGCAGACTGAACTCGATGGGTTCGGCAAGCACAACGGCGTCTTCGCGCTCTGGTATGGCAAGGGTCCGGGCGTCGATCGTTCCGGCGACGTGTTCCGGCATGCCAATCTCGCCGGTTCGTCGCGCCATGGCGGCGTTCTGGCGCTGATGGGCGACGACCACACCGCCGAAAGCTCCACCAATGCGCACCAGACCGAATTCCAGTTCGTCGACACGATGATCCCGATCCTCAATCCCGCCGGCGTGCAGGAGATGATCGACTACGGCGTCATCGGCTACGAACTGTCACGCTTTGCCGGCACATGGACGGCGCTGAAATGCGTGAAGGACAATGTGGAATCCACCGCTTCCGTCGAAGCGGGGCTCGACCGCTTCCAGGTCGTGATCCCAGACTTCGACATGCCGCCCGGTGGCCTCAACATTCGCAGCAATGATCTCGACTTCCTCGGCCAGGAAGAGCGGATGCACCAGTACAAGCGTGCCGCCGCCGCAGCCTTCATCCGCGCCAACCGTCTCAACCGCGTCGTCTTCTCCGGCGGACGGGATGCCAGCCTCGGCATCGTGACGGTCGGCAAATCCTATCTCGATGTGCGCCAGGCGCTTGCCGATCTCGGCATCGACGAGCGGGAGTCGGCGCGGCTCGGCATCCGCCTCATGAAGGTCGCGGCACCCTGGCCCTTCGACCGCGAAGACATCGTCGATTTCGCCCAAGGGCTTAAAACGCTGATCGTGGTGGAAGAGAAGCGCTCGCTCATCGAGAGCCAAATTCGTGAAGCGCTCTATGGAACCGCGCACCAGCCGGTCATCGTCGGCAAAAGGGACGAGCGCGGCGACTGGCTTCTGCCAATAAAAGGCGCGCTCGATCCGAACGACATCGCGATTGCGATCGGTGAGCGCGTGCAGAGTACGATCGGCTTCAACGAGGCGGTTGCAGGGCGGCTGTCGCGGCTCAAACAGAGGCAGGCGATGCTCGCCGAAACCGGCGACGTTGCGGTGCGGCGTCCGCATTTCTGTTCCGGCTGTCCGCACAATTCCTCCACCAAGGTTCCCAAAGGCGCCGTTGCGGCAGCCGGGATCGGCTGCCACTTCATGGCGCTCTGGATGGACCGCGACACGGCAGGCTTCACGCAGATGGGCGGGGAGGGCGCGCAGTGGGTAGGCCAGGCGCCGTTCACGAAGCGCTGCCATATCTTCCAGAATCTGGGGGATGGCACCTACAACCATTCCGGCGTGCTGGCGCTTCGCTTCGCCGTCGCGGCTAAGGCCAACATCACCTACAAGATCCTCTATAACGACGCCGTCGCGATGACCGGCGGCCAGTCGCATGAAGGTGGCCTGAGCGTCGATGCCATCGCGAGGCAAGTGCGCGCCGAAGGCGTCGAGCGCATCGCCGTCGTCACAGACGAGCCCTACAAATACCCGCCATCGGTGAAGTTTCCGGACGGCACCACGATCGATCATCGCGGCGATCTCGATCGCGTGCAGCGGGAACTCGCGGCCCTGCCGGGCGTGACGGTGCTCCTCTATGATCAAACGTGCGCTGCCGAGAAGCGCCGCCGCCGCAAGCGCGGGCTTTATCCCGATCCCGACAAGCGCGTGATCATCAACGAGCTGGTCTGCGAAGGCTGCGGCGATTGCGGCGTCAAGTCCAACTGCGTGTCCGTACAGCCGGTCGAGACGCCCTTCGGGCGCAAGCGGCGGATCGACCAGTCGAACTGCAACAAGGACTTCTCCTGCCTCGACGGCTTCTGCCCGTCCTTCGTCACCGTTCACGGCGCGAAGTTGAAGAAGGCCGAGGGCGGCGCCAAGGCGCTCGGCGATCCGCTGGCCAACGTTCCGGAGCCAAGCACCTTCGCGCTCGATGAGAATGGCTGGGCTGGCATCGTCACGGGTATCGGCGGAACCGGCGTCGTCACCATCGGCGCAATCCTCGGCATGGCAGCCCATCTGGAGGGCAAGGGCTGCGGCATGATCGACATGGCCGGCCTTGCGCAAAAGGGCGGTGCCGTTTTCAGCCATGTCCGCATCGCCCAATCGCCCGAAGCCATCTCGGCAATCCGTGTTTCGGCCGGCAAGGCCGACCTCGTTCTGGGCTGCGATTTAGTCGTGACCGGTTCGCGCAAGGTGCTCGCGGCAATCAGCGAGAACCGGACGCATGTCGTCGCCAACACCGCCGAGGTGATGCCGGGCGATTTCACCCGCGATGCCGACTTCAGCCTGCCGGCGGAGCGGCTGAAGCGAGCGATCAGGCAGGCGGCCGGCGACGCGAAGACCGTTCTGGTCGATGCATCATCGGCTGCGAACGCGCTGTTCGCCAACGGGCTCGCAACCAACATGCTGATGCTGGGCCTCGCCTACCAGCGCGGCGGTATCCCGCTTTCCGCGCACGCACTGGAAAGGGCGATCCAACTGAATGGTCAGGCCGTAGCCATGAACATTGCCGCGTTCCGCTGGGGCAGGGCGCTTGCCCATGATCCCGCGCTGGCTGCACGCCTCAACACGGCCGCGAAACCAGAGACCGAGGATGATCTCGCCTCCGACATTTCGCGGCGGGAACGGTTTCTCGTCGATTATCAAGACCAGGCCTATGCGGCGCGCTTCCGCAAACGGATCGACCAGGTGGCGGCGGCGGAAGCCGCGATCGCGGGCGCGCCCGGCGACGTCACCCGCCAGGCGGCCGCGTCGCTCTTTCGCCTGATGGCGATCAAGGATGAGTATGAAGTCGCCCGTCTTTACACCGATAGAAGCTTCGAGCGGCAACTGGCCGGGCAATTCGCGAGCTTTGAGCGGCTGGAGTTTCATCTGGCGCCGCCGCTGATGCCCGGTCCGAAGTCCGGCGACGGCCATCCTGCCAAGCGCAGCTTCGGACCCTGGATGATGTCGGCGTTCAGGCTCCTTGCCCGGCTTCGCGGGTTGCGTGGTTCGGCCATCGATGTCTTCGGCTGGACGGAAGAACGCAAGCGCGAACGCAAGATGCTTGTCGACTTCGAGGCGGAAATGGACCACGTCGCGACGAAGCTGACCCAGCCGAACCTTGCGGCGGCGGCGGAACTTCTTGCCTGGCCGCAGGCTGTACGTGGCTACGGGCATGTCCGAGAGGAAAGCATCCGAAAGACTGCTCCACGTGCCGCTTCTTTGCGCACAGCTTTCGACAGAAAAGGGGAAGCATTCCCGATTGCCGCGGAGTAGAGATATGTCAGGCCCGCGCAAGGTGTCCTGCGCTATTGCTCGGGGTCATTAGCCCTCAATTCTCGCTGGGATTGCGCAAGCGTTCCTTAAGCCTTGGCTGCTAGAGATTGCGCATGTGGAACGCAGAACGGCCTGAAACGGCAAAGAGCGAAGAGCGGTTGCCCACGGACGTCTATCTCTCGTTCGTGCGTTCGCTATACGGAAATCGCTCGACCACCGTCGCCGGCATAGCAACGCATATCATCGTGTCGCTCGCGATCTATACCAAGGTCGGCGATCCGATGTTCATCGCCTTCGCGGCGATGTTCGCCGCGGTCGGTGCCGGCCGCGTGGCGCTGATGCGCGTCTTCGACACGGTCGATTTCACCGGCGCAGACCACGCTTTCATCTGGAAGTGGGAATTCCGCTACATTGTCGGCACCGCGATCGTGTCGCTCGTGCTCGGCTCGATGGCGGCATACAGCTCGTTTGCGGTACGGGAATATTTCGCCGAAATCGCCTCGATCGCGCTTGGTCTGGCGGCTATGATTTCCGTAGTTGGCCGCAATTACGGCTCGCGCATCACCGTCAACCTGATGTCGCTCCTGCTGTTCGGGCCGATCGCCGTTGGCCTGATCATGACAGGCGATCCCTATCGTGCACTTCTCGCCGTCCTCGTCATCCCGCTGGTCCTAACGACACGGTCCATGGCGAACGGCGTGCGCGACTTCCTCTACCAGACCGTGCTCGGCAAGCGCGCCGTTCTCGTCATGGCCGAACGGCTCGACATGGCGCTCAACAACATGTCCCACGGCCTCGTCATGCTCGACGAGGACCGGCGCATTGTCCTGGCCAACCGCAAGGTCGCGCGCCTTTTCAATCTCAAGGGCCCCGAAGTGGTCCATGACCGCAAGCTGTCGGTGGTCTTTCGTCATGCCGTCCGCAGCGGTGCGATCACGCGGGAACTGTCCAATCAGATCCTGAACAGCATCGACGAACTCTATGACGGCCACCGATCCCGCTGTCTGATCAAGGTTTCCGACGATCTCTATCTCGAATTCTCCGCCCGGCGCCGCTCCGGCGGCGATGGCGTCGTCCTGATCTTCGAAAACGTCACTGCCCGCATCAAGGCCGACGAGAAGATCAACTATCTGGCCCGTTACGACAGCCTCACCGGCCTTCCGAACCGTTACCATTTCGCCGACCTCGTGCGCGACCAGCTTGCCGGCATGGACGGCTCCGACATGGTGGCGCTGGTCGTCATCGACATCGACGATTTCAAGCACGTCAACGACACGCTCGGGCACGTCGCCGGTGATCGCCTGCTGTGCGAACTGTCCTCGCGGCTCAAGCTCGTCGAGCCGCATCGCATCATTTCCTCGCGCTTCGGCGGCGACGAATTCGTCCTCCTGATCCGGGATGCCGATACCGCAACCGATGTTTCGCGGGTCATGGGCGCGATCTTCGATGCGCTGTCGGGTGTCTATATCGTCCAGGGCAACAAGCTGTTTGCCAGCGTCAGCGCCGGTCTCGTGCTGGCACGCCGGTCGGGCTTTGTGCTCGACGAACTGCAGATCAAGGCCGATCTGGCGCTGCATGAATCGAAGAAGCGCGACAAGAACACCTGGACGGTCTTTGCCGAATCCATGGACGAGAAATATCGCCTGCGTCAGATACTCAAGAAGGATCTGAGACTGGCGATCGAGCAGCGCTCGCTGACGCTCGTCTACCAGCCGATGTTCAGCGCCGACGGACTGCGCCTCGCCCGCTGCGAAGCATTGTCGCGCTGGCAGCATCCGACGCTCGGCCCCATCTCGCCGGGCGACTACATCCCGCTCGCCGAAGAAATGGGCATCGTTCCGCTCATCACCGATTTCATGCTGCAGACGGCCTGTCGCGATGCCGCAAGCTGGCCGGGCAATCTTGCCGTCTCGGTCAACCTGTCGGCGCTCGATCTGCGCAACCGCGATATTGTGCGTCTGGTCACCGACGCGCTCGGGTCATCCGGGCTTGCGCCGGAGCGGCTCGAGGTCGAAGTGACCGAAAGCGCCTTCGTGGAGGACGCCGTCGCCGCCCGCGATATCCTCAACGAGCTGCGGATGCTTGGCGTCACCATCGCCATCGATGATTTCGGCACCGGCTATTCGAACCTTTCCTACCTGAACAGCCTGCCGGTCACGAAGGTGAAGATCGATCGATCCTTCGTGCGCGACGTGACGAAGAGCTCGAAGAACTTCAAGCTCCTGAGCGGCATCGTCTATCTCGCCCGCGAGATGGATCTGGAAGTCACCGTCGAAGGTGTCGAGACCGAAGAGCAGTTGCGCATGGTCTGCGCGACTGGCCATGTCGACCTCATCCAAGGCTTCATTTTCGGCAAGCCGCTGCCCAAGAGCAGCATCCGTGAGCTTGCAGCGAAGTCCGTCGCGGATACCAAGCCCGCGTCCACGGTCGTGCCGAAAGGCTCCACCTCGGCATCCCGCATTCGTCGTTGAGAGGATCGCTCACCGCCCGGTTCCCGGAGCCGCGTGATCCCGCCCGTTAACCATAATCTTTAAGCCTAGGCCCCAAAGCACTACTTAGCGTTGCCAGTCCGCGCATTTTGATTAAGATTTTATTTAAAGGCGGATCGTGCGAGGGCAACATGGCCGAAGACTTCCAGACACGGATGCGGCTGGCGGAACAATACCTGCAACTTATGGACGAGATCGAGTATCGCCGGGTTGATACGGCAGAAGATCTCGAGGATGTCGGGATGCTGCGCGCCAAAGCTTACCGCGCACATAAGGTGATGGACCGAAAAGGGCCGATCATTGATGAAATCGATCATCACAGCCACGCTCATGTCTTTGCCATTTACTATCGGGAACAGATGATTTCGACCATTCGACTTCATCATGTGGTTTCGGAGCATCGCTACGGCACCTCGGTCGATATCTTTCCGGACATCCTCAACCCGCTGCTCGACCAGGGCATGTCCTTCATCGATCCGGTGCGCCATGCCAGTGATCCCGAATTGATGGGCGAGTTGCCGCTGCCGTTCCTGACCCTGCGGCTTGGCGCGATGGCGACCGAGTACTTCAACACCAATTACTGCCTCGCACCCGTGAAACGGGCGCACTACGCTTTCTACCGACGCTATTTTGGCGCGACGCAGCTGGCTGAAGAGCGGATGCACGAAGGCATTCTCTATCCAGTCGGCCTGTTTGCCGGTCGCCTGGTCACCAGCAACACGCGTCTCATGGATCGCTATCCCTATTTCCGCTCGACACCGCGCGAGCGGGAGCTGCTGTTCGCGCCTGCCGAGCAGCTCGGCGTGACGCCTCTGACGGTACGTCCGACCGCGCGGTTTGCGCTGGCCGAAGCGCGCAGAAGCGCCGCCGCCTGAGTTCATTTGCCGGATGATCGCCTGCTCCTGCCCCGCTTGCCGAAGGCGGGGAAGGGGCCGCATGGCGCATTGCTCTTCGATCACGCATTGTGTATGCCGTGCCCAATAAGCCTGATGGAGAGTTAGACCCATGTCCGAAGAAAAGTCCGGCCCGCTCGAAATGGGCGCCGAGATGGATTACTCCGAGCACGATCGCACCTATGCGTTTTTCCTGTCAGCCACCAAATGGGGCACCGTCTTCTGTGTGGCGCTTCTCATTGCCATGGCCTTCGGCTTCTTCACCACGGCCGGCTTCTTCTCAGCCACGATACTCTTCATCGTCCTGAACATCGGCGCGTTTTTCCTGCTGCGCTAGGTTGGGTCGCCATGGCTGCCCATAAGGGCGGCGCTATTTGAGCGTGCGAACGCACCGGCGGGACCGTGGGTGCATCGTGCGCGGTCGAGAGGGAGGTTTGAGTGGCCAAGCTGCTGTTTATCGCGAAGGAAAAGGCACCCGGCGAAAGCCGCGTCGCCGGCTCGCCTGATACCGTTAAGAAACTGGTCGCCGCCGGCCTCGAAGTCGTTGTCGAAGCCGATGCCGGCAGCCAGTCGCGCATTCCGGATGCAGAGTTCGAAAAGGCTGGCGCGACGATCGGCACCGCTGCCGATGCCGCGCGCGCCGATGTCGTCTTGAAGGTGCGCCGCCCTGATGCGGAAGAAGCCGCCGGCTACAAGTCCGGCGCCATCGTCATCGCCATCATGGACCCTTACGGCCACAATGACCTGATCGCCGATCTCGGCTCCAAGGGCCTCACCACCTTCGCTATGGAACTGATGCCGCGCATCACCCGTGCGCAGTCGATGGACGTCCTGTCGTCGCAGGCGAACCTTGCCGGCTATCAGGCCGTCATCGATGCGGCTGCCGCCTTCGACCGCGCCATGCCGATGATGATGACCGCCGCCGGCACCGTGCCGGCCGCCAAGGTCTTCGTCATGGGGGCAGGGGTTGCCGGTCTTCAGGCGATCGCAACCGCCAAGCGTCTCGGAGCGGCCGTTTCGGCAACCGACGTGCGCCCGGCGTCCAAGGAGCAGGTCGCATCGCTCGGCGGCAAGTTCATCGCCGTCGAAGACGAAGAGTTCAAGGCGGCCGAAACCGCCGGCGGGTACGCCAAGGAAATGTCCAAGGAGTACCAGGCGAAGCAGGCGGCGCTCGTTGCCGATCACATCGCCAAGCAGGATATCGTCATTACCACGGCGCTGATTCCGGGTCGTCCGGCGCCACGTCTCGTGACGGCCGACATGATCGCTTCGATGCGGCCGGGTTCGATCCTGGTCGATCTCGCGGTCGAGCGCGGCGGCAACGTCGAGGGCGCGGTTGCAGGTGAAGTCGTCGACAAGAACGGCGTGCGCATCATCGGCTACAACAACGTGCCGGGCCGCATCGCAGCCAGCGCATCGCTGCTCTACGCCAAGAACCTTCTCACGTTCCTCCAGACGATGATCAAGGATGGCGACATCGCGATCAATTTCGACGATGAGCTCGTGAAGGCCACCGCGCTGACGCATGGTGGCAAGGTTATTCATCCGAATTTCGGTGGCGGCACGCCAGCGCCCACGCCGGCACCACCACCGCAGGCAACCGAGGCGGTTGCCGCGACGAACAAGGGAGACGCTTGATATGGCCACTCCAGCACTCGAACAGGCGCTCGACGATCTCGACCGGGCCGCTCAGAGCGTGCGCGATGCGGCCGGCTCCGGCATCCTCGACGCTGCGGGCGCCGCAGCGCACGGTGCGACCGCCGGCGCGATCGATCCCTTCGTCTTCCAGCTCGCCGTTTTCCTTCTCGCGATCTTCGTCGGCTACTACGTCGTCTGGTCGGTGACGCCTGCGCTTCACACGCCCCTGATGTCCGTCACCAACGCGATCTCGTCGGTCATCGTCGTCGGTGCACTGCTCGCAGTCGGCATTTCCACCAGCGGCATCGCCACGGGCTTTGGCTTCGTTGCGCTGATCCTGGCATCGGTCAACATCTTCGGCGGCTTCCTCGTCACCCAGCGCATGCTGGCCATGTACAAGAAAAAAGAGAAGTGAGGGGCTGATCCATGTCTGAGAGTTTCGCAGCCGTCCTCTATCTCGTGTCCGCAGTGCTGTTCATCCTGGCACTGCGCGGCCTTTCCCATCCGACGACCAGCCGCCAAGGCAACACATTCGGCATAGTGGGCATGGGTCTCGCCATCCTGACCACGCTCGTTTTGGCAGCGCCGTCCTTCGGTGGCTTCATGCTGATCGTGCTCGGCCTCGCCATCGGCGGTGGTGCCGGCGCCGTGATCGCCCAGCGCATTCCGATGACGGCGATGCCGCAGCTCGTTGCCGCCTTCCACTCGCTGGTCGGTCTCGCAGCCGTTCTCGTCGCTGCCGCAGCACTATACGCGCCGGAATCCTTCGGCATCGGCCTCGTCGGCTCGATCGGTGCAACCGCGCTGATTGAAATGTCGCTCGGCGTCGCCATCGGTGCGATCACCTTCACCGGCTCGATCATCGCCTTCCTGAAGCTCGACGGCCGCATGTCCGGTAAGCCGATCATGCTGCCCGGGCGTCACGTCATCAATGCCGGTCTCGCCGCGACGATCCTGATCCTGATCGCGATCCTGGTCGGCACGGAAAGCCATTTCGTCTTCTGGCTGATCGTCATCGCGTCGCTGGCGCTCGGCGTGCTCATCATCATCCCGATCGGCGGCGCAGACATGCCCGTCGTCGTGTCGATGCTGAACTCCTATTCGGGCTGGGCCGCAGCCGGCATCGGCTTCACGCTCGGCAACCTCGCCCTGATCGTGACCGGTGCTCTCGTCGGCTCCTCGGGTGCGATCCTGTCATATATCATGTGTAAGGGCATGAACCGATCCTTCGTGTCGGTCATTCTCGGTGGCTTCGGCGGCGAACAGGTTGCCGGCGCTGCCGACGACATCGACCGTACCATCAAGCAGGGCTCGGCAGACGATGCCGCCTTCCTGATGGCGAATGCCGGCAAGGTCATCATCGTGCCCGGCTACGGCATGGCGGTGGCACAGGCACAGCACGCGCTGCGCGAACTGGCCGACTCGCTGAAGGAAAAAGGCGTCGAGGTAAAGTACGCGATCCACCCGGTCGCCGGCCGCATGCCCGGGCATATGAACGTGCTCCTGGCCGAAGCCAACGTCCCGTATGACGAAGTCTTCGAACTCGAGGATATCAACTCGGAATTCGCCCAGGCGGACGTCGCTTACGTCATCGGCGCGAACGACGTGACCAACCCGGCTGCGCGCGACGACCCGTCGTCGCCGATCTTCGGCATGCCGATCCTCGACGTGGACAAGGCCAAGACCTGCCTCTTCGTCAAGCGCTCGCTCGGCTCCGGCTATGCCGGCATCGACAACACGCTGTTCTACAAGGATGGCACGATGATGCTCCTGGCCGATGCCAAGAAGATGACGGAAGACATCGTCAAGGCACTGCACGAACACTGAGCCGCCAGCCGGCTGAACCAATGAAAAAGGCCCGCCCGGAGATGTCCGGGCGGGCCTTTTTCATTCTCTCGAAGAGCAAGCTGCGAGGCTGCAGCCTGGGAGCTGCGTCAGATGCCCCGCGTCCGGCTGAGGCCGTCCTTTGCCGGCTGATAGTTCGGGTCGAGCTGGGCGGCGCGCGCGTAGGAACGGGCGGCTCGATCGTTCTCGCCACGCTGTTCGTAGATCAGCGCCTGGTTGGCCCAAGACTCCGCAACGTTCTCGTCGAGCTGGATCGCACGGTTGAAGTCCGTGAAGGCGTTGTCCTGGTCGCCGACTGCGAAATAGGACAGGCCGCGACCGTTATAGGGCTCCGGCGAGCGCGGCGAGATCGAGATCGATCGCGAGAAGTCCTCGATCGCTTCGACATGGTTGCCGCGGCGCTGCTGGATGAGCCCGCGATTGTGATAGGCGCGGGCGTCGGTGGAGTTGAGCTGAATGGCGCGGTTATAGTCCGCATAGGCTTCGTTAAGCATGCCAGCCTGGCGGTAGATGTTGCCGCGCCCGACATAGGCGGCGTCGTAATTCGGGTTGATCTGGACCGCAGCATTGTAGTCGGCGATGGCCTGTTCGCGATTGCCGAGGTTGCGGTGGATGAGCGCCCGGTTGGCATAGGCCTGGTAGAAGCGCGGATTGAGTGCGAGCGCCTGGTCGAAATCGGCGATGGCCAGTTCGAACTGCCCACCGCGGCCATAGGCTGAGCCGCGCACATTGTACGCTTCAGGATCGCGCGGATTGTTCTGGATGACCTGGGTGAGCGACGCGATGTTCTGCTCGCTGCCCTGGGCGGCGTCGAGCCGGATCATATCCGCGTTCGGCATGCCGGCCGACTGGCAGCTTGCAAGGACGATTGCGCTGAGGAGCGTGCCGGCAAGCGCAGCCCGACGACGCGCGGTGCGGGATTGGAGCGAAAATGATGCGATGGCCAATGTCAGGATCCCTTGTCGATCGATAGAGCCGGCAATCGAATCGCCGCGTTCATCAGCTAGCGAAGAAGCCCGGCAACATTACGGTCTGCTGGCAAAAAGAAAAGGCGGGTGCGAAGTTTCGCGCCCGCCCATCAAAATCTCTATCCCGGCAGAAAGATCCGGGCGTGCCGAAGCACCTTATCCGCGTGTCGGAGCGGCGCGGCCGCCGAGCAGGCCTTCGCGCTGAGCGCGCTTGCGAGCAAGCTTGCGCACGCGGCGAACGGCTTCGGCCTTTTCGCGAGCACGCTTCTGCGACGGCTTCTCATAGAAGTCGCGCATCTTCATTTCACGGAAGATGCCTTCGCGCTGCATCTTCTTCTTCAGCGCTCGCAGCGCCTGATCAACATTGTTATCGCGGACAAGAACCTGCACGTTAATCCCGTTCCTTCGTTCTAATTCGGTGGCTGACGATACTGCACGTCGTCGCATGACATTTCGTTCGCGCAGCGAGCCACCGAACGATCGGCGTGGTAACTAGCAGAAAGGATTTCGGTCGTCCAGTTGGAAAAGCACCGAAATGCAGGCGTTCCGTCACTTTTCACGGAGCACGGCGCGGGCCATGCCTGCCATGAATTTGCACGATCGGCCATCTAGCTCTACGCGTCGTTGAAGGTCGCAAAACGACCATTGTCGATCTTTTCAATTTGACATGGCTTGGATAGGTCCAGTGCTTACGATGCGCCACAGGCCGGGGAGCATGCATGCGCAAATATTCCATCTTCGCGATCGCCCGAGAAGCCATGCGTGGCCACAAGGGTTGGGACAAGCAGTGGTCGTCGCCCGAGCCGCGTTCGTCCTATGACATCGTGATCGTGGGTGCCGGCGGGCATGGTCTGGGTACGGCCTATTACCTAGCCAAGGAACACGGCTTCAAGAACATCGCCGTGATCGAGAAGGGCTGGCTCGGCGGCGGCAATACCGGCCGCAACACCACCATCATCCGCTCCAACTATCTCTATGACGAAAGCGCGGGCCTCTATAACCATGCGCTGAACCTGTGGGAGAACCTGTCGCAGGAGCTGAACTACAACGTCATGTATTCTGCCCGCGGCGTCATGATGCTGCAGCACAATGTGCATGACGTGCAGTCGGCCAAGCGCCACATCCATGCCAACCGGCTGAACGGCATCGACAATGAATGGCTCGAGCCCGATGCGGCAAAGGCTTTCTGCCCTCCGCTCAATATCTCAAGCAATGCGCGCTATCCCGTCATGGGCGCCGCCCTGCAGCGCCGCGGCGGCGTTGCCCGGCACGATGCAGTCGCCTGGGGCTATGCGCGCGCCGCAGCCGATATGGGTGTCCACATCATCCAGAATTGCGAAGTGACGGGCATCCGTCGCGGCGCGAACGGAGACGTGACCGGCGTCGACACCGCGCGCGGCTTCATCGGAGCCAAGAAGATCGGTGTCGTTGCCGCCGGCCATACTTCGGTGCTGATGGATATGGCCGGCATCCGCATGCCGCTCGAAAGCTTCCCGCTGCAGGCACTGGTGTCGGAACCGGTGAAGCCGATCTTCCCATGCGTCGTCATGTCGAACACGGTGCATGCCTACATTTCCCAGTCCGACAAGGGCGAACTGGTGATCGGGGCCGGGACCGACCAGTACACGTCCTATTCCCAGACCGGCGGTCTACACATCATCCAGCACACGCTGGATGCGATCTGCGAGATGTTCCCGATCTTCAGCCGCATGAAGATGCTGCGCTCCTGGGGCGGTATCGTGGATGTTACGCCGGACCGCTCGCCGATCCTCGCCAAGACGCCGGTCAAGGGTCTCTACGTCAATTGCGGCTGGGGTACGGGTGGCTTCAAGGCTACGCCGGGCTCTGCCCATGTGTTCGCCCACACGATCGCCAACGATGCGCCGCACAAGATCAACGAGGGCTTCACGCTGGAGCGGTTCCGCACCGGCCGGCTGATCGACGAGGCCGCCGCGGCGGCTGTCGCGCACTGAGACGAGAGGCCTGAGACAGAAATGCTGCTGATCCGCTGCCCCTATTGCGACGAAGACCGCCCGGAAATCGAGTTCCGCCATGCCGGCGAGGCCCATATCGTGCGCGCGGACAAGATGGCCGATCTCACGCCCGAGGAGTTCGAGCGCTATTTCTTTCTGCGCGACAACCGAAAGGGCGACGTCTATGAGCGCTGGCGCCACATTCATGGCTGCGGGCGCTTCTTCAATGCCGTGCGCAACACGGTGACCGATCGCTTTCTCATGACCTACAAGGCCGGCGAGCCGCGGCCCGCGCTTCCCGATCCGCAGGCGCAAGCAGCAGCCACGGAAGGAAGCGGCCAATGAGCGGCAACGCGTATCAGGGCGGCGCAAACCGCCTACCGGGAAAGGGGCGCTTGACGCCCGCCAAGACCGTGCGCTTTTCCTTCGATGGCCGTATGCTGACGGGGCTCGAGGGCGATACACTCGCTTCCGCACTCATCGCTAACGGCATCCACCTCATGGGCCGGTCGTTCAAATATCACCGCCCGCGCGGTGTGCTCTCGGCCGGCGCCGAAGAGCCGAACGCGCTGATGCAGGTGTCGCGCGATTCGGCGCGCTATCAGCCGAACGTCCGAGCCTCGGTGCAGGAAATCTTCGACGGACTCAGGGCCTCCTCGCAGAACCGCTATCCATCGCTCGCCTTCGATGTCGGCGCCATCAATGACGCGCTGTCGCCGCTCTTTTCGGCCGGATTTTACTACAAGACCTTCATGTGGCCGCGTGCTGCCTGGAACAAGCTGTACGAGCCGGTCATCCGCCGGGCAGCTGGCCTCGGTGAGTCACCGAAAGAGGCCGATCCCGACCATTACGCGCAGCGCTATGCCCATTGCGATGTCCTCGTCGTGGGCGGCGGATTGGCAGGCCTGTCGGCAGCGCTTGCGGCGGCCGAGTCGGGCGCAAGTGTCATCATCTGCGACGAGCAGCCCGAAATGGGCGGCGCTTTCCATTTCGACACCAGTATCGCCGTCAACGGCGACACCGGCTTCGACTGGGCGCAGAAAACCGCAGCCCGTCTCGCCTTCATGGACAATGTCCGGGTTCTGACGCGCACGACGGCGTTTGGATATTACGCACAGAACTTCGTCGGCCTGACCGAGCGCGTGACCGACCATCTTGCGCTTCCATCGCCGGACCAGCCGCGCGAACGGCTCTGGCAGGTCCGCGCCAAGCGCGTGGTGTTGGCGACGGGCGCCATCGAGCGGCACATGGTCTTTCCGGGCAACGACCGCCCGGGCATCATGCTGGCTTCGGCGGCTCGCACCTTCCTCAACCATTACGGCGTCGCCATCGGAGCGAAGGTGGCCGTCTACACGGCTTGCGACAGCGCCTATGCGGCAGCCTTTGATTTGCAGGATGCGGGCATTCGCATCCCTGTTATCGTCGAAGCGCGCGACAGGCCGGGCGGATCGCTTCTGGAAGAGGCTCGCACGCGCGGTATCGAGGTTCTGACCCGCCATGCAATTGCCTCGACCAAGGGCAGGCTGCGCGTCTCGTCCATCGCGGTCGTTCCGGCCGGCGCATCGGGCAAGGGCCGCGATATCGAGGTGGACGCGCTGATGACGTCCGCCGGCTGGACGCCATCGGTGCATCTTTTCTCGCAGTCTCGCGGCAAGGTGGCCTGGGATGCGGAAAGCGGCCGGTTCCTGCCGGGCGTCAATGCGCAAGACTGCGTGTCGATCGGCGCTTGTGCCGGGACCGACGATCCCGTGGCGCTCGTCGAACAGGCTGTGGAGGCCGGTCTTGATGCCGCCAACGGAGCCGGCTCGGAAATGTCGGGACGTCCGGTCATCGATATCGATCATGAAGGCATCGATGCCGGCTCTTGGTCGGCAGGCCTCGTTGGCGCCGTCGGTGCGCCCGAGTCCGGCAAGGCCTTCGTCGATTTCCAGAACGACGTGACTGCCAAGGATATCCGGCTCGCGGTGCGTGAGGGCATGCATTCGATCGAGCACGTCAAGCGCTTCACCACCAACGGCATGGCGACCGACCAGGGCAAGACGTCCAACATGCACGGCCTTGCGATCGCCGCCGAGACGCTCGGCAAGCCGATCCCGCAAGTGGGCCTGACGACGTTCCGCGCGCCCTATACGCCGGTGACGTTCGGAACGATCGTCGGCCAGAGCCGGGGCGTGCTGTTCGACCCGGCAAGAAAGACGCCGCTGCACGGATGCTTGGTCACGAACGGGGCCGTCTTCGAGGATGTCGGCCAGTGGAAGCGCGCCTGGTACCTGCCGCGCGCCGGCGAAACCATGCTCGCCGCCGTCTCGCGTGAATGCCGAACGGTGCGCGAGACTGCTGGCCTGTTCGATGCCTCCACGCTGGGCAAGATCGAGGTGGTCGGCCCGGATGCGGCAGCCTTCCTCAACCTTCTCTACACCAACGCTTGGGACAAGCTGGAGCCCGGCCGGTGCAAATACGGCATCATGCTGCGCGAAGACGGCTTCATCTACGATGACGGCGTGGTCGGCCGCCTTGCCGCCGACCGCTTCCACGTCACGACGACCACCGGTGGTGCGCCGCGCGTTCTTCACCACATGGAGGACTATCTCCAGACAGAGTTCCCGCATCTCGATGTCTGGCTGACCTCCATCACCGAGCAATGGGCCGTCATCGCCGTGCAGGGGCCCCAGGCCCACGACATCATCGCGCCGTTTGTCGACGGCATCGACATATCCGATGAGGCCATGCCGCACATGTCGGTACGCGAGGGCAAAATCTGTGGCGTTCCGACCCGGCTCTTCCGCATGTCGTTTACCGGCGAGCGCGGCTTCGAGATCAACGTCCCTGCCGATTACGGGCAGTCGGTGTTCGAGGCCCTGTGGGAGCGCGCCGAGGCGATGGGCGCTTGCCTCTACGGCACCGAGGCGATGCATGTGCTGCGGGCCGAGAAGGGATACATCATCGTCGGCCAGGATACCGATGGCACCGTGACGCCCGACGATGCGGGTCTCAACTGGGCAGTGGCGAAGAAAAAACCCGATTTCGTGGGCATCGCTGGTCTGAAACGCTTCGACCTGCAACGGCCGGATCGCAAGCAACTCGTGGGGCTGAAGACGAAGGACCCGACCCTCGTGCTGGAAGAGGGGGCGCAGATCGTCGCCGATCCGAACGAGAAGATTCCGATGACGATGATCGGGCACGTCACCTCGTCCTACTGGTCGGAAAATTGCGGCCGATCGATCGCCATGGGCGTCGTCGCCGGTGGCCGCAACCGGATGGGCGACACGCTTTACGTGCCGATGCCCGACAGGACGATCGAGGTTGAAGTCACCGACACCGTGTTCTTCGACAAGCAGGGAGAACGGCTCAATGGATAGCCCCGTCGGCGTCGAACGCCTCCATCCCTTGCACGGCCGGCGCGGCGGTGGAGCCGCCGTCGGACTGACGCCGGCGCAAGCGGCGGTGCGGATTTCGCTGCGCGCCAAACCTGACGCGGTCGCAGCACTGTCCGGCAGCCTCGGCCTCGATCTGCCGGCGCGGCCGAAAACGGCCGTGGTCAACGCAGACGGCACGCGCTCGGCGCTCTGGCTCGGGCCGGACGAATGGCTGGTCATCGACGACGGCGAACATGGCGGCTCTGCCGATCTCGTGAAAGCGCTCGCCGAAACCGGGGCTCTGCATTCTGCCGTCGATGTCTCTCATCGCCAGACAGCGATCATGGTCACCGGCGAGGCGGCTGCCGAAACGCTTGCAGCTGGTTGTCCGCAGGATCTGTCGCTGAAGGCGTTTCCGGTCAATGCCTGCTCGCGCACCGTGCTCGGCAAGATCGAAATCGTGCTCTGGCGCATGGCCGACGACATGTTCCGCGTCGAGTGCTGGCGCTCCTATTCCGACTATGCCTTCGCTTTCTTGAGTGAAGCTGCGCGGGACGCGAAGGCCTGAAAGACCTATCCGAGCGCGTCCAAGGCGGCCGGATCCATCTGAATGAGTGTCAGCCAGTCGGCGGTGAGCGCCGGCTTCGTCTCGCCCTCGATCTCTACCGTTACCTGGTAGCGCAGCATCATCATCTGCTGGCCGCGCCGGCGTGCTTCTGACAGCACGAAGCGGCCGCGGATGCGCTTGCCGGCCTTCACAGGCGCCATGAAGCGCAATTTCTCGAAGCCGTAATTCACGCTGAGTTGCTGGTCCTCGACGGCCGGAATGCAGTCGTAATTCATCGCCGAGAGCAGCGAGACGGTGAGAAAGCCATGCGCGATCGTGCCGCCGAACGGTCCTTCTGCCGCCGCGCGCTCCGGGTCCACATGGATGAACTGGTGGTCGTTCGTCGCTGCGGCGAAGCGGTCGATCATGGGCTGGTCGACCGTGATCCAGTCGGACAGTCCAATCTCCGTTCCGACCTGAGCGACGAGATCTTCGAGCGAAATCGTCGTGGCCAGTTCGCTGGTGTCAGTGGTCGGCATTTTCCATGATCCGTTGCATGCGCTCGGCGGCAGCGCGCAGTTTGGCCGCTAGCTCCTCGCGCTGATAATCCATGCGGTAGAGCGGCCCGGCGATCGCAAGGCCGAACCGCCGCGTTCCATGCACCAATGGCACGCCGATGCCCATGACATCGGGCGTGAATTCCGCACGGTCTTCGGTCCATCCGCGCGCCACGGCGGCGTCCAGTTCTTCCATCAGCTTGCCGGCATCGGTGAAGGTCGTGGCCTGATGGCGTACGAAATCGACCTGCTCCAGGATGCGCGCCCGCTCCTGCGGGTCGTAGGAGGTGAGAATCGCCTTGCCGGTGGAGGTCGTATAGAGCGGGCGCCGCTCGCCGCAGCGGGCGAAATACCGGATGGGCGACGCCGCTTCGACCACGTCGATATAGAGCACCTCGGCGCCCTGCCTGGAAGCGAGCAGCACCGTTTCGCCGGCTGACCGCGCCAGATCCTCCATTTCGCCGTGGATGCGCTGAAGGAAGACATCGCCTTCCATGATCGATGTCGCGATTTCATGGAGCCGTGGCGTTGGATAGTATCCACCGCGCTGCCGGGTCTCGTAAATCAGCCCGCGGGCGAGCAGCGTCTCTATCAGATTAAACACGCTGGATTTTGGCATGCCGAGCTCGTCGGCGATGATCGTCAGTGTCAGCGGACGCTTGTCGCGCGCGAAAAGCTCGAAAAGATCGAGTGCATTGTCCACCTGTCGCACACGCATGCGATCCCTCCCAAATCCCATCTTGTTCATATACGTGAACTTTCTTCTTGCCAATTGAAATCCGTTGACAGGGCGAATCCGCTTCAATAGCGTTGAAGTCGAGGGCAGGGAGGCTCTCGGCCGGAACCGTGTGGGAGGAACATGACGGAAGCCGCCATTCTGTCCGCGCGCGGACTCACCAAGGAATTCAAGGGATTCGTTGCGGTCAACAATGTCGACCTCGACGTGCGTCGCGGGTCGATCCATGCATTGATCGGGCCGAACGGAGCAGGCAAGACGACCTGCTTCAATCTGCTGACGAAATTCCTGCAGCCGACATCGGGCGCGATTACCTACAATGGTCGCGACATTACGGGCCTGTCCTCAGCCGATATTGCACGGCTCGGTCTGGTGCGTTCGTTCCAGATTTCAGCAGTGTTCCCGAACTTGACGGTTCTGGAAAATGTTCGCATCGCCCTGCAGCGGCGGCGCGGCGATTCCTACGATTTCTGGCGCTCCGAAACGGTGCTGCGCGAATATGACGATGAAGCGCGCTCGCACATCGCCGATGTGGGTCTGACCGCATTCACCGACGAACGCGCTGGCGAACTGTCCTACGGCCGCAAGCGCGCGCTCGAAATCGCGACGACGCTGGCGCTCAATCCAGAAATGCTGCTTCTCGACGAGCCGATGGCCGGCATGACGCAGGAAGACGTGGAGCGGATTTCAGCGCTGATCCGCCGGATCGCCACGAACCGCACGATCCTGATGGTCGAGCACAATCTGTCGGTCGTCGCCAACCTTTCGGATCACATCACCGTTCTGGCGCGCGGCGAGGTGCTGGCGCAGGGCGATTACGCCACGGTTTCCAAGGATCCCAAGGTCATCGACGCCTATATCGGAGCCGGACATGGTTGAGCCAACGACGATGGAAAGGCCGGTCGCGCCGGCGGCGCCGGTGAAGCCGTTGCTCGAGGTCAAGAACCTGCAGGGCTGGTACGGCGAAAGCCATGTCCTCCACGGCATCAACTTTGCCGTTGGAGAGGGCGAAGTCATCACGCTGCTCGGCCGCAATGGCGCCGGCAAGACCACCACGATGAAAGCCGTGATGGGCATTCTGGCGAAGCGCACCGGGTCGGTGACCTTCGAAGGCAATGAACTGATCAAGCTGCCGGCCCGCAAGATCGCCAAGGCGGGCATCGCCTATTGCCCGGAAGAACGCGGCATCTTTTCCAGCCTCTCGGTGCAGGAAAACCTGATGCTGCCGCCGAAAGTGCGCGAGGGCGGTCTGTCGCTCGACACGATCTTCGAACTCTTCCCCAACCTGAAGGAACGTCTGTCCAGCCAGGGCACGAAGCTTTCGGGTGGGGAGCAGCAGATGCTCGCAATCGCGCGTATCCTGCGAACAGGTGCCAAGACGCTGCTTCTGGACGAGCCGACGGAGGGGCTCGCGCCGGTAATCGTGCAGCAGATCGGACGTACCATCGCAAAGCTGAAGAGCCAGGGCTTCACCATCGTTCTTGTGGAGCAGAATTTCCGGTTCGCCGCTTCGGTCGCGGACCGGCACTACATCGTCGAGCAGGGTCGTGTGGTGGACACGATCCAAAACGCCGAACTCGACGCCAACATCGACAAACTGCATCGCTATCTCGGCGTTTAGAATGCAATCGGCACGAAAAAACGTGCCTTTCTCGGGAGGAGAACTGCAATGATGAAAAAACTCGCACTGGCCACGTCGGCATTCGCCATGCTGGCCGCAACGCCGGGCCTCGCCCAGGACGTGAGCGTAAAGCTCGGCGTTCTAAATGACCGCTCCGGCGTCTATGCCGACCTGTCGGGCGAAGGCTCGGTCATCGCCGCGCAGATGGCGGTCGAGGATTTCGGTGCCGAGGAGAAGGGCATCACGGTCGAGATCGTTTCGGCCGACCACCAGAACAAGCCGGACGTCGCATCCAACATTGCGCGCCAGTGGTACAGCGAAGAAGATGTCGACGCGATCTTCGACGTGCCGACCTCGTCGGCCGCGCTCGCCGTGCATGAGATCACCCGCGAGATGGACAAGATCTTCATGAACTCCGGCGCCGCCACGTCGGATCTGACCGGCTCGGCCTGCTCGCCAAACACCGTTCACTGGACCTATGACACCTGGGCGCTGGCCAACGGCACCGGCGGCGCGATGGTGGAGCAGGGCGGCGACAGCTGGTTCTTCATCACCGCCGACTACGCGTTTGGCCATGCGCTCGAGCGCGACACGACGGCCTTCGTCGAAAAGTCCGGCGGCACGGTCGTCGGCTCGGTGCGTCACCCGTTCCCGGGCAGCGACTTCTCGTCGTTCCTGCTGCAGGCTCAGGCGTCCGGCGCCAAGGTCGTCGGCCTTGCCAATGCCGGTGGCGATACGATCAACGCCGTGAAGCAGGCGTCCGAGTTCGGCATCACCCAGGCTGGCCAGTCGCTTGCCGGTCTGCTCGTGTTCCTCACCGACGTGCATTCGCTCGGCCTGCAGACCGCCCAAGGCCTCGTCCTGACGGAAAGCTTCTACTGGGATCTGAACGACCAGACGCGCGAATGGTCGGCCCGCTTCGAGGAACAGGCAGGCGACAAGCCGACGATGGTTCAGGCCGGCGTTTATGGCTCGGTGCTGCACTACCTCAAGGCTGTCGAAGCAACCGGCACGGATGAAACCGCAGCCGTCATGGAATGGATGAAGGCGAACCCGACCGACGACCCGCTCTTCGGTCAGGGCGAAATCCGCGAAGACGGTCGCAAGATCCACGACATGTATCTGTTCCGCGTCAAGGCGCCCGACCAGTCGGAAGGTCCGTGGGATTACTACGAGCTGCTTGAGACCATCCCGGCCGACCAGGCATTCCGCCCGCTCGCCGATGGCGGTTGCTCGCTCGTCGAGGAAGCTGCCGCGCAGTAACAGCGCTTAAGGCATGAACCGCGTCGCCTTCGGGCGTCGCGGTCACCTTGAAGCGTTTCCAGGTGAACCGGATACCGGTTCACCGTTCGGAGACGCGCCAAATCTCAAGACCGACCGTCTTCATATCTGGAACCAGCCAGCCATGTTCGAGCTTTTGGGCATACCGCCGCAGGCACTTTTCGGGCAGCTTCTGCTCGGCCTGATCAACGGATCCTTCTACGCCATGCTGAGCCTTGGCCTGGCGGTGATCTTCGGCCTGTTGAACATCATCAACTTCACTCACGGCGCGCAGTACATGATGGGCGCCTTCGTGACCTGGATGCTGCTGACCTATTTCGGCATCAACTACTGGGCCGCCCTCATCTTGGTGCCGCTGATCGTCGGCGCGTCCGGCATCGTCATCGAACGGCTGATGATCTCGAGGCTCTACCATCTCGACCATCTCTACGGCCTGCTTCTGACCTTCGGCCTCGCGCTCATCATCCAGGGCCTCTTCCGCAATCAGTACGGCGTGTCAGGCATACCCTATGCGGCGCCTGAGCTTCTGCAGGGCGGGCATAATCTCGGCTTCATGTATCTGCCGAATTCCCGCCTCTGGGTCATTGTCGCCTCTCTCGTCGTCTGCCTCGGCACCTGGTTCATGATCGAGAAGACGAAGCTTGGCGCTTATCTGCGTGCCGCGACGGAAAACCCGACGCTTGTCGGCGCGTTCGGCATCAACGTGCCGCGCATGATCACGCTTACCTACGGCTTCGGCGTGGGCCTTGCCGCGCTCGCCGGCGTGCTCGCCGCACCGATCTATTCGGTCAATCCGAACATGGGCGAGCAGCTGATCATCGTCGTCTTCGCCGTCGTCGTCATCGGCGGCATGGGCTCGATCCTCGGTGCCATCATCACGGGGTTCGGCCTCGGGCTGGTGGAGGGTCTCACCCGGGTCTTCTACCCGGAAGGCTCCGCCGTCGTGATCTTCGTCATCATGGCCATCGTTCTGCTCGTTAAGCCGGCAGGCCTCTTCGGAAGGACCGCCTGACATGACCACGACCGATACCGATACCGTCAGCCACGTCGTTGCGCAGCCGCGCGACAAGACCATGGGCATGCCGCGCCATCACATGATGATCTTCATCGCGCTGTTCGCCGCGATGCTGGTGGCGCCCTTTGTGCTCTACCCCGTCTTCCTCATGAAGGTGATGTGCTTCGCGCTCTTCGCGGCTGCTTTCAACCTGCTGCTGGGCTTTGGCGGTCTCTTGTCCTTCGGCCACGCCGCCTATTTCGGCATGGCGAGTTATGTCTCCGCCCACGCCGCAAAGGTCTGGGGGCTGACACCCGAGCTCGCGATCCTTTCGGGTACGCTGGTGGCAATGGTGCTGGGTGCTGCGATCGGCTCGCTCGCCATCCGCCGCCAGGGCATCTATTTCGCCATGGTCACGCTTGCCTTCGCGCAGATGGTCTACTTCTTCGCCCTGCAGGCGCCGTTCACCGGGGGTGAGGATGGCATCCAGGCCGTGCCGCGCGGCGATCTCTTCGGCATTCTGAGCACGCGCCCCGACCGCACTTTCTATTATGTCGTTCTGGCCATCACCTTTGGCGGTGTGCTCGCGATCTATCGCATCATCCATTCGCCGTTCGGACAGGTGCTGAAGGCGATCCGTGAGAACGAGCCGCGCTCCATCTCGCTCGGCTATCACGTCAATCGCTACAAGCTGGCAGTCTTCGTCATCTCCGCAACCTTCGCCGGCATGGCAGGCGCCACAAAGGCGCTCGTGTTCCAGCTTGCGTCGCTGACCGACGTCTACTGGACGATGTCCGGCGAGGTCGTTCTAATGACGCTGCTCGGTGGAATGGGCACGGTGTTTGGGCCGCTGCTCGGCGCCGGCATTATCGTTGCCATGCAGAACTACTTCGCTTCGTTCGGCGCCTGGGTGCTGATCATGCAGGGCATCATCTTCGTGCTGGCGGTGCTTCTATTTAGAGAAGGAATCATTGGCGTGCTGGCACGCTGGATCAAGAAACCGCTCTGAGCGAACCCTTTCATCCATCGCTTATCGTGTAACACCGGCGTCCCCATGGGCGCCGGTGTTACATTTCTGCGACATCGATCTTGGATTGCAAACTTCCTCTCCCGAAATGCCGGGATGGTTGGAACCTCGTAACGATTTGATGGTTGAATTTCCGTGGCTGCGGCCACAGAAGCAAGTCCTGCCGCGAACCGGTCGGAGCAAAAAGTCCCCATCTGCCACGGCAGGTCCAGGGCAGGGTTTGCTTGATAAACATCGTCCAGATTCCCGAGATCAACCACTCGAACGAGAACAACAAAATGTCCGCAAGCCACACCAGCGAAAATGTCGCTCAGAGCCTTCGTCCGGTCGTCATGGTCGTCGTCGCTGCAAAGATCATCATCGCATCGTTCCTTTTCGCCAATGTCGCTGGCGTGATCCCGACGCCGGCAACTGCCTACGAGAACACTGCCGTTCATCTCGTCGAACCGAACTGAGCGAAATAGCCTCGGCTCCGATAGCCGGGATGATGTGAAGCTGAAGATGCGCCGGCCTGAAGTGATGCCGGCGCAATTGTCTAGAGAGAGTTTCGGAACGATCCGACTCTTCAAGCCGCCGTCGTCAATTCATCGACCTGCGGCGAATTCTGCACCAGCAAGCCGGCATGCAGCATGAAGTCTTCGAAGGCGGCACGCGCGGCCGCCGTCTGGGCGCCACCACTCATACCAGCCCGACATGCCTTGTGTGCCGCCGTATGGCGCTTGTCTTTGCGCCAGCCCGGCATGGCCTCCAGGTAGGAGAGTGCGGCTGCAGGGCTCTTGATGGCCTGGATGAAGCCGAGGCCGGCAAAGACGTGCACGGTGTGATCAAAGCTGGACGATGCCATCGAAGGCTCCTTTGGATGCGCGGGCTGCCGCCGCGATGTCGTGATGTTTGGCGGGTTTGGTTGAGGTCGTTGCGCCGATCGTTCGCGCGGCGGCAAGAAATGCCTCGCGCGCTTTCGTGGCGGGAACGAAGCCATCGATTGCATCGCGGCAGGCCTGAACCGCTCGGCGATATGTGGAATGCGTCGTGATGGGCCAGCCGCCCATCAGGCATTCCAGCGCCTCGAAGGCGCTGTCGACTCGGCGTGGTGGCCGGCCGGGTAGGGTGACCCAAACGGGCGAAAACGGACGAGCACTCATTTCTCGTACAGCTCCTGTCAGATGGGTTGGGCGCCCTTGTTGCGCCCGCGGAGCTTTGAAAACGAGGAGCGGCTCGCAGTGTTCCACCGGTCGATGACGTTTCCTGAGAACGAACATCGCCACGACATGAGCGAAGGCTGACCCGCACGGTGAGCGTTGCAATCGGCTGGAAGATGTGGAACCGATTTGGGCGGCGCGGGTTATTCGGCCAGTTCCAACACGGAGTACCATAATGAAAAAGACCGCTTCACTCGTCGCCCTCTCGATGTTCGGCTTTGTCGCCGCCGCTTCGGCTCAGGCTCCGGCCGGCTTGATCGAAATCGAATCCGACAGCCAGATGGTCAGCGAGTTCAATCTGACGGTCGAGCAGCTGGAAGACATGAACATCCTGGACGCAGCTGGCGAGACGATCGGCGAAGTCGAAGAAGTGCTTGGCACCGATGACGGTACGCCGACGGCATTTTCGGCTGAAGTTGGCGGCTTCCTGGGCGTCGGTGACACCGATGTCGTCATCCCGTTCGATCAGGTCACGCTCAATGGCGACAACCTTCAGGTCGACATGACACAGGAACAGGTTGAAGCTCTGGATCGTTGGGAAGACTAATCTTTCCACAGAGCGTCTGATTTCAGGCCCGTATCCGAAAGGATGCGGGCCTCTTTGTGGGAAATAGGCCCGGAAATCCCGTGGGTCGCGGCTGTTGGGGCTGGGGGGCCTGAATAACGAACCGCGACCCTGGCCCCGGTTGAGACAAGGGGCCAACAGCCTTGTATCCAGCGCTGCGCTCCACCGCACCTATCAAATATCGCAGATTGCTCTTAACGCCGCGCCAACCACACGGCGCGATTCGACCGTTTGATCGGTGGAGCTGCGCGTGACCACCGGGGGCGGTTGGTCACGCGCAGCTCCCGTCCTCCCCAGAAGGACGTCAGGTCAACGTAAAGCACTGATCGGGTGTTAGAAACGGACCTCAGTCCAAGCATCGACCGGCGAACGTCTACCTCTTCCGGCCCCAAGGAATGACCGGGCGGATTGACCCCAAACCCTTGGCAGTAGGCAGGGCTCTGGCGGTTCGCGACGACGACCAATGACATGAGGCAGAAACAAGCAGCGCCCGAGGTCGGTGGACCGGTCGTGCGCTGCTTGAATTGAAGCTAAGTGCTTGAAAAGGATGGTGGGCGTGACAGGGATTGAACCTGTGACCCCTACGATGTCAACGTAGTGCTCTCCCGCTGAGCTACACGCCCATCCGTGGAGCGGCATAGACCATAAATGGCTTTGCCGCGTCAATAGTGTCGAAAGCGAAATTACCTGCTTTTCGAAAGGGCCTGGAACGGGCCTCAGGCAGCCTCGAGCATCTTGTGGATTTCATCCACCAGATCGCGCAGATGGAAGGGTTTGGACAGAACCTTGGCATCTTTCGGTGCGTTGGAATCCGGGTTCAGCGCCACGGCGGCAAAGCCGGTGATGAACATGACCTTCAGGTCCGGGTCGAGTTCCGTCGCACGACGGGCGAGCTCGATGCCGTCCATCTCGGGCATCACGATGTCCGTCAAGAGCAGCGAAAACGGCTCTTCGCGCAACCGGTCATAGGCGCTGGCGCCATTGTCGAAGGCGCGGACCTCATAGCCGGCCTTTTCCAGCGCCTTCACCAGGAAGCGGCGCATGTCATTGTCGTCTTCGGCAAGAAGAATCTTCATTCTCTGTCGTCCTGAAATGTCGTCGTCGGCTGTCATAAAGCGCGCACCTCTCGCTGCCACAGAAACAACACTTGCGTAAACATCCGGTGAAAGCCGAATAAGGAGCGCGCTCGACTCAGGCAGGTACAAGCCTATTTTTATGGGCTATGGACACGGGTTGAGGCAACTGGCAACATGATTTGGGCCGTCGAATTCAAGGGATGCGGGGCTTTTTCGCATCGCTTCCACCATCTCGATCGACAAGCAACGGAGTGCAGGCGAATTGGCAGCGCTGGTGTTTGATTCTGAGCCATTCGAGGTCCGGATGGCGCCCCGCCAGACAACCCCTCTCGTCTTCAACTCGCCCCACAGCGGGCGAATCTATCCCGCTTCCTTCCTTGCCCAGTCGCGGCTCGACGCGCGCCGCATCCGCAAATCAGAAGATTTCTACGTCGATGAATTGTTCGCCCATGCGGTCCCGGCCGGTGCGCCGATGCTGGTCGCCCACTTTCCGCGCGCCTATCTCGACGTCAATCGCGAACCTTACGAACTCGATCCGCGCATGTTCGAGGGAGCGTTGCCGCCCTTCGCCAATATCTCGTCGACGCGGGTTGCCGGCGGTCTCGGCACGATTCCTCGTTTGGTGGCCGAAAATGTCGAGATATACAGCCATCGTCTGCCGGTCGCCGAAGCGCTGGAGCGCATCGAGGGCATTTACCGCCCCTATCATGCGTGCCTGCGCCGGCTGATCGCGCGCACTCGCGTGACCTATGGCATGGCTGTGCTGGTCGATTGTCACTCGATGCCGGCGAGCGTGCGCTCTCCCGCTTCACCGGTGAGGCCGGACTTCATCATCGGCGACCGCTACGGCACCAGCGCATCGCAGGACCTGACCCGCTCGGCCGCCCTGATTCTGCAGGAAATGGGTTATGCGGTGACCCGCAACAAACCCTATGCGGGCGGGTTCATCACCGAACATTACGGCCGGCCGGCGCATGGCCTCCATGCCTTGCAGATCGAGGTCAATCGCGGGCTTTATTTTGACGAGGAGCGGCTCGAGAAGAAGCCGGGCTTCGACCGGCTGCACGCCGATCTGACAGATTTCATCGATGCGTTGATCGCGCTTGTCGAAAGCGACATGCTGGAAGTGCCGCTCGCCGCCGAATAGCTCGGAGCGTTTCCAGGTGAAGTGGATAGCGGTTCACCGTTGGACAACGCGACAAATCAAAGAGCCGGAGCTATTGCTCCAGTCCATAAAAAAACCGCGCCCGTTGGGACGCGGTAGAAGTCTAGGGAGGAAACGCCCAAATGGGCATTGCAGCGAACTGCACCTCGAAGCTATTGTTGCGTCGCACAAAAGTCAATCGATTAGATTGATGGGTCTTCGCAGTTGCAATAAATCTATGAGCAGTGTTGTCCGTCAGTCATAGTGGAATTCATGGCCTTACCCGATCTCGATTTCTTGCGCCGACTGGCAGCTGCGGCGGCTGAACAGACGCTGCCGAGATTCCGCCAGAATGGGGCCGTCGAGACCAAGGGTGCCGGTCTGTTCGATCCGGTGACCGAGGCCGACAAGGCAGCCGAGACGGCGATCCGCGACCTGATCATGCAGGCCTATCCCGATCATGGCATTCTGGGCGAAGAGCACGGCAGCCATGGCACCGATCGGGAATACCTATGGGTCATCGACCCCATCGACGGCACCCGTGCGTTCATTTCAGGTCTTCCCGTCTGGGGAACGCTGATCGGCCTCTATCATAACGGCCGCGCCGTGATGGGGCTGATGGACCAGCCGTTCATCGGCGAAACCTTTGTCGCCGGTCATGGCGAATCCCGATATTTCGGCCGATCGGCAGGGCAGGAAGCACTCAAGGTGCGCGCCTGCGAAACGCTTGCCGACGCCACGCTATTCACGACGTCGCCGAAGATCTTCTCCGATGCCCATGTCGGCCGTTATGAGCGTGTGGAACAGTCCGTGCGGCTCGCCCGCTATGGCTGCGATTGCTACGCCTATGCGCTATTGGCCAGCGGCCATGCGGATATCGTCGTCGAATCGGACCTCAAGCCCTACGATATCGCGGCGCTGATCCCGATCATCGAGAATGCCGGCGGTGTGATCACCACCTGGGATGGCGGTCGGCCCGAAGGCGGGGGCGACATCGTGGCTTGTGGCAGCAGGCGTGTGCACGAAGAGGCGCTGGCGCTCCTCAAGAACTGATCGACAGCGCGTTCTGTTCGCCTTCAGCATCTGCGCCCGGCAGGAAGGCCTTGATCGCGGCCAGTGTCGGTTCCCGGTAAATATCGCTTTCCTGAAACAGCTCGTGGCGCGCCTGGTCGATCGTGATTACCCGCCCGGCGCGAAACAGCGTTCCAAGCTTTTCGATGGCCCGCAGCGGAACGATCTGGTCGCCGCCTGCTGCCAGGACAAGCGTCGGTATCTGGATTGCCGCAAGATGGTCCTGATGTCGAACGACATCGATCCGGCCGAGCGCTTCGCTGATCCAGCGGGCCGTCGGGCTCGAGGGCGAGAGCAGAGGCGCCGAGCCGAAGATCGCCTGGTTGCGCCGGAAGCGCCGCTCGTCATGGGTAAGGCGGTTGTCCTCAAAGGGCTGATTGTGCCGGTTACGGGCAACGATCATGCGCTTCAGCCCAACCCGGCTCATGACATTCGTCAGAAGGCGCACCCCGCGCTGCCCCAGCCTCTGGCCGCCAAGCGCAATGAACGGCGCGCAGAGCACCATGCGCTCGATCCGTGTCGTCAACCGCGGTGCGGCTGCAAGTGCGACAAGGGCACCGGCCGAATGCGCCACGAGGAAGAACGGCAGCCGCGCATCCGGCAGCACCACTTGGGTCAGGAAATCTTCAAGATCGTGTTCGTAGTCGACGAACCGCTCCACGTAGCCGGCGCTGTGGTTGGGCAAGAGCCGCTCGGAGCCGCCCTGGCCGCGCCAATCGAACGTCGCCACCCAGAGGCCGGTCTTCAGAAGGTCGGAGATCGTCTCGTAATATTTCTCGATGCACTCGTTGCGGCCATGAGCGAGCACGATCGTGCCCTTGGCGCGCGGGGCGTCGGATTTGAAGAGTGCGTAGCGCAAGGATTTGCCATCCCGCGTGCGGAAATGACCGGCAACATGGCGGTTGCCGGTCGGATCGGGGAACGGGTTGTTTGGGGTCTGATAAAGAATATCTTGCATCACGCAGCGCCGGCTTCAAAGCAGGCACTTAGCATCGAACCTGTCTGCCCACAAAGAACGGTGATGCGAAAAAAGAGACCGGAGGCGCGAGAGCGATATGTGGGTTTCGCGCGCCTCCGGCCGATGGCTGAAGGGAAGGGACGTTACACTCCAGCCAGTCAGGATTTCTTTGTCCCGACGCTGGCCAATATGGTCCAGTGCATCTGAACGCGATCCGAACCTGACATTCATCTCGCATTCATGTGCCTAACGACCGAGGGGCCGGTCTATTCCCTGCAGAGATGAGAACTGCATTCTGCGGGTGCGGGCACCTCTTGAACGGCGAATGCGCGTTTCCCATCTTCTTTTTGCGGACGCCAGAACGGGTCCGCTGGTCTCTTCAAGCCTTTCGCCGCCAAGCGGGAACAGGTGTGAGGCCAGACAATCGATCAGACGAACAAGTCGCTTCAAGGAGGACTTTAAAATGCGTCATGTAGACTTCTCCCCCCTCTATCGCTCGACCGTTGGCTTCGACCGCCTGTTCACCATGCTGGACAGCCTTGCGCAGCCGGACCAGGGCCAGACCTACCCGCCCTACAATATCGAGCGTACCGGCGATAACGCCTACCGCATCACCATGGCGGTCGCAGGCTTCAGTGAAGACGAACTGTCGATCGAAGCGCGCGAGCACACGCTGACCGTCAAGGGCGAAAAGGCCGATGATGCCAGCGATGCCGGCGAATTCCTCTATCGTGGCATTGCCAAGCGCGCCTTCGAGCGCCGCTTCCAGCTTGCCGATCACGTCGAGGTTCGCGGCGCTTCGCTGAAGAACGGCCTGCTGCACATCGATCTTCTGCGCGAGATCCCCGAGACAATGAAGCCGCGCCGGATCTCCATCCAGGCGAGCCCGACGAGCGCAAAGCAGATCGAGGCGCAAACCGCCTAATCCGCTAGAGCCATTCGAGTGGCTTAATGGAACGGCGCCCCTTGCGGGCGCCGTTTTTCGTTACAGACGCCGAATGCTTAGAACTGGCGGCCGATCTTCGCGTCGACAGACTGGGCGTTGCCGCCGCGGATGACGAAGAAGAGCATCATCGCAGCCCACAGGATCGACTTTTCGGCACCGGAATAGCCTTCAGCCTGCACAACCCAATGGAAGTAGGTCGTGACGCAGAGGACGATGAAGCAGCCAAATGCTGCTGGGCGCGTCAAAAGGCCAATGGCGAGAAGGATGCCGCCGAAGAATTCCGTACCCGCCAGCAGCGGCGACCAGAGCGCTCCCGGCACGAAGCCGAGGCTCTCCACCATCCCCACCGAGCCGAACGGATTGGTGATCTTGGGCCAGCCATGTGTCACCATCGCAAGGCCTGCGACGAGGCGCAGAACCGTTTCGGCAGTGGTGGAGAGGCCCGAATAGAGCGGACGCAGTGCGGGTATGATGAGGTTCTGCTGGTCTGGCTGAGCCATGTGATGTCGATCCTTGCCCTTGTCGTTATTGACCTCCCGCGCGGGAGATAGAGCAGGATCGCCAGATCGCAAACAGCCAGATCGCAAACAGCCAGAGAAGATCAGGCGACGAGTTCGAGGAAACCGTCCACGTCTTCATCGCGGGTCGCGAAGCTGGTGACGAGGCGGGTCAATACCTCGTCCTCCGCGATCATGCCGTTCAACGCGCGCGGTGGCGTCCAATCGTAAAACGCGGCGCCTTTTGCGCGTGCGGCCTCGGCATCCGCCTTGCGAACGATGGCGAAGACCTCGTTCGTCTGCGACGTCCAGCCCGCACGCGCGCGGTTCGATGATTTCAGCCCGTCCTGCAGGCGGGCGGCCATGGCATTCGAATGCCGCGCGAGATCGAGCCAGAGATCGTCCTCGAAATAGCCGTGGAACTGCGCCGCGATAAAGCGGCTCTTGGAAAAGAGCTGCGCTGCGCGCTTGCGGATAAAGGGCAGGTCGCGCGCCTTTTCGGGATCCATGAAAACGAGCGCTTCTGCGCACCAGCAACCGTTCTTCGTCGCGCCGAAGGAGAGGACGTCGACGCCGCGCTTCCAGGTCATTTCCGCCGGCGTGACGTCGAGTTCGACCAGCGCATTGGCAAACCGGGCGCCATCCATGTGGAGGGGCAGGGCGTGCGCCTTCGCGATCTCAGCGATCGCATCGATTTCCTCGGGCGCATAGACCGTCCCGATCTCGGTCGCCTGGGTGATCGAGATCGCCATGGGCTGGCCGGCATGGACGAAGCCGGGTGGGAAGCGCTTCAACTCGGAGCGCAGCTCGTCCGGGTCGATCTTGCCGTTCCCGCCGTCGACCGGCACCAGTCGCGCGCCATGGGTGAAGAATTCCGGCGCCCCACATTCATCCTCGATCACATGCGCCTCGCGGTGGCAGAAGGAGACGCCGCCTGGCCGGTTGACGCTCGCCAGCGCCAGCGAATTGGCCGCTGTGCCCGTGCCGACGAAGAACACCGCCACCTCACGCTCGAACACCTCGTTGAACTTCGCCTCGATCTCCTTGTCGAGGTCGCTTGCCCCGTAGGATGCGGCAAAGCCGTCGGAGTTGCGGTGCAAAGCTTCAGCGATGCGCGGGTGGACACCCGCCCAGTTGTCGGAACTGAAAATCATGGGCTGAGCTACCTTTGCGGACAGTGACGATCATCTTGGCGAGCAGCCTTAAGGTGAGATGGCGAGTGCGGCAACACGGAGGCACGCAAAAGCGCTTTCTGTCCGCGAGACATGCCTGTGCGACATAAAGTTTCACGCAAGTCGGCGGACTGGCAAGGAATTGTCGCCATGCGTCATTATTTCCCGTTGCGCAACTTGCGCCGCCCGGAGCTTTCTGGCATACACCGCTGCGATAGGACAGGTTTGCTGTCCTATTTTCGGCGCGGCCTTACCTGCTCGAACCGAGGCCTGTCATGGCCGCGCGACAGCACTATAATGGCCGGGATGGCGGTGCCATGCGGCCGGCGCGGGGGTGAACCGACGCACGGCCAGGCGGGCGCCCAGTCAGACGAATTGAACTGAATGAAGACGGCATTTTCGATAAAGCGAAAACGCCCGCTCGATTGACGGCCCGAGACACGTTGCCGGGCTGAATGGCAATGCAAGGAACGCCGCAGCTGCGGCAGGAGGAAGGCACGATGACGACGTTTTCGCCATCTGAAGACATGATCCCGACGAGCGCCGTTCAGACGGCTGCAACCGAGACGTCTTCGCGTGCCAAAGACAAACCGGTTGCGCCACGACGACTGCCGGCCGCGCAGGGGCTTTACAATCCGCGCAACGAGCATGATGCCTGCGGCGTTGGCTTCATCGCCCACATGAAGGGCGAAAAGTCGCACCAGATCGTGTCCGACGGCCTCGCCATGCTCGAGAACCTGACGCACCGCGGCGCCGTGGGCGCCGATCCGCTGATGGGTGACGGTGCCGGCCTGCTCGTACAGATCCCGGATGCGCTTTTCCGTGAAGACATGGCCGCGCAGGGCGTGACCCTTCCGGAAGTAGGCAATTACGCGGTTGGCTACGTCTTCATGCCGCAGGACGAGGCGCTGCGCGCGCATATCGAGGCGATCATCGCCGATGTCGTGGAGGCCGAGGGCCAGGTTCTGCTCGGTTTCCGAGACGTGCCGGTCGACAACTCGTCGCTGTCCAAGGCGCCGGACATTGCCGCGACCGAACCGTGTCACCGCCAGGTGTTCATCGGCCGCAATCCAGAACTCGTGTCCGTGCAGGAATTCGAGCGCCGTCTCTTCATTCTGCGCAAGGTCATTTCCAACCGCATCTACGCGGAGACGAACGGCGTCGACAACGGCTTCTATTTCGTGTCGCTGTCGTCGCGGACCATCGTTTACAAGGGCATGTTTCTCGCCTTCCAGGTGAAGGCCTATTACAAGGATCTGGCCGACGAGCGCTTCACCTCGGCGGTCGCCCTCGTGCACCAGCGCTTCTCGACCAACACATTCCCGTCCTGGAAGCTTGCGCACCCCTATCGCATGGTCGCGCATAACGGCGAGATCAACACGCTGCGCGGCAACGTCAACTGGATGGCCGCCCGCCAGGCTTCGGTCTCCTCGCCGCTCTTCGGCAAGGACATCGAGAAGCTGTGGCCGATTTCCTATGAAGGCCAGTCGGACACCGCCTGCTTCGACAACGCGCTCGAGTTCCTGGTCCAGGGTGGCTATTCGCTCGCCCATGCCGTGATGATGCTCATTCCGGAAGCCTGGGCCGGCAACCAGCTCATGACCGCCGAGCGGAAGGCGTTCTACGAATATCACGCAGCCCTGATGGAGCCGTGGGATGGCCCGGCCGCCGTCGCCTTCACCGATGGCGTGCAGATCGGCGCGACGCTCGACCGCAACGGCCTTCGTCCGGCACGCTACATCGTGACGGACGACGACCGCATCATCATGGCCTCGGAAGCCGGTGTCATCACTGTGCCGGAAGAGAAGATCGTGAAGAAGTGGCGCCTCCAGCCGGGCCGCATGCTTTTGATCGACATGGAAAAGGGTCGCATTGTTTCCGACGACGAGATCAAGTCGGAAATCGCGACGATGCATCCCTACAAGGACTGGCTGAAGCGCACCCAGCTCATCCTGGAAGAGCTTAAGCCGGTCGAACCGCGCGCGCTGCGCCGCGACGTGTCGCTGCTCGATCGCCAGCAGGCGTTCGGCTACACGCAGGAAGACACGAAAATCCTTCTGTCTCCCATGGCAACGACCGGCCAGGAAGCCATCGGCTCGATGGGAACGGACACGCCGATCTCGGCGATGTCGGATAAGTCGAAGCTGCTCTACACCTATTTCAAGCAGAACTTCGCGCAGGTCACGAACCCGCCGATCGACCCGATCCGCGAAGAACTCGTCATGAGCCTCGTATCCTTCATCGGTCCGCGGCCGAACATTCTCGACCACAAGGGCGCCTCGAAGAAGAAGCGTCTTGAAGTGCGTCAGCCGATCCTGACCAATGGCGATCTCGAAAAGATCCGCTCCATCGGCCATTCGGAAGATTTGTTCGACACCAAGACGCTCGATCTCACCTTCCCGGTGGATGAGCGCGCCGAGGGCATGAAGGCGGCGCTCGATCGTCTCTGCGAGCGTGCCGAAACGGCCGTCAATGGCGGCTACAACATCATCGTTCTTTCGGACCGTCAGCTCGGTCCGGACCGCATCGCTATCCCGGCGCTTTTGGCGACGGCAGCCGTGCACCATCACCTGATCCGCAAGGGCCTGCGCACCTCCGTCGGCCTCGTTGTGGAATCCGGCGAGCCGCGGGAAGTGCATCACTTCGCGTGCCTCGCGGGCTACGGCGCGGAAGCGATCAACCCCTATCTCGCCTTCGATACGCTGCTGGACATGCACAAGCGGGGCGAGTTCCCGCCGGAAGTGGAAAGCCACGAAGTCGTCTCGCGCTACATCAAGGCGATCGGCAAGGGCATCCTCAAGGTCATGTCCAAGATGGGCATCTCGACCTACCAGTCCTATTGTGGCGCGCAGATCTTCGATGCGGTCGGCCTGTCCAGCGGGTTCGTGAAGGATTACTTCACTGGCACCGCCACGACGATCGAAGGCGTCGGCCTGGCGGAAGTCGCCGAAGAGACGACCCGCCGCCACGATGCGGCATTCGGCGCCGATCCGGTCCTCGCCCATTCGCTCGAGATCGGCGGCGAATACATGTACCGCCTGCGCGGCGAAGGCCACGCCTGGACACCCGATGCGGTGGCCACGCTTCAGCATTCCGTGCGCGGCAATGCCCAGGATCAGTACCGCGCTTTCGCCAAGATGGTGAACGAGCGGGAATCGCGGATGAACACGATCCGCGGACTGTTCGCGATCAAGACTGCCGAGCAGGCGGGTCGCACGCCCGTGCCGATCGAGGAAGTCGAGCCCGCACAGGACTTGGTCAAGCGCTTCTCCACGGGCGCCATGTCCTTCGGCTCGATCAGCCGCGAGGCGCACACGACGCTGGCGCGCGCCATGAACCAAATCGGCGGCAAGTCCAACACCGGCGAGGGCGGCGAGGAAGCCGATCGCTATCTTCCGCTTCCCGGTGGCAAGGCCAATCCCGAGCGGTCGGCCATCAAGCAGGTCGCATCCGGCCGCTTCGGTGTGACGACGGAATATCTCGTCAATGCCGACATGATCCAGATCAAGGTCGCACAGGGCGCCAAGCCCGGTGAAGGCGGTCAGCTGCCCGGCCACAAGGTCGATGCGACGATCGCCAAGACCAGGCATTCCACGCCCGGCGTCGGCCTCATCTCACCGCCGCCGCACCATGACATCTATTCGATCGAGGATCTGGCACAGCTGATCTTCGACCTGAAGAACGTCAATCCGGAAGCGGACATCTCCGTCAAGCTCGTCTCCGAAGTTGGTGTGGGCACGGTTGCCGCAGGTGTGGCCAAGGCGCGCGCCGACCACATCACCATCGCCGGTTTCGATGGTGGCACCGGCGCTTCGCCGCTGACGTCGCTGAAACATGCCGGCAGCCCGTGGGAGATGGGTCTTGCCGAAACGCACCAGACGCTGGTGCTGAACGGCCTGCGCTCACGCATCGCCCTGCAAGTCGATGGTGGCCTGAAGACCGGCCGCGATGTTGTCATCGGGGCGATGCTCGGGGCCGACGAGTTCGGCTTCTCGACCGCGCCGCTGATCGCCGCCGGCTGCATCATGATGCGCAAGTGCCACTTGAACACCTGTCCCGTCGGCGTAGCGACGCAGGATCCGGTTCTGCGCAAGCGCTTCAAGGGCACGCCCGAGCATGTGATCAACTACTTCTTCTTCGTCGCCGAGGAGATCCGCGAGATCCTCGCCTCTCTCGGCGTGCGGAAGCTGGACGAGATCGTCGGTCAGTCTGACCTGCTCTACAAGGACGATTTGATCGACCATTGGAAGGCCAAGGGTCTCGACTTCACCGGCGTATTCTTCAAGCCCGATGCCCCGAAGTCGGCGATCCGCTGGACGGAACGCCAGGTCCATCCGATCGACGACGTGCTCGACCGCAACCTGATCGAACAGGCGATGCCTGCGCTTGAAACCCGCAAGCCGCTTCAGTTCGAGGTGCCGATCCGCAACGTCGACCGGTCCGTGGGTGCCATGCTCGCCGGCGAAGTCGCCAAGCGCTTCGGCCACCGCGGTCTGCCAGACGACACGATCGCAGTCACGCTGCGCGGCACCGCCGGCCAGTCCTTCGGCGCGTTCCTCGCCCATGGCATTTCGTTCGATCTCGTCGGCGACGGCAACGACTATGTCGGCAAGGGCCTGTCGGGTGGCCGCATCGTCGTCCGTCCGCCTGAAAACTCCCGCGTCGTGGCCGAAAAGTCGATTATCGTCGGCAATACGGTGCTTTACGGCGCGATCGAGGGCGAGTGCTATTTCCGCGGTGTCGCGGGTGAGCGCTTTGCCGTGCGCAACTCTGGTGCGGCAGCCGTCGTCGAAGGCGTCGGCGACCATGGCTGCGAGTACATGACCGGCGGCATCGTCGTCGTCATCGGCGAAACCGGCCGCAACTTCGCAGCCGGCATGTCGGGCGGCGTCGCCTATGTTCTGGACGAGGACAACACCTTTGCCTCCCGCTGCAACATGGCGATGGTCGAGCTCGAGCCCGTGCCGGAAGAAGACGACATCCTCGAGAAGCTGCACCACCACGGCGGCGATATCGCCCACAAGGGCCGTGTCGATGTGTCGGGCGACATGACCCGCCACGATGAGGAGCGGCTGGTGCAGCTCATCTCGAACCACATGCACTACACCGGTTCGACGAGGGCCAAGGAGATCCTCGACAACTGGGCGGACTTCCGGCCGAAATTCCGCAAGGTCATGCCCGTCGAGTACCGTCGCGCGCTCGAAGACATGGAGCGCATGCGAATGGGCGTCGCTGCCGAATAAGGCACAGCAAAGAGCGAGGATCGGGCGCGCGACAGATCGCGCCCATCTTCCCCTCATCGATCGAATTCAAGGATTTAAGCCGTGGGCAAGGTAACAGGTTTTCTCGAGATCGACCGGCAGGTGGCGAAGTATCAGCCGGCATCCGACCGCATTCGTCACTTCAAGGAATTCGTCATCCCGATGTCGGATTCGGAGATTTCCAAGCAGGCTGCGCGCTGCATGGATTGTGGCATTCCCTATTGCCATGGCCCGACAGGATGCCCGGTGCACAACCAGATCCCGGATTGGAACGACCTCGTCTATTCCGACAACTGGGACGAGGCGATCCGCAACCTGCATTCGACCAACAACTTCCCGGAATTCACCGGCCGCATCTGCCCCGCGCCCTGCGAGGAAGCGTGCACGCTGAACCTGGAAGATGCACCTGTCGCGATCAAGACGATCGAACAGGCGATTGCCGACAAAGCCTACGAGCGCGGCTTCATCGTGCCGCAGCCCGCATCGCGCAAGACCGGCAAGAAGGTTGCGGTGATCGGTTCCGGCCCGGCCGGGCTTGCTGCCGCCCAGCAGCTGGGCCGCGCCGGCCATGAAGTTCACGTCTATGAGCGCGAAGACAAGCCAGGCGGGCTGCTGCGCTACGGCATTCCGGACTTCAAGATGGAGAAGCACTTCATCGACCGTCGTGTCGAGCAGATGTCGGGCGAGGGTGTCACCTTCTTCTGCGGCGTCAATGTCGGTGTCGACAAGAAGGTCGAGGATCTGCGCGCGGAATACGATGCAGTGCTCTACGCCGGCGGTTCGGAGACCTCGCGCGACGCAGGCATCCCGGGCGTCGAACTGCACGGCGTCCATGACGCGATGCCCTATCTCGTGCAGCAGAACAAGCGCGTCGCGCGCCGCAACATCGATAGTATCGGCTGGCCGTCCGAACCGATCGTCGCCGGCGCCAAGCACGTTGTGGTCGTCGGCGGCGGCGATACCGCGTCGGACTGCGTCGGGACCGCTTTCCGCCAGGGTGCCGTGCGCGTCACGCAGCTCGACATCCGCCCACGGCCGCCGGAAAAGGAGGACAAGCTCGCCGTCTGGCCGTTCTGGGCCACCAAGATGCGGACATCTTCGAGCCAGGCTGAAGGTGCCGAGCGGGAGTTCCAGGTCGGCACGCTGGAGTTCGTCGGCGAGGACGGCAAGCTCACGGGCGTGAAGTGCTGCCAGGTCGATGAAAAGCGCAATCCGATTGCCGGTTCCGAATTCGTCATCAAGGCCGATCTTGCTTTTATCGCGATCGGTTTCCGCGGTCCGTTCGAGGACAGCGTTGTCAGCGAACTCGAGGGTCAGCTCAAGATCGGCAAGGACCGCCGTGGCGCCACCTTCGTCGAGGCGAACGATCAGGACTACCGCACGTCGGTCGACAAGGTCTGGGCAGCGGGCGATGTGCGCCGCGGCCAGTCGCTGGTCGTCTGGGCGATCCGCGAAGGCCGTCAGGCCGCACGCGCGATCGATCTGGATTTGATGGGCGCGACCATCCTTCCGCGCTGATTTGGCTGCGCATTCGACCAACAAGAAAGCCGGCCTCCCCAGGGAGTGCCGGCTTTTTGCGTTTGATCAGTTGGCTGTGATCGTTTCGGAACGGCCCGGTCCGATATCGCTTGCTGCCGCGGCGCGCTCATCGCTTCGGCCGGCAGCGTCGACTGGTGTCGGGCGCGCATCCGCCCCTCGCACCGACGGCGTTGCTGATGGAGTCGTGGCAGCGCGACGCGGCCAGCGGAAATCGTCGGCGCGGCCGGCCGGTGGTGCCGCCGCCAAGCCTTCCTCGACCAGCCGGTCGCGCGGGCTGCGCAACTCCGGTTCCGCGTAGGTCTCGCCATTGCCAAGAAGCGTGGTCGCACCATCGAGCGCCGGATCGGTGATGCTGATCGGTGCGGTGCGGGTGACGAGTTCGGGTATGCGCGGACGCTCGACTTCGCCGATCAGCGCATCGTCGGCGCGGATGATGTCCTCGACTGTGGCGCTGACGGTGCCCTCCAGCAGCCGGCGGAGGGGACGCTCGGCATAGAAGGCCAGCTTGCGCTTGCCGGCGGCCGTCATGTTGATCCCGTCGGATCCACGCAGGCGCACCTGCTGGCCCTGAATGTCTGAACCGGTCGTGATGAAAGCGCCGCCCTCGTCGACGAAGCCGTCCCAGATATCGACGAAATCGGCTTCTGCGGCTTCCATCTGGTCGCGGTAAATCTGGTTGATCGCCAAAATATCGGCCGACATGCGCGGTGACTGGAATGCCGGCGCGCCGACCCAGATGAGCGGCACTTCTGCGGTTTCGGCAATGGCGGCGAGCGCATCGACGCGCGCCGCATATTCCCGCTTCCACGCATCTGTCAAAAGATCGGCAGCGCCATTGGCCGTACGGAGCTGCTGCCGGTCGTTCGATCCCAGCATGACGACAAGCGCCGCCGGCTCGGTGTCCTCGAGAATCGTCGGAAGATTGGCCGGCCAGCTGTAAAAATCGTCCCGCACCAGACCCGATGAGCCGTTCGTGTTGGAGACGACGACCACATTGGCCGAGGTTGCAAAAGCTTCCTGGAGGCCTTCCGCCAGACCCGACGCCATGAAGTCGCCGATGACGAGGACTGTCCGCGCGTCCTCGGCCTTCTCGACGATCGGTGCGGCAGGCGTGGCCGCCTGGCGGGCCTGACCGCCACTCGGCGCCTGCGGCGATGCGCGTCGGCGGGCGGGCTGCTGCTGTTGCGGCGCCGGTTGCGCGCGCGGCGGCGGTGGCGGCGGGAATTCCTGCGAGCGCCGGGGGCCGAAGATCAGGTCGATCACGGACCGACGCTCATAACGCTCCTGCGCCGATAAACTCGAAACAGGCATCACCATGAGAAGTGCGGATGAGACTGCGGCAAGCAGAAGCAGGCCCGCGATGGATCGCAAGGGTTTTTGCAAGGCCTGAACTATCCGGTCCCATCTGCCCGTCACGTGATCTCCTGGCCGATTTTCAACGACAAACGGGCGCCGAGTGATCGGCGCCCGGTCGATGGATAAATCCTAGGCCGGCTGCTGCGGCCTTGCAATCGACTTCCTACTGCCGCAGCCGCTGCAGCACGTTCGAAGACGGCTGGCCATCGGCATCGAGACCCACGCGGGACTGGAACTGCCGGATGGCTTCCTGCGATCCCGAGCCAAGATTGCCGTCGATCTCGCCGCCATAATAGCCAAGCGACTTCAGGCGCGTCTGCAACTCGAACTTCTCCTCCATCGACAGCGTGCCGGCCGGACGCGGCCAGCGCTGGCTCATGCCGCCATGGCCGGCGATCTGGTCGGCAAGAAGCCCGACGGCGAGCGCATAGGAGTCGGAATTGTTGTAGCGCTTGATGATGAAGAAGTTGCGCACCATCAGGAAGGCCGGGCCGTTGGTGCCTGCTGGCATCTTCAGCTCCGCGCGGTCTTCGCCGCGAGGAAAGCCCTGGCCGTTGGGCCGCCGGAAGCCAAGCCGCTCCCATTCTGCAAGCGTCTTCGTCTGGCCGTTGTAAGAACCGCCATTGCCAGGCGCGACAGCCTCATAGCCCCAGGTCTTGCCGGTCTGCCAGCCATTGGAGGACAACAGGTTCGCGGCCGTTGCCAGTGCGTCCGGAACGGAGGTCCAGATATCGCGGCGCCCATTGCCGTCGAAATCGACCGCGTAGGCCTGATAGCTCGTCGGGATGAACTGGGTGTGTCCCATGGCGCCGGCCCAGGAACCGCTCAGCTGTTCACGCCGGATATCGCCGGTCTCGAGAATTTTCAGCGCGGCCAGCAGCTGGGTGCGCCCGAATTTCGCGCGGCGGCTGTCCTTGTAGGCGAGCGTGGCGAGAGCCTGCGGCACATAATGCAGTCGCTCGGGACGCTCAAGAACGTCGCCATAGTTCGATTCCATCGACCAGATGGCCAGCAGTACCGAGCGGTCGATGCCAAAACGCTGCTCGATCCGGGCGAGCGTCTGGGCGTGGCGCTGGGCCATCTCCTGGCCTTTGCGCACCGTGAAGGGATTGACGCGGCTATCGAGGTAATCCCAGATTTCCGAGCGGAACTCGGGCTGATAGGCCGCTTTCTGCAGAACCTCCGGGTCCGGAATCGTCACGCCTTCGAACGCGTGGTCATAGGTGGCGCGGCTGACGCCGTTCTGCTGTGCCACGCTCGCGAAATCGCGAATCCATTGCTGGAAGCCAGCATCGGCGCGGGCTACTTCAGGGCTCATCACTCCAAGGGCGAGCGTCAGAGCCAGGCAGGCCGACGTCTGTCTCAAAATTCGCTTCATATCTCGTCCTCCTGAACCGTCGACTGCAACTCGCTGGCCTTTCGGCCGTTACCGCCTGATCCGTGTCTTCAAAGGCCGCGAACCGTATTGTTTGCGGCCGGTTTACATCCGAAGGCCGAATGCTACGTCGATGAAGTCAATAAAGTCTTTACCATGAAATCTTGACCGGTCATTTTCTGCCTCGCGCTGAAAGCGACGCGAAGCAACATTGTGGCGTTTGGTCTAAGGTATTTGTTAGGCAACCGATCGCGAGGGAACGAAAGTCCATGTCGACAGTCAAAAAGGTCAGAAAAGCCGTGCTTCCCGTTGCGGGTCTCGGCACACGTTTCCTGCCGGCCACCAAGGCCGTTCCCAAGGAAATGCTGACCATCGTCGATAAGCCCGTCGTGCAATATGTCGTCGAGGAAGCGGCTGCCGCCGGCATCGAGCACTTTGTGTTCGTCACCGGTCGCAACAAGGCTGTCATCGAAGATCATTTCGACATTCAGTTCGAGTTGAACGAGACGCTCGAAGCGCGCGGCAAGACGGCCGAGCTCGCCAACATCAAGGCGATGCTGCCGAAGGCCGGCTCCATGAGCTTCACCCGCCAGCAGGAACCGCTAGGCCTCGGCCACGCGGTGTGGTGCGCACGCGACATTATCGGGGACGAGCCCTTCGCGCTGCTCCTGCCCGATATGCTGATGCAGGACGCCCGGGGCTGCCTGAGCGGCATGATGAATCTCTACGCGCAGACCGGCGGCAACGTTGTTTCGGTCGAGGAGTGCCATCCCGATCTCGCGCACAAATACGGCATCGTCGGCATGGGCGACGAAGTCGGCGAAGGCTTCAAGATCACCGAAATGGTCGAGAAGCCGGCTAAGGGCACTGCGCCATCGAACTGGTTCATCAACGGCCGCTACATTCTGCAGCCGGAAATCTTCGACATTCTGGAGACGCAGGAGCGTGGCGCCGGCAATGAGATCCAGCTGACCGACGGCATGCTGCGTCTCGCCGAAAGCCAGGAATTTGCCGGCTATCGCTTCCGTGGCAACACCTTCGATTGCGGTTCCAAGGACGGTTTCATCAAGGCGAACCTCGCCTTTGCGCTGGCACGTGACGACATTCGCGCCCTGATCGAAGACGATCTCAGGGCATTGATCGGCTGATCAGTGCCCTGGTCAACGTCTCAGCGTCAGGCCGGCTCCGATCGTCACCGTGTCGTAGTCGGCCGTACCGCTCTGCGTCGTCCGCTCGTAGGCGATGTCGGCCTCGACATCCAGATGTCGGTTGAGCGACCAGACGAGGCCGGCCGACGCATCGTAGATGTACTGGTCTGCGATATCGAAGCCGTAATAGTCTCGCAGGGTGAGGCCACCGCCAAGCCGCGCGAGCAAGTTGTCGCGCACCACATGCGTCAGATTGATGTAGAAGCGTTGCGCGACCGATCCTGAGAGATCGGCGGTGGTGGAGCTTTCGATCTCCGTCAGCGCGCCGAACTGCACATCGGTCCCGCGCTTAGGCGACCAGTTCAGCAAGCCGTCGAGCGTAAAGGTGTCGATGGACGCCAGACGCGCATCGTCGACATCGCGCATGGCATATCCGGCGGCGATCTCGCCGAACCATTTCTCTCCGAGATCGATCTCGAGCCCGGTGCGCAGGCCATACGTCGTGGCGGACCGCTCGAAACCGGAACGATCGATCTCCTCGTCGAATTCCGTGCGTGTGACCTGGCTTTCGATGAACGGCGAGAGGATCGCCGAGGCCGCATAGGCAAGCCGGCTGCGCAGCGAGAAGCTCGTCTGGTCGCGGTCGTCCAGCGCGACATTCGACCCGTCGGCCAGCCGCGCGCTTCCGTAAAGCGATCGCACGGCGTCCACGTCAACCGAGCCTCGGATCAGTCCGAACTCTCGGGCAATGCCGGCGCCTGCGGAAAACTCGTGGATCGAAGCTTGCGTGTCGGCGCCGATCAAAGCGTTCGGATCGGTATCGTCCTCACGCTCGAAATCATAACCCGCACGCAGCGTCGCCGTCGTCGGGCCACCGAGATCGAGGCGCAGAACCGCATCGATTTCCGCGCTGGGGTCGGTCGCGCCCCGACCGCTGAGATTTTCCTGGAAGACGCCGCCGCCGATGACCGAGAACTGATGCCGCGACCAATCGGAGCGCAGGTCGAACCGGCCGTCGGTCTGGGTGAACACGCGGTCGTCACCGCTCGATTGCTGTTCGCTGACGATGCGTTGTGAAAGCGAAGGCCGCAGAACGAATGTCCCGAGCCGGATGCCATCGGCCTCCGCCGGCTCCGGAGCCCGGCGGCGCAGCTGGCCGCCCACCGTTTCGGCACGCGGGTTCTGCCGTCCATCGATGCGAACGGGCTCGGCCGGCTGCGATGGGCGCAATTCCTCCGCGATCAACGCCTCGATGGTCGGATCGTCGGTAACCGCATCGGCGGCTTCGGTGGTGAGTGGGCTTCCAAATGCAGTGGCGGCATCGGGTGTGTCCGATACCTGGGCCCAGGCAGGCCCGGCGAGCATCGTGCCGAGCAAAAGGGCGGCAAGCAGCGACGACCGGCGACCGATCGGTGCGCTGCGTTTTTCCGCCCTGATCGGGTAAGCCCGCATGAACCGCCTTGCATGGATCGAATGGATGACGGCGCATCGCGAACCGCCACTGTGATTGCCAAATCGTAAACGCTCGTGGTTAACGCTTTCTTGCGCGGCGCTCCTGGAAGGTCTTCGCATGGACACCCGGGCCCAAACGGTCTAACGGAAACGCCATGTCGATGACGAATACACAGGACGCGCCGAGCGAGATCACCGCTTCGGCACTACGAACTCTCGAGATCGAGCGTGCCGGCTTGGCCGCACTGCAGGCAGCACTGGCGAACGGCCTGGGCGACCGGTTCCGCGAAGCGGTGGAGTCTGTGCGCGCAGCGACCGGGCGCGTGATCGTGACTGGCGTTGGCAAGAGCGGACACATCGGCTCCAAGCTTGCGGCAACGCTTGCCTCCACGGGCACGCCCGCTTTCTTCGTGCATCCCGTCGAGGCCAATCACGGCGATCTCGGCATGATCGCGCAGGACGACCTGATCATCGCCATGTCGTGGTCCGGCGAAACCGCCGAACTGCGCGGCATCATCGCTTACGCTAAGCGTTTCCGCATCCCGCTGATCGGCCTGACGTCGGGCGCGGAGTCCACGCTTGCCCAGGAAGCTGATGTGGCGCTGATCATGCCGAAGGAGCAGGAGGCTTGCCCGCACGGGCTGGCGCCGACGACCTCGACGATCATGCAGCTTGCGCTGGGTGATGCGCTCGCGATCGCGCTTCTGGAAACGCGCGGCTTCACGGCCAACGATTTTCGGGTTTTCCACCCGGGCGGCAAGCTCGGCTCGATGCTGACCCATGTGTCGGACCTGATGCACAGCGGCGATCGTCTGCCGCTGGTGCCGATCGGCACCGGCGTTCCGGAGGCAGTCGCGAAACTTTCCGAAAAGCGGTTCGGCTGCGTCGGCATCGTGGGCGAGGGCGGTGGGCTCGTCGGCATCATCACCGATGGCGACCTTGCCCGAAACCTAGCGCGCGACCTGAGCGGCCTCCTCGTCGAGGAAATGATGACGGTCAATCCGAAGACGGTCGCGGGTTCGGTGCTCGCGGGAAGCGCACTCGCGCTGCTCGAAGATCACAACATCAGTGCGCTCTTCGTGACGGACGAAAACCGTCGCCCTGTCGGTATCGTGCATTTCCACGATCTGCTGCGCGTCGGCGCGGCCTGACCTACAAAAAACCGGCGCTGGGTCGAGCCCAACGCCGGTTCATTAACTGTACTGATGAAGCCTGGTCTGCGATCAGATCCAACCCTGGAGCTCGCGCCGGACGACGCTTTCGAGCACCCGCATGCCATCCGCCGAATCGTTGAGGCATGGGATGTGCGTGAACTTCTCGCCGCCATGCTCCTCGAAGATCTCGTGGGCCTCGCCCGCGATCTCCTCGAGCGTTTCCAGGCAATCCGAAACGAAGCCGGGGTTGAGCACGGCGATGCGCTTCACGCCATCTTTGGCCAGCTGCTCGACCGTCTTGTCCGTATAGGGCTGCAGCCACTCTTCCGGCCCGAAACGTGACTGGAAGGTCGGCCGGAACCGCTCCTTCGTCCAGCCGAGCCGCTCGCGAACCAGCCGCCCGGTCTTCAGGCACTGGCAGTGATAGGGATCGCCGCGCTTGAAATAGGACTGCGGAATGCCGTGGAAGGATGCAAGCACCACTTCCGGCTCCCAGTCGAGCGTCGCCAGATGCTTCTCGATCGAGGTCGCGATGGCGTCGATATAGACCGGATCGTCGTGGTAGGACGGCACGGTGCGCAGCGCCGGCTGCCAGCGCATGGCGAGTAACGCCTCGAACACCTTGTCGTTCACCGTTGCCGTCGTCGTCGCGGAATATTGCGGGTAGAGCGGGAAGACCAGGATGCGATCGCAGCCTTCCGCCTTCAATGCATCCACGCGCTCAGCGATCGAAGGCTTGCCGTAGCGCATGGCCCAATCGACATGCACGTTCGGATGCATAGCAAGCGACTGCGCCAGGCTTTCGGACTGATTGCGCGTGTAGGTCCTGAGATAGCTCTCGTCGAGATCCTTGTTCCAGATCTCTTCATAGGCTTTGCCGACGCGCTTCGGCCGCGTGTTGAGGACGATGCCGAACAGGATCGGGTACCAGAGCGCCTTAGGCCATTCGATGACGCGCTTGTCAGTCAGGAATTCTTTGAGGTAACGGCGCATGGACACGGGATCGGTCGCATCAGGCGTGCCGAGATTGACAAGCAACACCCCGACCTTACCGATTTTGACCGGCGGATGATCGGTCGGCAGCGCCATCTTGGGCGCGGCGACTTCGAAAACGGGATTGACGTGCTGGTTCATGGTTGGGGCGACCCTTGTCTCGGCATCCACCTGGAATGACCTCTCACATAAAGGCGACGCGCCAATTTTCAATCATTCCAATTTGTCGCACGAAACGACTGCATAACAAAAGCCCGGATACGAGGATCCGGGCTTTTGATGTTTGGAAGGCTATCGCGCCGGATGCTTACGGCCGAGCCGGGATGACCAGCTCGGTGCCGATGTCCAGATCCCGAGCTTCCTGCGAGGGGTTCGCATCCGCGATCACCTGCCACAGCGTGCCGTCGCCGTAATACTCTTCGGCGATATCCCAGAACGTATCGCCACGGGCGACCGTGTGGGTGCGCTCGCCGGCATCATCCGCGGCGGGAGCAGCTTCCTCGGTTGCCTCCGGTGCCATGGGCGCAGGTGTTGCAGCGGGTGCTTCCTCGGCTGTGTCGGCAGGCTCAGCCGGCTCTTCTGCCGGTGCCGCCGGGGCAGGAGCCGGAGCAGGCTCCGTTTCTGCAGCATCTTCCTCCGTGGCCGGCATTTCGGCCGGTATGTCAGCCGGTGTCTCGGAAGGCGCGGCCTCTTCGGTCATCGGTGCCTCCGCTGCCGGAGCCTCGGTCGCCGGAGCTTCCGGTGCAGTCGTCTCGGCAGCTTCAGGAGCTTCAGGCGCCGGTGTCTCGGCTTCCATTGCCTCTTCGGCTGCCGGTGCAGGCTCTTCGGTCGGAGCCTCGGCTTCCGTGGCGGGCTCTGCGGTCATCTCTTCGGCCGGAGCCGGAGCGACTGCCTCCTCTTCCACCGGAGCGGCCGTCTCTTCTGCAGGTGCAGCTTCGCCGGATGCATTGGCGTCGATGATGCGGCCTTCGAGGAAGGGCTCGTAGGGCTCGTTCTCAGCCAAATAGTCTGCGACCACCTGCTCGAGGCCCGGACCGTAGTCATAGGCATTCTCGCCCTCGGTCGCGAACATCTCGTAGCCGTCGCCGCCGCCGCGCATGTAGTTGTTGGTCGCGACAAGGTAGGTCGCTGCCTCGTCGATCGGCGCGAAGCCGCCATTGCCGTCGGCGACTTCAACCGAAACGATGCGGCTTCCAGCTGGCTGCGTGGCATCGAAAGTGTAGCGCATGCCGGCAACCTGGGCGAAGCGGCCGGCCTGTTCTTCATACTGGCTGAGGCCGTTTTCCAGCGCGGCGACCACGCCGGCACCGGAAAGCTGGAACGTCGCCAGCGTATTCTGGAAGGGCAGCACGCCGAGCACATCGCCCATCGTGATCTCGCCTTCGTCGATCGATGCACGAAGACCGCCGCCGTTCTGGATGACCAGCTGCACGCCCTGATCGGCCGTCTGCCAGAGCATCGCGTCGGTGACGAGGTTGCCCATCTCGCACTCGCCTGCGCGGCAGGTTTCGCGCGACCCATCGATCGCGGTCGTCGCTTCGGAAACGCGCTCCAGCATCAGGTCCTGGATCGGCTCGGCAAGCTCGGCGACGCGCGCGGCAACTTCCGCGTCGGGTTCGACGGAAGAATCGAGGAGATGCGGATCACCGGATGCCGATGTGACATTGCCTTCGTCATCGAATTCGACGCGCAATTCGCCGAGATACTTTGAGTAGGCGTAGGCTTGAACGATCGGCACGTCTGTGCCCGACGGGTTGGCGACCATCGTCGGGTAGGCGCCGGCGGCACCTTCCTCGGTGTTGGATAGAAGCGTGTGCGAGTGACCGCCGACGATCACATCGATGCCATCGACGGCAGCGGCGATTTCCTGATCGCGCACATAGCCGACATGCGACAGGAGGATGATCTTGTTTATGCCTTCGGCTTCAAGCTCGGCAACGGCACCGGTCAGGTACTCGATCTCGTCTTCGAACGAGATGTCGTCGCCAGGAGAAGACGTCTCGTCCGTGTCGGTGGCAAGGACGGAAACGATGCCGATGCGCTCGCCGCCAAGTTCCTTGATCAGATAGGGCTCGTACTTGCCGGCCAGCAGAGACCCTTCGGCAGCGACGGTGTTGCCTGAAAGCAGCGGTACGTCGACGAGGCCGATAAAGGCGTCTAGCGCTTCGGGGCCATCATCGAATTCGTGGTTGCCGATCGCCATTGCGTCGAAGCCGATGGCGTTCATGAATTCGGCTTCGGCTTCGCCCTTGTAGGTCGTGTAGAACAGCGAGCCCTGGAACTGGTCACCCGCGTCCAGCACGAGCACATTGGCGCCTTCACCGGTCAGCGCGTCGCGCCGCTCGTCGATCTTCGTCTTCAGCCGCGCGACACCACCGAAACATTCATTGGCCTCGGCCTGCTCGGCAGAACACGTCGCGTCCGACGAATTGATCGCCTCGATGCGCGAGTGCAGGTCGTTGATGTGCAGGATGTCGAGAGTGAAATCGGCATGGGCCGCGCCCGCGGAGAGGGCGAGCGCAGAGACCGAGATCGCCGCGCGGCGAAAGAATTTTGACATGAAAGAAAGCTCCCTGTGAATTCCGCTGCTTGCTGCCAGCTTGGTGCATAGCTTTTATGACAGCTCGTCGGGCCAATGGTTTCATCATGGCCATAGGAGCGCAAGCGCAAAGAACAGGCGTTCCGGCCAAAATCCCGGCGAAACCTCAGAGAGCGTTAACCGGCGCCGCTGGGGCGCCGGCTGGAAAGAATTCGATCAGCCGACGGCCTGACGGGCGAGCGAGAATTGTGCACCGGCATCCGAGGTGCAGTTCAGCTGCGTCGGGCTGACGATCGCGCAGTTGACCGTCGACGTCGTGCCGCGAACGCGCGACGTCAGCTGGATCTCGACCAGGCGATCGGAGCGGAACTGGTAGTTGCCATCGGCCAGCAGGCTGTTGGTGTCCGTCGTGCGGGTCTCGAACCGGCCGTTGTTGAAGCTCGAAACGATGCCGTTCGGATCAACCCAGGTGCCCTGCAACTGGTCGCGCGGCTGCGGCGCCTCGCGCAGCACGGGAGCCGGGCTGTAATTGACTGCCTGACACGCTGCCAGAAGTGCAGCCAAGCCGGCGATGGATGAGATGCGGACGAGGCGGTTCATGTAATTGGTGTCTCCCGTTGATAGCGGGCTTGTCGTTAGCCCCCGCTGTGGCGAATGCGCATGCGCCATGTTGGTTCCTGCACCTCTGCAAGGCTTTGGCGCTGTGGCGCTTACGCCACAGTCGCTGCCGTGCTGAAGCTTGTCGAGGATGCAGCGCGCAATCGGCTTATGCAAGTGCGCGCCGCTGCGCCCGATCAGCGTACGAGGATATTGCGGAACTGCCAGGGATCGCTCTCGTCGAGGTCTTCCGGGAAGAGGCCCGGGCGGCCTTCGAGCGGCGTCCAGTCGGTGTAGTGGCCTTCCACCGGTCCGAGATAGGGCAGCTGCACTTCCAGGCAGCGCTTGTAGTCCATCTCGTCGGCTTCGACGATGCCCGCTTCCGGGTTCTCCAGTGCCCAGACCATGCCCGCAAGCACGGCGGAGGTTACCTGCAGGCCCGTGGCGTTCTGGTAGGGCGCCAATTCGCGCGTCTCTTCGAGCGACAGGCGCGAGCCGAACCAATAGGCGTTCTTGTCGTGGCCGTAGAGCAGCACGCCGAGTTCGTCGACGCCGTCGACCAGTTCGTCCTCATCAAGCACGTGCAGCTTCGGCTGCTGGGTGCCGCCATTGCCAAACATCTCATGCAGCGAAAGAACGGCATCGTTGGCCGGATGATAGGCGTAGTGGCAGGTCGGGCGGTAGGAAACCTCGCCCTTCTTGTCGCGCAGCGTGAAGAAATCCGCGATCGAGATCGATTCATTGTGCGTGACGAGGAAGCCGTACTGGGCGCCAGGCGTCGGGCACCATGTGCGCACGCGCGTGTTGGCGCCGGGCTGTTCCAGGTAAATCGCGGCCTTGCAGCCCGACTTGTGTTTCTTGGCGTTCTTCGGCTTCCACTTTTCGTGCGTGCCCCAGCCAAGTTCCGACGGCTGCAGACCTTCCGAAATGAAGCCTTCCGCCGACCAGGTGTTCCAGAAGACGTTCATCGGCTTCGGGTTCTTGGTGCGCTGGGTGTCGCGCTCGGCGATGTGGATGCCCTTGACGCCGACCTTCTTCATCAGCTTGGCCCAGCCGCGCTGGTCGGCCGCTTCCGGCTCATCGAACTCGACATTCAGTTCCTTGGCGAGATCGACGACGGCCTGCTTGACGAACCACGAAACCATGCCGGGGTTCGCGCCACAGCATGAAACGGCGGTGATGCCGCCTGGATTCTTGCGCTTTTCCTCGCGCACGGTTTCGCGAAGCGCGTAGTTCGTGCGTGTGGAATTGTCGGCGGTCTTGTCGAAATAGAAGCCGAGCCAGGGCTCGACGACGGTGTCGATGTAAAGCACGCCCAACTCGCGGCAGAGCTTGATGAGGTCCAGCGAGGAGGTGTCGACCGAAAGATTGACGCAGAAGCCACGGCCTTCGCCTTCAGTTAGCAGCGGCGACAGGAGCTCGCGGTAGTTCTCCTTGGTCACGGCCGACTGGATGAACTTGACGCCGTGCTTGCTGAGAATTTCGGCATTGTCGTCGCGCGGATCGATGACGACGATGCGGTCCTTGTCGTATTTGAAATGCCGCTCGATGAGAGGAAGCGTGCCCCGCCCGATCGATCCGAAACCGAGCATGACGATCGGTCCCGTGATTTCGCCGTAAACGGGATAATCCTTGCCTGACATGGTGAGCTGCTCCTCAGCGCAATAGCGGGACGCGGTGTTCGTGTCCGTCTGTTCCTGTTGGACCGCGCTAAAGCATGTTTTCCCGTCACAATAAAGGGCGAGACGGTTTACGCCTTGGCGGTCTCCAGCTGCTGAAGCGCATTGACAAGCTCATCGCGCCGCAGCCGCAGGCCCTTGTAGTCGAGCTCGCTCCCGTGCAGCGCCTGAAGTTGACGCCGGAGCCCGGCAGCAAGACGGGGCCCATCGCCGTGCCGCTTCAATGCCTCGAGAGGATCCACGAAGATGCGGATCGTGAAGATGATGCCGCCGGTTTCGGGCAGCTTGCGCAACGTCTGCCGTTCCACCCGAACGAATGCCGCGAAAGGATCGGCAAACGGCGCCCCGTCATAGGGCTGCGCGTGCGGATGATGCAGTTGGTCATCACTATAGATCGACCAGTTGAGGCGCCAGACCGGCCGCTCGACCCGAAGATTGTCGAACATTCGAGTAATCAGTTCTGCATTGCGCGTGCCCGCCTGAAACCCCGGAACCGGCGCATGGATCTCGTCCATCGAGCGATTGAATTTCTCGGTAAGCGACCAGGACGAAGGAAAGGAAAGCGACGCGGCCGTTAGCCGCCATGCGTTATCGACCTTTTGCATGATGACGAGGTCTTCCTGCACCAGCCGTGCGGCCCGCTTCAATGGCGGCACGGATGTGTCGGTGACATCAACGACACGATCCGCGCCGATGCGCATCCCATTGCCATCGATGCGATAGATGTGCGGGAAGCAATCGGGCAGATGCTGCGTCAGCATCGCCAGAACTTCGTGTTGAGCCTGCCGGGACTGCGGCGTCTCCACGAACACGCGTGACGGGTCTTCGCCTTCGAGCCGATCCTTTTCCGCCAGATACACATCGAGCCGATCATCCACTTCGATCCAGTCAGCAGGATCGAGCTGACGCAGGCCGATCGTGAAGGGCTCGGCAGAACCATCATAGGGGGTGTGAGCGGGAGTGGGGCCGGTCACAGCCAATGGTCCGGTCTTCTGCGCCTGACATGGAAGACACGCAGGATTTCGAGTTGATCTTTCGAAGCGCGGTAGGGGATCACGTAGGGTAGTCCCGGGATAGACCATTCTCTCACGTTGTCTCGATCGATCAGCCGTCCGATCCCAGGATTCTTTCTGACGATGTCGACTGCTTGCAGAATGCGCTCGCCAACGCGTCGCGCGGCCATCGGATCGTTGCCACCTATGTGCTGGCGAAGCGACTGGAGGTCGCGGATGGCCGCCCGAGTGAACTCGATTTTCACAGGCTAGACGTCTCGATCTGACCGCTCGCTTTCGGGCGTCGCGCTCTCCGCCTGGCTTCCCCAGCTTTGCAGCCAACTGGCGACGGAGCCACCATCGACCACCTTGCCCTGATCGACTTCGGCAAGAGCTTCGTCGATGGCCGCGTAATAGGCCCTCTGCTCCTCGACATAGGCGTTGATCGCTTCCTTCACCACGAAGGAGCGCGATCGGTGCTGTTGTCGTGCAACGCGGTCTATCTCGTCTCGCAAATCATTTGGCAACCTGATCGAGAGCATCGAAGTGTCATCCGACATCACATCCTCCGTCCGTCATTGTATGACAATGTAAGACCGATGAGGGCTGGCGTCAAAGCGCTTGCTCGTCCCTCTCCAATGCCTCGATCTCGTCGATCAAGCTCTCGATCATCGACAGGCCTTTGTCCCAGAAGGCGGGGTCGGATGCATCGAGGCCGAAGGGAGCGAGCAATTCGGAGTGATGCTTCGTGCCGCCGGCCTTCAGCATCTCGAAATATTTCTCCTGAAAGCCCGTCTCCGCGTTCTGGTAGACGGCATAGAGCGAGTTCACGAGGCAATCGCCGAACGCATAGGCGTATACGTAGAAGGGCGAATGGATGAAGTGCGGAATATAGGCCCAGTAGGTCTCGTATCCCTCAGAGATCCGGATCGCCGGTCCAAGGCTTTCGCTTTGCACCGACAGCCACAATTCGCCGAGTTGCTCGGCCGTCAGTTCGCCCTCGCGGCGCGCCGCGTGAACCTTGCGCTCGAATTGATAGAAGGCAATCTGGCGCACGACCGTATTGATCATGTCCTCCACCTTCTGGGCGAGCATCGCCTTGCGCTCGCGCTTGTCCTTCACCTTGTCGAGAAGCGCCCGGAAGGTAAGCATTTCGCCGAAGACCGATGCTGTCTCGGCAAGTGTCAGCGGCGTCGAGGCCATGAGCGCGCCTTGCCGGCCGGCCAGCACCTGGTGCACGCCGTGGCCGAGTTCGTGGGCAAGCGTCATCACGTCGCGCGGCTTGCCCATGTAGTTCACGAGCACGTAGGGGTGAGCGGATGGCACTGTCGGATGGGCAAACGCCCCTGGCGCCTTGCCTGGCCGCACTTCCGCATCGATCCAGTTGTCGTCGAAGAAGCGTTTGGCGATGTCCGCCATCTCAGGCGCAAAGCCGGCATAGGCTGAAAGCACGGTATCGCGGGCTTCCGACCAACCGATTGCTGTCTGTGGCGTATCCGGAAGCGGCGCGTTGCGGTCCCAGAACTCCATCTGTTCCATGCCGAGCCATTTTGCCTTCATGGCGTAGTAGCGGTGCGACAGCCGTGGATAGGCGCGCCGGACGGCTTCCACGAGCGCGTCCACCACTTCCCGCTCGACACGGTTGGCGAGATGGCGCTGGTCGGCGATGTCCTTGAACCCGCGCCAGCGATCGGAAATTTCCTTGTCCTTCGCCAGCGTATTGGTGATCAGCGAAAACGTGCGGAGATTGGCCCCCAGCGTCTCGGCAAGCGCCTTCGCCGCCGCTTCGCGTTTCGCCCGATCATGGTCCTGCAGAAGGTTGAGCGTCGGCTCGAGGCTCATCTCCTCGCCATCAACCGTAAACCGCAGCGCCGACATGGTTTCGTCGAACAAACGGTTCCAGGCGCCGGAAGCCGTCATGCTTTTCTCATGAAACAGCTGCTCGACCCGCTCTTCCAGCTGGTAAGGCTTGTCCTGCCTGAGATCGACGATCCATGGACGGTAGTGACCCGTCAGCTGGTCCCGATCCATGGCTGCGTCGACCCGCGCATCCTCGATCGCGTTCAATTCGAGCGTGAAGAACAGAAGATGCGAGCCGGCATCCGTCAGTTTTGCCTGCATGTCGCCGTAGAACTTGGCGTTTGCTGGGTTGCTCGTGTCGGAGAAATACAGAAGGCCCGCATAGGAAATGATGCGACCCAGCCGCTCTTCAATCGCTTCATAGGCGGCGATCGCAGCACCAAGACCATCGTCGCCGTCTTTGCCAGCCGCCTCGCTGAGCTTGCCTTTCCAGCGCGCGGCGAAGGCCTGTGCATCGGCAAGCCCTTGCGCCACGTCGCTTTTCAACGCTTCACTGTCCGGGCTCGGATAAAGATCCGCAAGCTGCCAGGTCGGCAATGCGCCGAGATCGGCAGCAGGACGCCGCGCCGCTGCCGCTTCGCTCGCCATAGACACTTGTTTCGCCACGACATTCGTCATCGATAGATGTCCTCCAATGAAACGGTCCGACACCGTCGAACGCCGTTTGCGCCGTTCTGAAACGCGACCGTTAAAATGCGAGCCTTTCCGGCAAGCTGATCTTGAAGCTCCTGTGGGACTCTCCGGTCGAGCGTCCGATCCTTCAAGAGAAGAGTCCTAGCGAACATGGACCAGACAGCAAGCCCCAATGTCCTCGTCGTCGACGATGATCCCGTCCAGCGGCGCCTTTTGAAGGCCGCCGTCGAGCATATGGGCGGCAACGCCTTCATGGCCGAGGACGGCGACATCGCGCTGGAGTTCCTGACAACCACGCGTGATCCGATCGCCATTGTCGTCTTGGACCTCAAAATGCCGCGGATGGACGGGTTGGAGGTCATGCGGCGCATGACGCAATCCGGCATCGAAGTGCCGGTGATCGTGCAGACCGGCCATGGCGGCATCGAAACGGTCGTCGAGGCTATGCGGGCAGGGGCCTTCGATTTCGTGGTCAAACCGGTGGCGCCGGAGCGTCTCGCGGTTTCGATCCGAAACGCGTTGAAGGTGGATCAAAGCGAAGAGCGCCATGCGGGCTTCCGAATGGATCCGGGTACGGGCATGGTCTCGGCAAGCCCGGCCATGGAGCGGGTCATGCATTTGGCGCAACGCGCCGCGGCATCTTTGATCCCGGTCGTCATCGAAGGCGAATCGGGTGTCGGCAAGGAAAAGATCGCGCGCACCATCCAGCGCGCCAGCGATCGTCGCCACAAGCCCTTCGTCACCGTCAATTGCGGGGCCATCCCCGACAAGCTGGTGGAAAGCGTCCTCTTCGGCCATGAGCGTGGTGCGTTCACCGGTGCCACCGAAAAGCACCGTGGCAAGTTCATGGAAGCAAATGGCGGCACGCTGTTCCTGGATGAGATCGGCGATCTGTCGCCCGATATCCAGGTCAAGCTGCTGCGCGCGGTGCAGGATGGCGAGATTGAAACCGTCGGCGCGCGCCAAAGCGCCAAGGTCGATGTGCGGCTGATCTCCGCGACCAACAAGAACCTGATCGAAGAGGTGAAGGCGGGCCGCTTCCGTGAAGACCTCTATTACCGGCTGAACGTGTTCCCGATCACCGTACCGCCGCTGCGCAATCGCAAAGAAGATGTTCCGATGCTGGTGCGCAGCTTCGCCGACCGCTTTGGTCGCGAACACGGGCTTCGCGGGCCGGTGTCGATCAGCCCGGAAGTGCTTGCGATGCTGACGGCCTATGACTGGCCGGGCAATGTCAGGCAGCTCGAAAATGCTGTCTTCCGCGCGGTCGTGCTTTGCGACGATGGCCTGCTGACGCCCGATCTCTTCCCTCAGATCGCCGCGCAGCTGCCGGGCTACGATGTGCGCGAGGCCGGCGCGGGCCAACGGGTCGCGGTGTCCGACGCGCCGTCACTCTCCATGCCGGACGTCCCGTTGCAGCGTGGTTTTGCCGAAAGCCAGCAACGGGTCGTGAGCGGCCTGTCGCTCGGCGACCTCGGGGCAACGGCAAAGACGGGCAGTGCTGCCCGCGGCATGATCAATGCGATCGGCGATGACGGTGAATTGCGCACCCTCAACGAGGTCGAGGAAGAGGTCATCCGCTTCGCGCTGCAGTTCTATTCGGGACAGATGAGCGAGGTTGCGCGCCGTCTCGGAATCGGTCGCTCGACGCTCTACCGCAAGATCAAGGACTATGGTATCGACGCCGGGAAGACATTCGAAATTGAGGCCTGAACGGGGATTTTCGCAGCAAATCCAGTGCATGTTCAAGCCAGCCACCGGATAAATCGGGGCGATCGCTTTGACTGTTTAGGTGTTGTTAGTTATTCATTCACTACATTGCACCCTTGGCCGGCCCTGTTGCCGGCGGGCCACGGTTGCAGCTTCGTTTGGGGCGGCCGGGGATCTGACTAAAAAACGAACCTGCTTGTGGGGATGATTTTGGCAGTCAATTCGGGGTGCATCGAAAGCGCAGCTGCTGCGCAGGGCCTTCTTCGGTCCGTGACGAGCTGCTTCTCTCAATCCCTTCGCTGGGCGTTCGTCGCGGTTTTTACCGTCGCGATCATGTCTTTCGCCACAGCCGAAGCGTCTGCGCAAACGCGCAGCCTGAAGATCCATTTCACCCATACGAAAGAGCGCGCGGAGATCGTCTTCAAGCGCAATGGGCGTTACGACCAGGCAGGCCTGAACCAACTGAATCACATCCTCCGCGACTGGCGTCGCAACGAGCCGACCAAGATGGATCCGCGCTTGTTCGATTTGCTCTGGGAAGTCTACCAGGCATCGGGATCGCGTGAGTACATCCACGTCGTTTCGGCTTACCGTTCGCCCAACACCAACAACATGCTGCGTTCGCGCTCTTCGGGCGTGGCAAAGAACAGCCAGCACACGCTCGGCAAGGCGATGGACTTCTTCCTGCCTGACGTGCCGGTGAAGCGCGTCCGTGAAATCGGCATGCGTTTTCAGGTCGGCGGTGTCGGCTTCTATCCCAATTCCGGCTCGCCCTTCGTGCACCTCGATGTCGGCAGCGTTCGTGCCTGGCCGCGCATGAGCCGCCAGGAACTCCTCGCGCTGTTCCCCGATGGCAAGACGATCCACCTGCCGCCGGACGGCCGCAAGCTCGCTGGTTATGATCAGGCACTCGCCGATTATCAGCGTCGCGTCGGCGCTTCGGAAATCGCAGTTGCCGGCGGTGGCTCGCGCAACAGCGATGGCGCCAGGAGCGGCGGCAGCCGCCGGAACCTGATCGCAATGCTCTTCGGCAACAATGGTGACGAAGACGAAGATGCAGAAGCAATTGCAGCGCCTGCAGCTGCACCACAGCGCGGCGCACCGCCCGCAGCCGTGCCGCAGCAGGCAGCGCCTCAGGCCGCACCGCAGACGCAGATCGCAAGCGTTGCTCCGATCCGTGCACCCGTTCCGGTCGCCCGACCTGTCCTCGAAGCCGTAGCACAGCCCCAGATGGCTGCTCTTGCACCGGCTCCGGCCGCTCCGGTTCCCGCAGCGCCCATTCCAGCCGCGCCGCCTGCCGGCATGAGCATGGCGAACGCGACCTTGCCGGCCAATGCCGCCAACACGCCGCCGGCAGCCATTCCGCAAGTCGCGGCAGTCGAACCGCCATCGCCCACGGAAGCACCGGCAATGCCGGAAGTGCGTGAATTCGCCGATCTCTCAGGCATGTCCGTGCCGGTTCCGGAATTCGTCGACCGTTCGGGTATCTCGGTCTTCGCAGCCAACGATGCGCCTGCTTTCGATGGCCAGGAAGTCACCGACATCCTGATGGCTGAGGCAACCCCGGAGACGCCGAGTGCGGCATCGGGCGAGGCAACGTCCTCCGCGCTGCAGACTGCGCTCGTGCCAGCACCGATCGCGCGTCCTGAAATCGCGGCGATCGCTGCCGCGACCGGGCAGGGCACAGCCTCCGTCACGACGGGTACGACTGCCGCGGCAGAAGCGCCGGCCGCCGCTGCCGTTGCTGAAGTTCCGGCACCGATCGCAGCTCCCGATGAAATCCGGGTTGCCTCGCTCACGCCTTCGCCAAGGGCGGCAAGCGACGCGTCCAGCGGTTCCAGCACGTCCGCCGGCAACGATACCGCTGCGGGCGAGCCAGAAGGTCTGGCGAACCGCATGGCTGCATCCCTCGGCGCAACACCGCTCAAGGGCGCACGCCCGACGGAGCGCGAAGCGACCGGCACGGCCAAGCGGGCAATCCGCACGGAGCCGAAGCTCACCGATACGATGGTATCGAGCTGGGCGCTCGATCATACGCGCCTTGCCAGCGTCTCGCAGCCGGTGAAGTCGCCGCGCTTTGTGGACAAGCAACTGCGTGCCGCTCCCCAGGTGGTCTACACGACCGGGTTCTCAGCCGAGACGGTTGAAGCCAACCGCTTCACCGGTGCCGCCGTGAACTTCCTGAGCGTCGCCCGCTTCGAGGCGCCGCAGTAGGCCCAACCTTCCACTGACATCCTCGTGAAGGCCGCCGTTCGCCTCGATCGGCGGCCTTCTGCTTTTCGCAGGACCCGCTATTCTGTGCCTCTGCCAGCGCGATGCCGGACGCCGTACGTCCCCGGCATCTTGCGCAGTCGCGAAAGCGTATCTATCGACACGTCATCGTCCCCAAGGAACCTCGCCCCATGAAATCGATGGAACTGCTGATCGAGCGTGTCATTCTCTCGGCACGCTGGATCCTTGTCGTCTTCTATGTGGGGCTTGCCGCGGCGCTGGCGATCTATGCGGTGTCGTTCATCTACAAGCTCGCCAAGGTGGCCGTGGATGTCTTCACCCTCGACGATTCCGACATGATCCTCGCGATGCTTGGCCTCATCGATGCAGCGCTCGTTGCGAGCCTCATCGTCATGGTCATGATTTCCGGCTACGAGAACTTCGTCAGCCGCTTCGACAAGACCGATAACGACGAGATCTCATGGCTGGGCAAGCTCGATGCGGGCAGTCTCAAGATCAAGGTCGCGTCGTCCATCGTCGCGATCTCGTCGATCCACCTGCTGCAGATCTTCCTGAACATGCAGCAATATGACGGCACACGGCTGATGTGGGCGACGCTGATCCACCTCGCCTTCGTCGTCTCGGCGCTGCTGCTCGGATTCCTGGAGCAGATCATGACGAAGCTGAAGGCCTGATCGCGCGGCCTGGACTTGAGGTTTCTTGACCCCAAACATGAAAAAGCCGCCGGTTGTGCCGACCGACGGCCTTCAATGTCAAAATAGCTGGAGGAGGCTCACTCTTCCGGCGCAGGGCCCATACCGAGCGCGTGCAGATAGGTGTCCAGGATCGCTTCCTGTTCCATCCGCTCGTCCTTGTCGATCTTCCGGAGCGAGATCACGCGGCGAAGGGCCTTGGTGTCGAAGCCCGTGCCTTTTGCTTCCGCATAGACGTCCTTGATGTCGTCCGCGATGGTCTTTTTCTCTTCTTCGAGGCGTTCGATACGCTCGACGAATGCACGCAGTTGGTCGCGTGCGACGCCGCCTGTGTCGGACATCGCTTACTCCTGTTGTCTCGTTCCAAGAAGGTCGAATTTTAAGCGTGTCAGGTGCCGCGCGGCGCGGCTGACGTCAAGTCAAACCTTGCGGCCGCGCCGCATTCCCTGCGTGATGCGCCGAATGCGCATCAGCCATGGCTCGCCTTGGTTGCGAAGGAGGCTTTCTGCGCGTCGGTTGCCTCGATCTGGTAGCGTTCCCGCCATGCATCATAGGGCATGCCGTAGACGATCTCGCGTGATTCGTCCTTGGTGAGCGCGATGCCGTCCGCCTCGGCCGCATCCTTGTACCAGTTCGACAGGCAATTCCGGCAAAAGCCGGCGAGGTTCATCATGTCGATGTTCTGCACGTCGGTCCGTTCGCGCAGATGCGCGACCAGCCGGCGGAAAGCGGCTGCCTCGAGTGCGGTGCGCTGCTCGGCGCTGAGCTTCTGTTCGGGCGATGTCTGGTGCATGGTTGGCCTCCTGAGGACTCGTCCCGGAAATGGTGATCGATGGTGGCCGATTCTAGGCGTCGCCGAAGCCATGGGTCAAGTTGACGGAAGAGATGCCACTAAAGGCTCAGCTTCGTTGACATTGTCGGGTTCGCATCGCACAACCGAAGCAGTGATCAATGGAGAAACGATAGACACCGTGCCTGCGAAAAATCGCTTCACATCGCGTCTCTTGAGCCTCCAAATGCTGTTCCTGCTGGCGGGGTCCGCGGCCCTTTTCGGTGGCACCGAAACGGCGCGCGCCGATTTCCGCGTCTGCAATGGAACGCAGAACCTCGTTGGCGTCGCAATCGGCTATCGGGCCCAGGAAGGCTGGATATCCGAAGGGTGGTGGCAGATTCCCGCCACGTCCTGCGCGACGCTCATCGAAGGCCAGCTCCAGTCGCGCTTCTACTACCTCTATGCCGAGGATGCCGCCCGTGGTGGACGCTGGGCCGGCAACATCAACATGTGCGTCGCCGACAACGAGTTCAAAATCGTCGGCGTCAACGACTGCGTCGCACGCGGCTACCAGCGCATGGAATTCAAGGAATACGATACGGGACGACAGGGCAGCTGGATGGTTCAGCTTTCCGACACGCCAGCCCCGCCCGCATCGCCGACGACAGTACCCAACGCGACACCTGACAGCACGGAAGGCACCAGCCAATGAGACGCCAGCGCAAAGTCAAGATCCTGGCGACGCTCGGTCCGGCCTCCTCCGACGAGGCCATGATCCGCAAGCTTCATGAGGCGGGTGCAGACCTGTTCCGCATCAATATGAGCCATGCCAGCCACGAGATCATGCGCGATCTCATCGGCCGCATCCGCAACGTCGAAAAGGAAGTTGGTCGCCCGATCGGCATTCTTTGCGACATCCAGGGGCCCAAGCTGCGGGTCGGCAAGTTCGCCGAAGGCAAGGTTCAACTGTCGGCGGGCGACACGTTCACCCTCGACGACAAGCCCGAGCCGGGCGACGCGACGCGGGTGCAATTGCCGCACAAGGAAATTCTCGAAGCCGTGCAGGTTGGGCACCGTCTCCTGATCGACGATGGCCGCCTGCAGCTGGAAGCGGTCAAGGTGGACGGCAAGTCGATCGTCACCAAGGTGATCTCCGGCACGCATATCTCGGACCGCAAGGGCGTCAGCCTGCCGGATACGACGCTGGCCACCGGGGCGCTCACGGAAAAGGACCGCAAGGATATCGATGCGGCGATCGCCACCGAAGAGGTGGACTGGATCGCGCTGTCCTTCATCCAGCGTCCGGAAGACGTCGCCGAAGTGCGCAAGATCGTGCGCGGCCGCGCAGGCCTCATGTCCAAGATCGAGAAGCCGCAGGCGCTGGAGCGGATCGACGAGATCATCGAGCTCTCGGACGCCCTGATGGTGGCGCGTGGCGATCTCGGCGTCGAAATGCCGATCGAAGCCGTGCCCGGCATCCAGAAGCAGCTGACACGCGCCTGCCGGAAGGCCGGCAAGCCGGTCGTCGTCGCGACCCAGATGCTCGAATCGATGATTTCGGCTCCGGTGCCGACCCGCGCAGAAGTGTCGGACGTCGCAACCGCAGTCTTTGAAGGTGCCGATGCGGTGATGCTGTCGGCGGAATCGGCTGCCGGCGATTATCCGGTCGAAGCCGTGTCCACCATGGCCGCCATTGCCCGCAAGGTCGAAAAGGACCCGAACTATTCGGGCATCATCTACGCGCAGCGCCCGCAGCCCGAACCGACCGGCGCCGATGCAATCTCGCTTGCCGCGCGCCAGATCGCCGAAACGCTGAACCTCGCTGCGATCGTCTGCTACACATCTTCTGGCACCACCGGGCTGCGCGCCTCGCGCGAGCGGCCGCAGACGCCGATCCTGGCGCTGTCACCGGTGATCCAGACCGCGCGTCGCCTGTCGGTCTGCTGGGGCCTGCACTGCGTGGTGACGGAAGATGCCCACGATCTAGACGACATGGTCGATCGTGCTTGCCGCATCACCCACAGGGAAGGCTTTGGCTCCGCGGGCGACCGCGTGATCGTGACCGCAGGCGTTCCGCTCGGCACACCCGGCGCGACCAACATGCTGCGCATCGCCTATATCTCGTCCGACGGGCAGTCGGCCGTCTGAGCAGGGACGTCGAAAGCAACTTCGCTTCGCTCAATTGCTTTCTAAGTTACTGATTTGGCGCGTTTCCGAACGATGAGCCGGTAGCCACTTCATCTGGAAACGCTTAGCCACAAACCTCCGCATCATCGGCGATGCGCTCTTCGAGGGCGCGCACCATCGCCTGCAGGTCCGCCTGACCGCCTGCCAGTTTCTCGATGGCCGCGATGGCGATGTCCCGGGCGACATAGTCTGGCTTGTGGCCGAGATTGTTGATCTCGACGAGCTCTGAGTTCGGAAGATCGCGCGCGAGCCCCTGCGAATGGATTTCCGGTAGAACGATCTCGTCACGATTGCCGGTGATGACGACGGCCGGCGCCATGATCTCCGGGTAGCGGAGCGAGATGCGCTCCACGTAGTCCTTCAGATTGGCGACATCGGTTGAATTGGCACGGAAAGCCTTCGGCCTCAGCACCAGTTGCGGCCCCGTCAACTCCACATAATCGGACGGCATGGGATTCGGGGCGAAGACGCAGGCGGCCGAGGACACGACGCGTGCCGATCCCACCGGCAGCGCAACGACATTGCTGAAAAGAGGGCCGATCACCGGTGCACGGGCGACCGAATAGAACCAGGCGACCCCGCCAGGCCAAGGATGGGTCGCGGGCGCGAGAAAGAGCAGGCCACCCGTGCGCTCCGGATATTGAAGCGCAAAGCTCGCCGCAATCGCCGAGCCGAAGGAATGGGCAACGATGATGGCATTGTCGATGCCGAGCTTCGCCATCAGGCCGGCGACCATGTCCGCTTGACCATCGGGATTGGAATTGGAGGCAGTGCCGCGCTCCGAATAACCGTGGCCGGGCCGGTCGACGAACAGCATCTCGGCGCGGCCCTTCAGCGGATCGCCGAAGGCAACCAACTGGTCACGCAGATTGCCGCTCGCCCCATGCAGGAAGACGAGAGGAGGGAGATCGGCCTGTGGCCCTGCGGGAATGTGAACCGCATGCAGGCGAACCCCGTCGACCTCGTGGAACGTCCCGATCGGCGGAAAGCGCGCCTCGATCTGACGCGATTGGTAAGCCGTGTAGCCGGCCAGAAGAGCAAGCACGGCGGCAAGAACGAGAACGACGATGATCATGGGACGCATAAGCTGAGGGTTCGATTGGAATGAGCAGGAGGCGGGCGACAGTCGTCGATGACGGGCACTGGTGACGGCAGTAGACCTATACGTCCGCCGCGCCGGTTTGGTTGCGCCGCCCGCTCCCTCTCATCCTCAATCGCTGATTTTCAGCACGATCTTGCCGATATGGCTGCTGCCTTCCATGCGACGATGGGCTTCCACCACATCGGCAAAGGGGATGACGCTGTCCATCACCGGAGCAACGCGGCGGCTTGTCAGCAGCGGCCAGACTTTTTCCTTCAGCTCCGCCGCAAGCTTCCCCTTGAAGCCGCTGTCGCGCGCGCGCAGCGTGGAGCCGGTGTGAAACAGCCGCTTCATCATCAGCTTGGAGAAATCCGCCTCGGCCTTCCGCCCGTTGAGGAAAGCGATCTGCACCACGCGCCCCTCGATTGCCGCAGCGTCATAGTTGCGGCCGATATAATCGCCCCCGACCATGTCCAGGATCACGTTCACGCCTTTGCCATCGGTCAGGGTCCTGACCGCCTGCACGAAATCTTCGTCGCGGTAGTTGATGGCGTGATCGGCGCCGAATTCGAAACAGGCGCGGCATTTTTTATCCGAGCCCGCAGTCGCAAAAACGGTCGCGCCGAACGCCTTTGCAAGCTGGATGGCGGTCGTGCCGATCCCGGACGTGCCGCCGTGCACCAGAAATGTTTCACCTTCCTGCAATCCGCCACGCTGGAAGACATTGTGCCACACCGTGAAATAGGTCTCGGGCAGGGCGGCTGCCTCTTCCATGGAAAAGCCGTCCGGCACGGGAAGCACGCTGTCCTGATGTGCCGAGCAGCGTTCGGCATATCCGCCGCCCGTCACCAGAGCGCAAACCCGATCGCCGACCGACCAGCGCGTGACGCCGTCACCGAGCGCCACGATCTCGCCTGCGACCTCGAGCCCCGGAATGTCGGAGGCGCCGGCCGGTGGTGGATAGGCGCCTTGCCGCTGCAGGCAGTCGGGCCGGTTGACGCCGGCGGCTTTGACGGCAATCAGCACCTCGTCGGACTTTAGGGCCGGAACCGGGCGCTCGGCGAGCTTGAGAACTTCCGGACCACCCGGCTGGCTGATCTCCACGGCGCGCATCGTCTCGGGCATGGCTTTTCCATTTCTGTTTTTCGTCACGGGGTTATACTGGCTCGGTCCGCTGAGGGCGAGCGATCCTCGCATTCGGTCCAAGCGTGAAGCGTAAGGAGTGATGAGCCGATGGCCATTTTCGATGACATGCCGCCGACGCGCAAACCCGTTCATGAGATCGGCGCCGATCTGGCGCTTCTTTCCACCGACGAGCTGCGGCAACGCATCGATGCGCTGCGCAGCGAGATTGCGCGGCTGGAAGAGGAAATCGAGATGAAGACATCCAGCAAGGCGGCGGCAGAGCGGTTTTTTCGCTGATGGAGATCGCTCGGATTCTCGAAAAGAGGCAGGGGGCCCGGCCCATTAACCAGGCATTAACGGTTAATAGTGTCTAATGCTCATGTCCGGAGCTTCTGGACGATTGCAGACTGACTGCTGGTCACTCTGTTTGACGCCTCCCTGTTAAACTCTCGAGAGCCGCTTTTGCGGCTCTTTTTTTTCGTCGCAGGAAGGGACGGCGCATTTGCCGCACATGTGGACATTAACCCTTTCTTAAGAACGATCTTGCGCAAAGCCCTGTCGACGTACCATTCTGCGGGTAGAGATCGATCACCCCATGACGGCGGAACGGAACCTGATTCTGCCTGGAGTGTTACAGCATTCAAGAATGCGACGGCCATGATGTGCCGACGCGACACAGCCTGCAGGCGAGAACCGCAGAATGCGGCACGGCGGGTCAACTGATATCGAGGCGGAATTCGAACATGAGCGAAACGTCCAGCAACATGATCAGCTTTGCCGGTCACATGGCGACGTCCAACCCATTCAAGACACTGTATGCCGACGGCATGGGTCTGGTGGAAGAAACGGCAAGCTATCTCGACGGTCCGGGTCGCATTGCATCCAAAGACCTGCCGCGTCTTGCGTCCATTCTCTACGCGGCGGAGTCCATGCGGCTGACAACGCGTCTGATGCAGCTTGCTTCGTGGCTTCTGCTGCAGCGCGCGGTCAACAACGGCGAGATGAGCCGCGACCAAGTGATGTCCGAGAAGAACAAGGTGCGGATCGACAGCTTCACCATCGATGCCAACGCGCCGGGCTGGGACGATCTTCCCGAGCAGTTCCGCGACCTCGTGGCCCGTTCGCTGCGTCTTCAGGCGCGCGTTGCGCTGCTTGATCGCGAAATCTACCGGCCCGAAGTGATGCCGGCATTCGCCGATAACGAGAACAGCGTGAAGGCACAGCTTTCATTGCTGCAGACGGCATTCGGCCACCACTGACACGCCTCTTCGGAAGGAGGGAAACTGCCGTTCTCTCCTTCTCTTGACTGCGACTGCAACCACCATCGAAACGAAAAAAGCCCGGTCTCGCGACCGGGCTTTTTGTTGATCTCCTGAGAAATCGAAACTTAGAGGCCGAGGCCTTCGAAGCGCTTCTTGAACTTGGAAAGACGGCCGCCACGGTCCATGAGCTGCTGGCCACCGCCGGTCCAGGCCGGGTGGGACTTCGGGTCGATCTCGAGGTTCATCGTATCGCCTTCCGAACCCCAGGTGGAGCGCGTCGTGTATTCAGTGCCGTCCGTCATGACGACTTTAATGGTGTGGTAGTTGGGATGAATGTCGGCTTTCATCGTCCTGGCTTCCTGACTGCTTGGCGAGCCGCCGTGACGAAATAGGCGTTGCGTCAAATCGGCTCAAATGGGAAATGAAAGCGCCGCCATGAAGGCTCGCAGCTTCCTAATTTGTTGGCGAGCCTATACAGGAAGGGCAAATCGATAACAAGAGCCCTGGGGGAAAATGGGGCCTGGCGGGAGTAGGAGAGTTAAAGCGTGGCGGAAACGGCCCCTAGCGTGAACAAGCGGCGCTCGCTGCGACCGCTTGCGAGATTGCTGCCCTATGTGCTGGCCTATCGCGGGCTGGTCGCCGGAGCTTTGATCTTTCTCGTTCTCGCCGCGAGCATGACGCTGACCTTGCCGCTGGCTGTCCGTCGCATGATCGACCACGGCTTCTCCGAATCCGATGCTGGCTTCATCGAAACCTACTTCATCATGCTCCTGGTGATCGCGGTGCTGCTCGCGCTGGCGAGCGCCTTTCGCTACTATTTCGTTATTACCCTTGGCGAGCGGGTCGTCTCCGACCTTCGCCGCGACGTCTTTTCGCATGTGACGCGCCTCTCTGCCGGCTTCTACGACGTCAATCAGTCCGGTGAGATCGTTTCGCGCCTGACGGCGGACACCACGCAGATCAAGTCGACGGTCGGCGCGACGGCATCGCTGGCGCTCCGCAACATGATCCTGTGCATCGGCGCTATCGGCATGATGATCGTGACCAGCCCGGGCCTGTCGAGCCTGGTGCTGGCCGCAATTCCGCTGATCGTGTTCCCGATCGTGGCTTTCGGCCGCGCCGTGCGCCGCCGCTCGCGCGCTGCCCAGGATACGCTCGCTAACGCCATGGCCTATGCGAGCGAGACGATCGGCGCGACCCGCACCGTTCAGTCCTACAACAACGAACCGACCGCCAACGGCCTGTTTTCCCACGCGATCGAAACAGCTTTCACCGCAGCGCGCGACGCCGTGCGCGCGCGCGCCGTGTTGACCGGCTTTGCGATCTGCATGGCATTCGGGAGCGTCGTCGCCGTCTTGTGGTTCGGCGCGCAACGCGTGCTCGACGGCACGATGTCGCCAGGCACGCTGAGCCAATTTCTTCTCTATTCGCTGTTTGCCGCTGGTGCGCTCGCAGCCTTGTCCGAGGTCTGGAGCGAGATCTCTCAAGCCGCCGGCGCCGCCGAGCGCCTTTCGGAACTGCTGGACGAGGTGCCCGAGATCCGCGCGCCGGCCAACCCGATCGCGATGCCGGTGCCCCCGGTGGGCGCCATCGAGTTCGATCACATCGCCTTCGCCTATCCCGCACGCGACGACATGCCGGTGCTCGATGATTTCGATCTTCAGGTGAAGCCAGGTGAGAGCGTTGCCGTCGTCGGCCCTTCAGGGGCGGGCAAGAGCACGCTTTTTGCCCTGCTGCTGCGCTTCTACGACCCGGTGTCGGGCACGGTGCGCATCGACGGTGTCGACATCGCCAAGGCCGATCCTGCAGAGGTCCGTGCGCGCATCGCGATCGTGCCGCAGGATGTGACGATCTTCCAGGGAACCGTGCGCGACAACATCGCGTTTGGTCGGCCGGGTGCCAGCGAGGGCGATATTCCGGCGGCGGCAAAGGCAGCGCACGCGGATATCTTCGTGGCCGCGCTGCCCGACGGCTACGACACGATGGTGGGCGAGCGGGGTATCACGCTCTCCGGTGGACAGCGCCAGCGCATCGCGATTGCCCGCGCCATTCTCAAGGATGCGCCGATCCTCATTCTCGACGAGGCCACCTCCGCGCTCGATGCCGAAAGCGAGCAACTGGTGCAACAGGCCTTGGAGCGGCTGATGAAGGGCCGCACGACACTCGTCATCGCGCACCGGCTCGCCACCGTGCTTAAGGCGGATCGCATCGTCGTCATGGATCGCGGGCGCATCGTGGAAGAGGGCACGCACCGCACTCTGGTGGAGCGCAACGGCGTCTATGCGCGGCTGGCGCGCCTGCAGTTCGATCACGGGCAGACCGAATTCATCCAGGCGGCGAAGTAAGCTCTCTCACATCGCAACGCTAGCTATCAGCGCTCCGTCAGCTTCAGCTCGATGCGCCGGTTGGTGGCGCGCGCTTCCGGGCTGTCGCCTTCCGCGATCGGCTGGAACTCGCCGAAGCCCGCCGCAACCAGCCGCTCGGCTGGGACACCCTGCGAAATCAGGTATTTGACGACCGAGGTCGCGCGGGCCGACGAAAGCTCCCAATTGTCCACATACCGGCCGGTGCCGGATAAGGGCACATTGTCCGTGTGGCCATCGACGCGCAGCACCCAGTTGATGTCGGACGGGATCTCGCGTGCGAGCTCCAGCACGGCCGTCGCCAGTTCACCCATCTGATCGATGCCCTCCGGATTGAGTTCGGCACCACCGGAAGGGAACAGCACTTCCGACTGGAAAACGAAGCGGTCGCCGACAATCCGGATGTTTTCGCGGTCGGACAGGATCTCCCGCAGACGGCCGAAGAAATCGGAGCGGTAGCGATTCAGCTCCTGCACGCGCTGCGCGAGCGCGACGTTCAGGCGACGGCCGAGATCGGCGATCTGCGTCTGCGCTTCCGCGTCACGCGCTTCGGAGACGTCGAGCGCGCCTTCCAGAGCCGCGATCTGGCTGCGCAGTGCGGAAATCTGCTGGTTCAGCAATTCGACCTGATTCAGTGCTCGCTGGCTGACCTGCCGCTCGTCGTCGAGCGTGCCTTCCAGCATGCCGATCTGCGCTTCGGCTTCGGCCGAGACGCCCTGGTTGGAGCTCAGCAACTCGCGCAGACGCGATTGCTCCTGCTCGGACTGGGCGAGCGACGCGCGCAGATTGGCGAGCGCATCCTCTGCGTCCTGGCCAACGGCCTGTTCGAGCGCCAGCAACTGTGTCAGCTCATTGATCTGGCTGTTCAGCCGGTTCAGAACCTCGTCCTGTCCGGAAATCTCGCGGCTGAGCAGAAACTGCGCCAGCACGAAGACGGACAGCAGGAACATGATGGCGAGCAGCAGGGTCGACAGGGCGTCGACGAAACCCGGCCAGTAATCGACGGACCGCTCGCGCCGCCTGTTGCGCGCCAGGGCCATGGATCAGCCTTCTTTCCGAGGGCGGTCTGGATCGATGCGCGTCGAGATCTGCTCCAGCGTCTCGCGCAGAGCACGCGTTTCCCGCTGCTGCGCTTCGATCCAGTCGCGCAGCATCTGCTGCTCGGACCGCATGTTCTTCACAAGCCCCTGTATGCCTTCGGCCAGATTGGCCATGGCGGTGGTGGAGCGTTGCGACATGCCGTTTTCCTGCGACATGGCCTGCAGCCGTTCTGAAAGCAGCCGAAGCTCTTCCGTCGAACCCGTGCCGCGCCCGATCTCGTTGACGATCGTTTCGGAATCCATGTCCGTCACAGTCGAGAGCCAGTTTTCCAGCTCCGTGTAGAACCTGTTCTGCGCGCGCCCTGCCTGCAGGTCGAGGAAGCCGAGGATCAGGGACCCCGATAGGCCGAAGAGCGAGGACGAGAATGCCGTGCCCATGCCGCCGAGCGGAGCGCTGAGGCCTGCCTTCAGCGATGCAAGAATATCGCCCGTGTCGCCCGACCCAGGATCCAGCGATTGGATCGTGTTGTTGATCGAGCCGATGGTGCCGAGAAGGCCCCAGAACGTGCCGAGCAGGCCGAGAAAGACGAGCAGGCCGATCAAATAGCGAGACGTGTCGCGGGATTCATCGAGACGCGTCGCGATGGAATCGAGGATAGACCGGAGCGACGAGGTGGACAGCGCCATCTCCTGGCGGCGCCCGATCAGCGCGCGCATCGGTGCGAGAAGCACCGGCTCACGCCCGGCTTTCTCGGCACTGCCGGCGGCTCGGAAGGAGTTGACCCACCGCACTTCGGGGCGAAGCCGCAGCACCTGGTTGAAGGCGAGCAGGACGCCGATCAGCAGCACGCCGAAGATCAGGCCATTGAGGCCGGGGTTGGTCACGAAAGCCGATTGGATTTGCCGATAGAGGATCGCCGCCAGGAAACCGACGATGATCAGGAAGATCAGCATGCTCCAGAAGAAGACGAGCGGGCTCGATAATTTATGCGGATCGGCGCCGGTGCCGTCGTCAGAGATGCCCCAGCCCGAGAATTTCAATCCTGCCATGAAAAGCAGCTCCAATCGTCATAGGGTCGGACAGTAACCGAGAATCAAGACGGAAAGAAAGCCGCGGTGTGCCGGAAGATTAACCGCCGATTGCAGGAGCAGGGCGGTGCACCACGTCCTTCAGCGCCTTGTGGATGTACTCGTTGCCGGCGAGAACCGTTCCGCTCTCGAACATCCGGTTGCCGCCTTCGAGGTCGGTGACGTAGCCCCCGGCCTCGCGCACCAGAAGCATGCCGGCTGCGATGTCCCAGGCAGCGATGTTCTTTTCCCAATAGGCGTCGAACCGTCCTGCAGCCGTATAGGCAAGGTCGAGTGCTGCGGAGCCGGTGCGGCGAACGCCGGCGACTTCGCCCATGACATTGCGCAACTCCACGAGGAACTTGCCGTGGTGGCCGCGGCCGAGATGCGGAATGCCGGTCGCAACGACGGAATCCGACAGCTTCTTGCGCGCCGCAACGCGCAGGCGACGATCGTTGAGGAAGGCGCCACCGCCGCGTTCTGCGGTGAAGAGCTCGTCCATGGCCGGGTTGAAGATCACTGCGCCGACGATCTCGCCATTGCGCTCCAGCGCGATCGAGACCGCGAAGAACGGAATTCCGTGCAGGAAGTTCGTCGTGCCATCCAGCGGATCGACGATCCAGCGATGCGCACCGTCGGTGCCCTTCGTCTCGCCGCCCTCCTCACCGAGGAAATCGTAGGTCGGGCGGGCACGCAGAAGCTCGGAGTGAATGATCTCTTCGGCTTTGCGGTCGGCTTGGCTGACATAGTCGCCCGGGCCTTTGAGCGAAACCTGCAAATTCTGCACTTCGCCGAAGTCTCGCGACAGCGAGCGCCCGGCCTTCATTGCGGCCTGGACCATGACGTTCAAGAGGGCGGAGCGGGCCATCGGGAAAGCTTTCGGGAAGAGGAGTGGGCGGCCTGATCAGTCGGCGCGGCGGATATAAGTGATCTCGTTGGTATCGACCAGGATGCGCTCGCCGGACTCGATGAAGGGCGGCACCATGACGCGCACGCCGTTTTCCATGACGGCCGGCTTGTAGGACGACGCCGCCGTCTGGCCCTTCACGACCGGATCGGCCTCTACGATCGCCAAGACCACCTGATCCGGCAGCGAGATGCCGATCGGCTTGTCTTCGTACAGTTCAACGGTCACCATCATGCCGTCCTGCAGGAAGGCGGCGCGATCGCCGACGAAATCCTTCTGCAGTTCCAGCTGCTCGTAGGTTTCGTTGTCCATGAACACGAGCATGTCGCCCTGCTCGTAGAGGAACTGGAAGTCCTTCTGCTCCAGGCGCACGCGCTCGACCGTTTCGGAAGCGCGGAACCGCTCGTTGAGCTTGGTGCCGTCGAGGAGGTTCTTCAGTTCGACTTGGTTGAAGGCGCCGCCTTTGCCTGGCTTGACCGCGTTGGTCTTCACCGCGGCCCAGAGGCTGCCATTGTGCTCGATGACGTTACCGGGACGGATTTCGTTGCCGTTGATCTTCATGAGTCTTTTCCGTTGACATCTGGACGACCGGAAGACGTCGGATGGGTCCGATTGCGATCGCTCGGAGCGCGCTTTCCGGGATTGCGCGCCTCAAGACCACAAATGCGGCCGGCTTTCAAGCCCGGTGCCGGTCAGGGCGCTGCCTGAAGGGCGGAATGCTCAGCCCAGGAAGCGGTTTGCTGCTTCGATTGCCTGGCGCTGTTCCTCGTCGGTCAGGCCGCGAAAGAAGTCGTCGAGGACCGGGTCGTTGTAGCCCGCCCGCCGCGACAGCACGTACCAGCGACCGGCCGCGACCGGGTTGGGGCGGGTGCCGATCGCGTTGATGTAGAGATGCGCCAGGCGGTTCTGGGCAACCACATTGCCGCGATTGGCAGCGATCTGCATCCAGCGGAACCCTTCCTCGTAATCGACATCGCCGCCGATACCGTCGATCAGCCAGATGGCGAGATCGAGCTGCGCGGTGTCGAAGCCGGAAGCGGCAGCACGCGCCAGCCAGTCGCGCGCGGTGTCGCGCTGCGCTTCATCGAGATCCCGGGCATTCACATAGATCTGCGACAGCGCGTATTGCGCGTCTGCCACGCCCGCAGCCGCCGAGCGTTCGAAGTAGGGCATTGCCGCGATCAGTCCCGCCTGACCCCGCTGCTGATCGACGAGAAGCTGGCCGTAGTTGAACGATGCCATGGGATGCCCGGCGTCCGCCGCTTGCTTCATCAGCTCCCGGCCGCGCTCTGGATCGGCTTCAGTGTGGCGCCCCGCCAGAAGCATCATCGCGTATTTGAACTGAGCTTCGCGATCGCCGCCGGCAGCAGCCTGCCCATACCAGAACGCAGCCTGTTCGAGATCGCGCGGGACGGCAAAGCCTTCGGAAAACAGCTCCGCCACCAGCGTCTGCGCAGCCGCGTCGCCATCTCCGGCCAGCGGAAGCGCCATGTCCATGGCGGTCAGATAATAGCCCCGCTGAAAAGCGGCATAGGCCTTGGCGGGTGTCGGGTCGGTCATAAAATCGGCCGGCAAGGCCGCGACGCTTGGTGCCGGCAGGATTGCACCGCCGATGAGCCCGATGGGGCGCTGCTCGCCGGCAAGCCGTTCGATCAGAAATCCCGGTTCGCCGGGCTGGATGTCGGTTTCGCCATTGCCGAGAAGACGGTCCGTGGTCGGCGCCGCCTGCGTGTCCTCAGCCGGCGGAGCCCCTTCGGCGTCTTGCGCCGATGCTTGCCCAAGGCCAAGGGCAGCAACCAGCGACAGGGCAACAAGCGCCGCAATGCCGCGTCGTTCGGCTCGATCGATCCTTGGCGTTCCGACATGCCCCATGAGCGGCATCAATCGCTGAACCGTGGCGCTTTTTCGGCGAGCAGGGCATTCACTTCCTGAACGGCGGCAGCGGGACCGGAAGGATGATCGAAGATCGCTTTGCCGAGAGCGACGAACTCGCCGCCGGCTTCAGCGACTTCCAGCGCGGAGGATACGGCGGTGCCGCCCATGGCGATGCACGGGATCTCGATCATGGCCGACCACCATTCGGCAAGATCGAGAACCTTGGGATTGGCTTCCGGCTTGATGTCGCCATCGAGCTTGCCGAAGAAGATGTAGTCGGGCCGCAATTCGCCACGCTCCAGCGCGCCATGCCGGTCCTTGGCATTGCCGATGCCGACGATGAGCTTGGGTGAGAATTTTTCGATCGCTTCGGCCGCATCCGATGTGGCGCCTTCCACATGGAGTCCATCGGCGCGGGCGCGCCCGGCCACGCGGCTGTCGCCTGCGATGATGACGGCAACGCCCTTGTCCTGTGCGATCGGAACGAGCTTTTCGGCGAGCGTCTGGAAGAGGTCATTGTCGCGGCCGGCCTGCGGGACGATCACCGTTGCGACGTCGCCGCCGGAAAGCGCCTGTGAGAGCGCCTCACCCTGCGCGTCGACGTCGTCGCCGGGCTGCGTCACCAAAACCAATCTGCATCTGTCTTCGAACTCTGCCTTGCTCACGCCTGGGCTCCTTGTGCGCGGGTGGGCCGTCTGGTCGCCGCTCGCAATCCCCGCCGATCTCGGATAGACGCGTGGCAACAAAGGTTCAACTGGTCGCCGATGCTTTCCGATCCCTGGTTCTACGCCGCCGCAATCCCGTCTGTCCTGCTGGTCGGCCTTTCCAAGGGTGGGCTTGGCGGCGCAATGGCATTGCTCGGCGTGCCGTTGATGTCGCTCGTCGTCCCGCCGGTTCAGGCGGCTGCGATCCTTCTGCCGATCCTGATCGTCATGGACATGGTGGGCCTGTGGTCGTGGCGCCATCACAACGATCGCATGACCCTGAAGATCATGCTGCCCGGAGCAATGGTCGGGATCGGCATCGCCTGGATGACCGCCGCTTTCGTTACCGATGCCATGATCAAGCTGCTGGTCGGCGTCGTGGCGCTCATCTTCGCCCTCGACTATGCGCGCCGTGCCTGGCAGCTGCGCGGCGGTGCGCCTTCGGGCGAGCGGCCGCACAATCGCGTCAAAGGTGCGTTCTGGGGCACGGTCTCGGGGTTCACCAGTTTCATCTCGCATGCCGGCGGCCCGCCCTATCAGGTCTACGCCCTGGCGCTGCGTCAGGAACCGCGCACCTATGTGGGCACTAGCGTGCGCTTCTTCGCCGTCGTCAATGCCGTCAAGGTTGTGCCTTATCTGGCCCTCGGGCAGTTCGATGCCTCCAATCTGCAGGCATCACTCGTGCTCCTGCCGCTCGCGCCGATCGCCACACTTGCCGGCGCCGCGATCGTGCGCCGCATCCGGGCCGAACGCTTCTACCCGTTCATGTACGGGATGGTCTTCCTGGCTGCGCTGAAACTGATCTGGGACGGCCTTGGCGGCCTCCTCGCTTGATCGCGGCGACAATCTCAATATCGTGTGCGTCAGCCGAGCGGGGAGCGCGGCCGAAGGGGAGGAAAGACGTCAATGAGCGGCAGTGCCTATGAGACCGATCTCGATCGCAACCCGGCCAATTACCAGCCACTGACGCCGATTGCGCATCTCGCGCGTGCCGCCTACGTCCATCCCGATCACATCGCCATCATCCATGGCGACATGAAGATGGACTATCGGAGCTTCTACGAACGCTCCCGCAAGCTCGCCTCCGCGCTTCAGGCTGCCGGCATCAAGCGCTTCGATACGGTGTCGGTGATGCTGTCGAACACGCCGGCCATGCTGGAGGCTCATCACGGCGTGCCGATGTCCGGCGGCGTCCTGCATTCGATCAACACCCGGCTGGATGCGGCCATCGTCGCCTTTCAGCTCGATCATGCCGACAGCAAGGTGCTGATCGTCGACCGGGAATTTTCGGGTCTGGTCGCCGATGCCCTGAAGCTTGCCACCGTGCAGCCGACGATCATCGATTATGACGACCCGAACTACCCCGATGATGCACCAGCGGCGAAAGGCGCGCGCCTCGGAACGATCGACTACGAGGAGTTCCTTCAATCCGGCGATCCCGACCATCACTGGTCGGGCCCCGAGGATGAGTGGGACTCGCTCTCGCTGAACTACACGTCCGGCACCACGGGAAACCCCAAGGGCGTCGTCTATCACCATCGCGGTGCCGCGCTGATGGGTTACTCCAACGTCGTCGCGTCCGGCATGGGCAAGCATCCCGTCTATCTCTGGACGCTGCCGATGTTCCACTGCAACGGCTGGTGCTTCCCCTGGACGCTGGGCGTGGTGGCCGGCACGCATGTCTGCCTGCGCTGGGTGCGGGCGAAGGCGATGTACGATGCGATTGCCGATCACGGCGTTACGCATCTTTGCGGCGCGCCGATCGTCATGTCGACGCTGATCAACGCGCCCGAGGAAGACAAACGCCATTTTCCGCAGACGGTTTCCTTCAACACGGCCGCTGCGCCACCGCCGGAGCAGGTTCTGTCCGGCATGGCGGATGCAGGCTTTGAGGTCGTGCATCTCTACGGACTGACGGAAACCTATGGTCCGGCGGTCGTCAACGAGTGGAAGGGCGACTGGAACGATCTGGACCCGAAGGCCCGCACCACGAAAAAGGCCCGCCAGGGCGTGCGCTACAACGCGCTCGAGGATCTGGCCGTCATCGATCCATCGACGATGGAACGCGTGCCGGCCGACGGCGAGACGCTTGGGGAGGTGATGTTTCGCGGAAACATCGTGATGAAAGGCTATCTCAAAAACCGCAAGGCAAGCGACGAAGCCTTTGCGGGCGGCTGGTTCCACTCCGGCGACCTCGGCGTCATGCATCCGGATGGCTACATCCAGCTGAAGGACCGGTCCAAGGACATCATCATTTCCGGGGGCGAAAACATCTCGTCGATCGAAGTCGAGGATGCGCTTTATCGGCATCCGGCTGTGCAGGCGGTGGCCGTCGTGGCGCGTCCGGATGACAAATGGGGCGAAACGCCTTGCGCATTCGTCGAATTGCGAGCAGGCCGCGCAGCAACGGAAGAAGAATTGATCGAACACTGCCGGCAGCATCTGGCACGCTTCAAGTGCCCGAAAAGCATCGTTTTCGGTGAGGTGCCGAAGACATCGACCGGCAAAATCCAGAAATTTGTTCTACGGGATCGCGCCAAAGCTCTTTAAGCTGCATATGCGCTCGAGCAGCGGGAAAGTATTTCGCACTGAACATCTTCGCTGCAGTGCACAAAATCGCTTGCCCGCAAATCGGCTTTGACTTACCGTCACGCCATGCCGACCCTGGATCCGTTTGCAGCCATTGCCGATCCGAATCGCCGCCATCTGCTGGAGGAGCTTCGTCGCGCGCCTCAAACGGTAAATGAGCTGGCGCAGGGGCTGCCAATCAGCCGGCCCGCCGTCTCGCAGCACCTCAAGGCGCTTTTGGACAGCGGACTGGTCGTCGTGAAGCCGCAGGGCACGCGGCGGATCTACGCGATCGACAATGCAGGCTTTATGCGCCTGAACATCTGGCTCGATCAATTCTGGGCTTGAACCCCTATCGCGTGATCCTTTGGAAAGCGGATGACGAGCCTAGTGGCTCATCTTTGCCTGTAACCGCTCGATCTCATCCTTGAGACGCAACTTCTGACGTTTGAGTTCGACAATCGTCTGATCTTTTCCGGAAGGTCTGGTCCTCTCGGCGTGAAGCTGTTCCTCCAGGGAGCCATGCTTCTGCTTCAGTGTTGCGAGATGAGCCTCAACGGTCATGTACAACTTCCTTCCTTCGGTTATCGACGCCCCGTCTGGGACGCGAGCGCCGGTTGCGGAAACAGGAAGTGTGCCATGGGAAATGTGGATTGTCGAAGGTGATTTCATGACCATTGATAACTTCCCGTTACGCCCGAATGTGTGGTACGAGCCTCCCCGAAAATGCACTGTGGCTGCTGCGCAAAGCGTGGCTTTTCCGGTGTCGAGTGGGGAAGGGCATGTCCGATCAGGATCAAAGTGAACTGCGCCTCATGGCGGCGCGGCTGCGGCAAGAGCACGAAGATTATGACGTCGCCATCAAGGCCATGATCCAGATCGGCTGCGAAGCGCTGCGCATCCAGCGTATGAAGAAGAAAAAGCTCATCATCAAGGACCGGATCTCGCAGATCGAGGACCAGATCATACCGGACATCATTGCGTGAGGAGCAGGCCATGAGCGCCGCAGGGACGCCCGTCGCCATCATCATGGGCAGCCAGTCTGACTGGGCAACCATGCGCCACGCGGCCGAAACGCTCGATGCCCTGGATGTCGCCTATGATTCGCGCATCGTTTCCGCGCATCGGACGCCCGATCGCCTCGTCGCCTTTGCCAAGGGTGCCCGCGATGCAGGCTTCAAGGTCGTGATTGCCGGTGCCGGCGGCGCGGCGCATCTGCCGGGCATGGCAGCTGCCATGACGCCGCTGCCCGTGTTCGGCGTGCCGGTCGAATCGAAAGCGCTGTCCGGCCAGGACAGCCTGCTCTCGATCGTTCAGATGCCGGCTGGCATACCGGTTGGAACGCTTGCCATCGGCCGGGCCGGCGCGGTCAACGCCGCCTTGATGGCAGCCGCCGTTCTTGCGCTTAACGATGCCGCCCTTGCCGACCGCCTCGACGCATGGCGCCGCAAACAAACCGAGGCCGTTGCCGAGCGCCCGGTCGACGATTCCCAGCCGGCCAGTGAAAGCAAGCATCCATGAGCACCGTCCATCTGCCGCTCGGCAGCACCATCGGCATCGTCGGCGGTGGTCAGCTTGGGCGCATGCTTGCCATGGCGGCAGCAAAGCTCGGCTATCGCACCGTGGTGCTGGAGCCGCAGGCCGATTGCCCGGCAGCCCAGGTCGCCAACCGCCAGATCATCGGCGCTTACGATAGCCTCGAATCGCTGGAAGAACTGGCGTCCTCTGCCCATGTGCTCACTTATGAGTTCGAGAATGTTCCTGTTGGCGGCTTGACGCATCTGTCGCGCTCCGTACCGGTCTTCCCGCCGGTGGGCGCCCTGGAAGTCTCGCAGGACCGGCTGGCCGAGAAGCGGTTCTTCGAAAAGGCGGGTATCGCCACTGCACCTTACCGCGTCGTCGACGACCAGCAGATGCTGGAAGCGGCACTGGCGGACTTTGAGGGTGAAGGCATCTTGAAGACGCGCCGCCTCGGCTATGATGGCAAAGGACAGCGCCGATTTTCCAAAGATGATGTCGCCGACGACGCTTTCGCCGATCTTGGCGCGGTGCCGGCGATCCTCGAAGCGGTCGTGCCGTTCGAACGCGAAGTGTCGGTGATCGCCGTGCGCGCCCGCGATGGCGAGATGGTCTTCTACGATCCCGCTGAAAACGTGCATCGTGACGGTATTCTGGCCACGTCGACCGTTCCGGCTTCCATTTCCACGGCTACGGCCGACGCTGCGATCGCTGCCGCCTCTGCCGTGCTGGAAAGCATCAGCTATGTCGGTGTCATCGGCATCGAATTCTTCGTGCTCGCCGATGGCAGCCTCATTGCCAACGAGATGGCGCCGCGCGTCCACAATTCCGGCCACTGGACCGAGGCCGCCTGCCTGATCTCGCAATTCGAGAATCACATCCGCGCGGTTGCCGGCTTGCCGCTTGGCTCGACGGCGCGCCACAGCGACTGCGAGATGCACAATCTGCTCGGCCGCGAAGTTGCCGAGATTGCTCATCTCGCCGCCGAACCGGATGTTTCGCTTCATATCTATGGCAAGGGCGAAGCGCGGGCAGGCCGCAAGATGGGACATTATACGCGGGTGAAACCGCGTCTTTGATCCGGATTTTCCAGGATTACGTGGCTGCCATCGGTTGACACGTTCCGGGGGAGGATATACACCCCGCCCAACGTTTCCGGCGCGCCTCATTGGGCGCGTTTTGATTGTTTAAAGCCCGGTCTTGCCTCAGGCAGTCGAGCGGGCCTTTTGCGGACAGAGTAAGATGAAGATCAAGAATTCGCTCAAGTCGCTGAAGACCCGTCACCGCGAGAACCGCCTGGTTCGCCGCAAGGGCCGAGTCTACATCATCAACAAGCAGAACCCGCGCTTCAAGGCCCGTCAGGGCTGATTGCGCGTCGCCCTCTCGTGGGGCGATGTCATTGTTGTTGAAAGATCAGAGGGCTCGCAGCTGACGCTTGCGGGTCCTCACGATATTTTGCGATTGCAAATCGGAGGGTCTGTTCTACCCTCTTCCCATGCAACGCACCCTGTCCGCCCGAACCGCTCTGCTCGCCGCGACGCTGATCGTCGTGCCCTGCACGCTCGCGCATGCGCAGGCCGCCAGTCAGTCACCCGCCGACAGTCCCGCGGTTGCGCAGCCAACTTCCCCTCAGGCAGCCGCCTTGACCGGCGAAATCAGCGACGCCGATCCACTGGACGGGCTGTTCGCCAATCTCAAGCGCGTGAGCGACCCGGCCGAAGGCAGGCGCATCGTCAGGGAAATCTGGGCTGAATGGGGTGATTCCGGCAGCGCAACGGTCAACGTCCTGATGCAATGGGCGACCGAGGCGATGGAGGACGAGCGCTACGGCACTGCACTGGATCTGCTCGATCAGGTCACCGTGCTGAAGCCGGACTTTCCTGAAGGGTTCAACAAGCGTGCCACGCTGCATTTCATGATGGACGATCATGCCAAGTCGCTGGCCGACATCCACCGTGTGCTGTCGCTCGAGCCGCGCCATTTCGGCGCTCTGTCGGGCATGGCGGCGATCATGACCGAAGCGGGCAACGACCGGCTGGCGCTGCGTGCCTATGAGCGCGTTCTCGAAATCTATCCGTCCGACCGCAACGCACAGGGCAAAGTCGTCGAGATCGAAGACAAGATCGAAGGCGACCCTGTCTGATCTTCAAGCTGCGGATGACTGTCGGTCGCTCGGTCCGGGCTCCGATGGGCTGTCCAAATTCGCCCTCGGGTCGAGGTGGATGCCCTGCTGTGTCGCAACGCGTACCGAAGGAAGCGTCTTGAACGCCTCCTTGTCGGCGTCTGGTACTGCAGCACGGCGGCGCGATCTGAGGATGGCGTAGACCGCGATCGACAGATGCGAGACGAGGGTGATGGCGAAAATCGCATGCGGCCCTCCGGCATCCATCGCCGGGCCTCCGATCGTCGGCCCGACGATGGTTCCGATGCCGTAAAGCAGCAGCAGGCCACCCGACACCTTCACGAAATCCTCCGGACGGGCGAAGTCGTTCGCGTGGGCGACGGCGATCGGGTAGAGCGTGTAGGACGCGGCGCCATAAAGCGCGATTAGCACGAACAGCACGGTGAGATCGGTCGCGACCGTCACCATCATCAAAATGCCGACTGTGCCGGCAAGTGCAGCGACGGCGGCTAGCACGTAGCGGCGATCCACACGGTCCGACAGGCGGCCGGCTGGAAACTGGGCGACGGCACCCGCAAAGATCGTCACGCTCATCAGCGAGGCAACTGCGCCTTCCGCAAGGCCAACCTGTGCCGCAAACACCGGCCCTAGCGTGCCGAATGCACCATTGGCGACGCCGATCAGGAAGATCGAGACGCAGGCAACCGGCGAATTCCGATAGAGCCCCTTGAGATCGAGCCGCACTTCCCTGAGGGGGGAAGGACTGACGGCGCTCGAAACCGCAGTTGGCAGCAATGCCATGCAATAAAGTATGCCGGCGATCATGAAGAATGTCGGCGTCGAGATGTCGCCGGTGGCGATCGACATCTGCCCTGCGACGATCGCCACATAGGTAATCGTCATGTAGAGCGAAAACACCATGCCGCGGCTGTCATTGGTCGAGCGCTCGTTGAGCCAGCTTTCGATAACCATGAAGACGGCGGCCATCGAAAAGCCCGTGAGCGCCCGAAGCACGATCCAGGCGATCGGGTCGACGAGGAGGCCGGTGAGCAAGGCCACGATCGCCGCACCGGCTGCAAAGGCGGAAAATGCCCGCACATGCCCGATTCGCTTCACGAGCCGCGGAGCGAGCAGGCAGCCGAGCACGAAGCCGCTGGCCCATGACGTGCCGAGAAGACCAAGGCTGGCGGAGGAAAAACCCTCCATCGAGCCCCGCATGGGCAGCAAAAGGCCGTGAAGACCATTGCCGGCAAGCAGGAAGGCCGTGCCCAGGAGAAGGGCGAAGATGGGTAGCAGGTTGCGGGCCATCACTCAGTCCGTCATCCATTCCGATAGCCGCCGGATACAGAACTTCACCGGTAAGGAAAACCCATCACGTTCAAAAATGCGATGCGGTTGACCCAGGCGGGCGCTGCTTTATGGCTGTGCCACGGCGTTGGCCCGGCGATGGGATTCGATTGTCGGAGATTCCGATGCTCGTTCTGAAATGAATCGGAGCGGCTCGGAGCGCCCTGGCGGGCGTACGGCACTCTGATTGAGGAGACGATGCATGTCGAAGGCGATCTCGATTCTGCTCCTGCTGGCGATGATCGTTCACATCATTCGTCCACTCGGGCTCCCCGGCCTCAAACGCCGCAAGGACTTCTGGAAGATCGCGGTGGTGGCGCTCGCCGTCACGATGGCGACGGTGCTTATTCGCCCAACATAGCGATGTCGGGTTCCGGCGTTTCCGCTTCTGCGTCGCGGACGGGGAAGAGGCCACGGGAGCGGCGCGTCTCCGATTCGATGATGACGCCTGCCACCAGGTCCGCCCAGTAGCCGTAGCCCTTCGCGCTCGCGTGAAAGCCGTCGATGGCAAAGCCTTCGCGGTCATGGGCGGTGAGGCGTGGCGCGGCGATCGTAAACCGTTCGCGGCAAAGCTGGTGGCCAAGCTCGTTGATCATCGCGACGCGCAGTTCGAGAATCTGGCCGAGAAGTTTCGGCAAAGCCGGCACGGTGCGCATGTCGATGATCGGCGACCAGATGAGCGTCGCATCGGGCCATTTGGCGTGCAGCGCAAACAGCATCCCGCCGAACCCATCGTCGAAGCGCCGCCGTGGGACGAAATCCTTCATGTCGTTGGTGCCGGCCAGCACCAGAATGTGCGTGAAGGGCTCGCGCCTGATGTTCGGGATGACGTGATCGCGCAGTTCCTCGGTGGTGGCCGAGTTGGCGCCGATCGTGCGCCACTTCACCGACGTGCCGAAATGCTCCGAAAGCCGTGCGGCAAGCTTGGGTGCCAGCGTCTCGTCCATGTGATCGGCACCGACGCCGGCCGCCGACGAGTCGCCCATGACGAGAATGTGGAAGCGAGGCTCCGATTGCGACCCGACCTGACCGGCGGTGCGCCCAGGCGGCGGAGAAAGGCGCGGCGTGCGTCGACGTACGCCGAAGCCCTGCGCGAGGGCGATGGGCGAAAGCAGCCAGCTGAGGAGGCCGTTGTACCGATAACGCATTCCGATCCTGTCTCACAAAATGAAACCGCCCGCCACCCTCGGAAGGGGCGGCGGGCGGTCACATCTTGCAATGCACAATCAAACGCTTCGGCTAAGGCCGGTCTAGAAGGTCAGGCCGCCGTTTCCAGCTCACGCTTCCAGTTGCCGATCGCGGCGAGCCCGTTCATCTCGGCACGGTGGCTGAACGCGCGCTGACCGGTAGCGACGTTTTCCGAGCGTCCGCCCCAAGCCTTCAGTGCCGCAGCCTGCAAGGCGCGACCGTAGGAGAACGTGACCGGCCAAGGCAGATCGTTGGCGGCGTTCATGGCGGACAGATGCGCGGTTGCCTCTTCGTCCGACTGGCCGCCCGACAGGAAGGCAATGCCGGCAACGTCGCTCGGCACATTCGCCTTGAGGCACTTCACGGTCTTCTCGGCGACTTCCTCGACAGAAGCCTTGCGGGCGTTCTTGCCGTCGATGACCATGTTGGGCTTCAGCACCATGCCGTCGAGCGCGACGCGTGCGAGGTCGAGTTCCGCAAACACGGCTTTCAGCACCGCGTCGGTCACCTCATAGCAGCGGTCGATAGAATGGTCGCCCGGCGTGCCGTCCATCAGGATTTCCGGCTCAACGATCGGCACGATGCCGGCTTCCTGGCAGAGCGCCGCATAGCGGGCGAGTGCATGAGCGTTGGCGTGGATAGCGCCTTTCGTCGGCAGATCGTTGGAGATCGAGATCACGCCGCGCCATTTGGCAAAGCGCGCGCCGAGTTCATAATATTCGGCGAGCCGCTCGCGCAGACCGTCGAGGCCTTCGGTGACCGTTTCGCCCGGATAGCCGGCCAGCGGCTTGGCACCCATGTCGACCTTGATGCCGGGCACCGCACCCGCATTGCGGATGAGCTCGACGAGCGGCGTGCCATCGCCAGCCTTCTGGCGCAGCGTCTCATCGTAGAGGATGACGCCGGAGATGCGCTGGCTCATCGCGGGCTCCGCGCGGAACAGCATCTCGCGGTAATCGCGGCGCGCATCTTCAGTGGAGGTGAGGCCGATCGTGTCGAACCGCTTCTTGATGGTGCCCGACGACTCGTCCGCAGCAAGAATGCCCTTGCCCCGAGCCACCATTGCAGCCGCAATATCCTGAAGCTTTTCAACCATTCCAGACGTCTCCTGTTCGAATTGGCTAAGCCGTTAGCAGACTAGTCCCGACGAGGAAATGACACCCGAAACGCCTTAAACGATTGAAAAAATTTCAATCGTTTAAAAGTTGGCTTCAAACTTTGAGTGCAGAGACCCCTGGCAGGTCCTTCCCTTCCATCCACTCCAGAAAGGCGCCGCCGGCCGTCGACACATAGGTGAATTCGGCGGTCGCGTCCGCTTGGTTCAGCGCCGCGACAGTATCGCCTCCGCCGGCGACGGACACCAGCTTGCCATCGCGCGTGCGCTCGGCGGCGTGGCGCGCAGCGCTGACCGTCGCCTTGTGGAATGGCTCGATCTCGAACGCGCCGAGCGGGCCGTTCCAGACGAGCGTCTTCGCCCGGTCGATCCAGCCATTGATCGCCTCGACCGAGCGCGGGCCCACATCGAGGATCATTGCGTCGGCTGGCACATTGGCGATATCCACGGTCTCGCTTGCAGCGCCGGCCTTGAACTCGCGCGCAACCACGGCATCGACGGGCAGGACGATCGCGCAGCCGGCGGAAGCGGCCTCGATCATGATCTGCTTGGCCGTCGCCGCAAGATCGTGTTCACAGAGTGATTTGCCGACATCGGTGCCGCGCGCCGCAAGGAACGTGTTGGCCATGCCGCCGCCGATGACGAGCGCGTCGACCTTTTTCACGAGGTTCATCAGGAGATCGAGCTTCGTCGACACCTTGGCGCCGCCGACGATCGCCACGACCGGCTTTTCCGGATTGCCGAGACCTTTTTCAAGCGCCTTCAGCTCCGCTTCCATCGTCCGTCCCGCATAGGCGGGCAGGCGCCGGGCAAGACCCTCGGTAGAAGCATGCGCCCGATGGGCGGCGGAGAACGCATCATTCACGTAGATGTCGCCAAGAGCGGCAAGTTCGTCCGTGAATGCCGGATCATTGGCTTCCTCGCCGGCGTAGAAGCGGGTGTTCTCCATCAGCATCACGTCGCCATCGTCCATCTTTGCGATGGCCTTCTGCATGGCTTCGCCGATGCAATCGGTGGCGAAGACCACGTCGTGGTCCAGAACCTCTTCCAGAGCGTGGGCAACCGGAGCCAGGGACATGTCGTCCACCCGCTTGCCCTTCGGGCGGCCGAAATGCGCCAGCAGGATGACCTTGGCGCCTTTGCCGGACAGTTCCTCGATCGTCGGCAGCACCCGCTCGATGCGAGTCATGTCGCTGACATCGCCGTTTTCCATCGGCACGTTGAGATCCACCCGGACCAGAACGCGTTTGCCCGAAACATCGGTGAGATCGTCGAGAGTGCGGAAGGCCGGCATCGTGAATTCCCCTTATGTGGCGCGGGAGACAATACAAATGCCCTGCGCTGACGCAAGTCGGACCATGGGCCGCCCAATGCTAATCGCTTGCCGCCTGCTTCTCGCTGGGAGTCGACTGTGGCTGCCGGTCGTCAGTCGTGTCTGTCGCGGGCGTCAATGATGAGGGCGGCGGGCCGAGCGGTGTCTTGGCCGGCGGTTGCCTGCGCTTCACGCGCTGGCGCAACAGCGCCGCGATCTCTCGCGCGGAAAGAAAGACGGGGATGTTCGGCCGGCTTGCTTCCGGATCGAGCGAAAGGCCAGCGCTCGTGGTCCGGCCCTGATCGTCCACATCGCGCACGATGATCTCGACATTCTTGAGCACCACACGGTCACCGAACTCGGCCTTGCCTCCAAGCCTTTTCGTCAGCAACGCATCGATGCTGAGATCCAGCTCATCCTTCGCAAGTCCAATGTCATAAGCCGCATGTAGGTCCTTGGCGGGGCGCTGCGGATCGATCGAAAACTCGCCGAAGAATTCCGCATCGTCGGATTGCACCGGCAGTGGGCTGGCGAAAAGCCGGTCGAGCAGGCGGGGATAGCGCGACGAGATGAAGAGATAGACATAGTCGCCCGCCTGAAGGCGGCCGGCATATTGATAGCGCATGGACTTGCCATCGCGGATGACGAGCGACGGCCGCGCCCAGCGCGGTATGCGCTCGCCGGTCGCCACGGGGCTGTCCGGCACGACGCGGTAGGCGAGAAGTTCGTGAAGCGCGGTTCCCGGCAGCTCAAGTTCGACCTTGTCGACTGGACCGATCCGCGCCGGAACCACGAGCCCGAGCCGGCGGGCGAGGGGATTGATGGTCCAGCCTTGCACGATGAGCGACACCAGAACGATGATGAAGGCGGCGTTGAAGAACGTCGTCGCGTTCTCGAGATTGCCGAGCAGCGGCAGGATCGCGAGCAGGATCGAGACTGCGCCGCGCAATCCCACCCATGAGACAAAAGCGGTTTCCTCGCGCTTGTAGTCGAAGGGCAGAAGCGTGAGCCACACCGCAAGCGGCCGGGCGATGAAGATCAGGAAGACCGCCATGGCGATCGCCGGCACTGCGATGGCCGGAAACTGCGACGGCGTCGCCAGAAGTCCCAGAAGCAGGAACATGAGGATCTGCGCCAGCCACGTCATGCCGTCCTGGAAACGCTTCAACGTCGGTGCCGACCGGATCTGCCGATTGCCCGCATAGAGACCCGCCACATAGACGGCGAGGAAGCCCGAGCCGCCGGCAACGCCGGTTGCAGAAAAGACGAGCAGCGACAAGGCGATGACGAAGATTGGCGTCAGCCCTCGCTCCAGATTGAGGCGGTTGACCAGGCTGACGATGATCATGCCGCCGATGAAACCGGCAAGCAGCCCGACGCCCATCTGCAGGCCGAAGCTGATCAGCAGATCAACGCCCATTTCGCCGAGCGGCGTTCCGTTGGCGATCAGTTCGACCAGCGTGATCGTGAGGAAGATCGCCATCGGATCGTTGGAACTGGATTCGATCTCCAGCGTAGAGCGGACCTTGTCGCGGATATTGATGCCGCCGATGCGCAGCAGGAAGAAGACGGCGGCGGCGTCCGTCGAACCGACGATTGCGCCGAAGAGAAGCGCTTCCAGCCACGTGAAGTCAAAGACGAACCGGGCGGCAAGCGCAAACAACAGTGTCGTGAACACGACTCCGATGGTCGCCAGCGCGATCGCCGGCGCGGCCGCTTGCCTGAAGGACTGGATCGACGTTCCGAAACCCGAATCGAACAGGATGATCGCTAGCGCGAGCGAACCGATGAAATAGGCCGCAGATGCATTGCTGAAATTGATGCCGAGGCCGTCGACGCCCGCTGCTAGCCCGATGCAGAGGAAGAGCAACAAGAGCGGTGCGCCGAAGCGAAAGGCGAGAAGGCTCGAAAAGGCTGATATGAGAACCAGAAGCGTCCCGATAAGGATTACGAGATACATCGCTTCAAGCATCATGCGTTCGGGTCTCCAGCCTGGTCATCCAATCCATGGACCGGCCGGGAAACGACACTGGGCTCCGCTGACGGGAAACGGTCCAGGGCCGTCAGCACGGCTCGGAACCACGTGAGGTCGACGCTGCATGGCAGCGCTTTAGATCGAAACGCTTTGTCTATCTTCGGAGCAGTCGTCTTGGCCGAGATTGCGGCTTGATGCTGTTGCCGAAGGCGTCGATTGCGATGCGACAGTCCCTCATATTGGTGGAAAGCGAGCCTGACTGAAGGGGCAGGTCACCAACCCAATCTAAGAACGCGAAACGCCCGAGAAAAGGTCGGGCGCTTCGTTTTCTATAACTTTTGACATATCCGGCTCTGCCGGGCGGGCTTGCTCGGCTCAGATGAGCTTGCCCATGGCAACGGCCGTGTCCGACATACGGTTGGAGAAGCCCCACTCGTTGTCGTACCAGGTCAGGATGCGGCACATCGTGCCTTCCATCACCTTCGTCTGGTCCATGTGGAAGACCGACGAATGCGGGTCGTGGTTGAAGTCGGTCGAAACGAGCGGCTCGTCGGTGTAGCCGAGAATGCCCTTCAGTTCGCCGTCGGCGGCGCTGCGGATCGCATCGTTGATTTCTTGAACCGACGTCGCGCGCTTGGCGATGAAGGTCAGGTCCACCACCGAGACGTTTGGCGTCGGCACGCGGATCGCAACGCCATCGAGCTTGCCGTTGAGTTCCGGCAGGACGAGGCCGACGGCCTTTGCGGCGCCGGTCGAGGTCGGGATCATCGAGAGCGCCGCCGCGCGGGCGCGGTAGAGATCCTTGTGCATCGTGTCGAGCGTCGGCTGATCCCCCGTATAGGAATGGATCGTGGTCATGAAGCCCTTCTCGATGCCGATGGCTTTGTCGAGCACGTAGGCAACCGGGGAGAGGCAGTTCGTCGTGCAGGATGCGTTGGAAACGACGAGGTCGTCCTTCGTCAGCGCATCATGGTTGACGCCGTAGACGATCGTCTTGTCGGCACCAGACGCCGGCGCGGAGACGAGCACGCGCTTCGATCCGTTCTGCAGATGCAGTGCCGCCTTGTCGCGATCGGTGAAAATGCCCGTGCACTCCAAGGCGATGTCGACATCGCCCCAGGGCAGGTCTTTCGGATCGCGGACCGCCGTTACCTTGATCGGGCCGCGGCCGACATCGATCGTGTCGCCATTGACCGTCACTTTTCCCGGGAAACGGCCGTGCACGCTGTCGTAGCGCACCAGATGCGCATTGGTCTCGACCGGGCCGAGATCGTTGATGGCAACGACTTCGATATCGGTGCGGCCCGACTCGACGATGGCCCGCAGAACGTTGCGGCCGATCCGTCCGAAACCGTTGATGGCGACTTTCACTGTCATGACATTTCCTCTTCCGCTTGAAGCCCGATTGGAAACGGGCCTTCGTAACTGGCCGACGATGCTGGCTTACTGATCGCCGTGAAGCCGAGCTTCGGCCGCTGCGACGATCGCATCGGCCGTGATGCCGAAATGCTTGTAAAGTTCCTGGTAGGGACCCGAAGCACCGAAGCCATTCATCCCGATGAAGATGCCGTCGGAACCGATGAACGCATCCCAGCCCTGTCGAATGCCGGCTTCCACGGCGACTTTCACCTTGGAACGGCCGATGATCGCGGAGCGGTACTCTTCCGTCTGCTCTTCGAAGAGCTCGAAGCAGGGCACGGACACGACGCGCGTTGCGTGACCCATGCCGTCCAGCCGCGCCTTGGCTTCCAGCGCGATTTCGACTTCCGAGCCCGACGCGAAGATCGTCACGTCCGCATCCGATGCCGGAGCGAGGTCGTAGGCGCCGAACGAGCAGAGATTGTCCTCGACATGGTCGTTGCGAACCGTCGGCAGGTTCTGGCGGGTGAGCGCAAGGCCAGACGGCTTGTTCTCGCTTTCGAGCGCCAACTGCCAGCATTCCGCCGTCTCGACCGCATCGGCGGGGCGGAACATCTGGAAATTCGGGATCGCACGCAGTGCCGCGACATGCTCGACCGGCTGGTGGGTCGGGCCGTCTTCGCCAAGGCCGATCGAATCGTGGGTGAGCACATGGATGACGCGGATGCCCATAAGAGCCGCAAGGCGGATCGCCGGGCGCGAATAGTCGGAGAACACGAGGAACGTGCCGCCGTAAGGAATAAGGCCGCCATGCAGAGCGATGCCGTTCATGGCCGAAGCCATGCCGTGCTCGCGGATGCCGTAATGCAGATAGCGGCCGGAGAAGTCGTCCGGCGTGATCGGCTGGGTCTGGCTGGTCTTCGTGTTGTTCGAACCGGTGAGGTCGGCCGAACCACCAAGCGTTTCCGGCAGTGCACCGTTGATCACTTCCAGCACCATTTCGGATGCCTTGCGGGTCGCAACCTTCGGCTTGTCGGCGACGAGCTTCTTCTTGTAGGCCTCGATCGCCGGTTCGAACGCGCCCGCCAGCTCGCCGCGGAAACGGCGCTCGAAGGTGGAGCGGATCTCGGCGTCTTTTCCGGCAAGACGATCTTCCCATGCCTTGCGCTCCTTGTTGGACCGCAGGCCGGCGAGGCGCCAGGCGTCGAGGATTTCGGAGGGAACGACGAAGGGCTCGTCACTCCAGCCAAGCTGCGTGCGGGTCAGCGCGATCTCGTCTGCGCCGAGCGGCGAACCGTGCGCCTTGGAACTGCCGGCCTTGTTGGGCGAGCCGTACCCGATCGTCGTCTTGCAGGCGATGAAGGTCGGGCGCTCGCTCTTCTGCGCCTCTTCGATGGCGCGGCCGATCGCTTCGGGATCATGACCGTCGACGGCAAGCGTGTGCCAGCCGGACGCAGCGAAGCGTTTGATCTGATCGGTGGAGTCGGAAATGCTGATCGCGCCGTCGATCGAGATGCCGTTGTCATCCCAAAGCACGATCAGCTTGTTCAGCTTGAGGTGACCGGCCAGCGAAATGGCTTCCTGGCTGATGCCTTCCATGAGGCAGCCATCACCAACCAGCGCATAGGTGTAGTGATCCTGAAGGTCGGAACCGAATTCGGCTTCGAGCTTGCGCTCGGCGATTGCCATGCCCACGGCATTGGCGAGACCCTGGCCAAGCGGCCCGGTTGTTGTCTCGATGCCAGCCGCATGGCCGTATTCCGGGTGGCCGGCGGTCGGCGAGCCCATCTGACGGAAATTCTCGATATCGGAGATGTCGATGTCTTCGTAGCCGGTCAGATAGAGCAGCGAATAAAGCAGCATCGAGCCGTGTCCGGCCGAAAGAACGAACCGGTCACGGTCGGGCCAGTTCGGGTTCTTCGGATCGAACGAGAGATAGCGGGTAAACAGAACCGTCGCGATATCGGCTGCGCCCATGGGCAATCCGGGGTGACCGGAATTGGCTTTCTCGACCGCATCGATCGAAAGAAAGCGGATCGCATTGGCCATGCTGTTGTGCTTGTCGCGTGAGGTCATTGGTTCTCTGCTTCGTTGACGAAAAAGCGGGCTCCCCCGAAGGCGCGTGACACATAGCAGTTGGCGGTCTTGAGTCAATCAAACTGCGGCCAGACAGCGGCCGGCGCCCATCCAACGCTGCCTGTCGGTTGGAGGCGGAAGGGAAAGTCCGGAATGCAGTTGGGCGTGAATTGCGGTTAGAGGATTGGATTTGCAGGGGAGAACGTCTTTCCCCTTGATTGACGCTCGGTTGGCACGACGCCTAAACTCCAAGGCCTAAACGTCGGGAGCCGCTATGATTCGAAGCGTCCGGGCGTTGCGGAGTGTGGGGAGCCATGACGAGCGAGTCCGAGGTTGGTGCGGCGTTGGAACGACTGCGGCGGGCGCTGGCAGGTTTGGATGATGCGATCGAGCATCGTTTCGAACACGAACAGGATTTCGGCGCCGCCGAGGCGGAAGTTGCCCGCATGAACGCCGACCGGTCCCGTCTGGCGCAAGACCTCGACAAGGCCGAGGACCGCGCGAACCGGTTGGAAGAAGCCAATCGCGAAGTGTCCCGCCGTTTGGTCACATCGATGGAAACCATCCGGGCGGTTCTCGACCGATGAATGCGGTATTGGCCAGTCGCTTGCCCTTGCGCGGCAGTGACAGCCGGACGAAAGGGCCTCGGCAATGTCACAGGTGACGGTCAATATCGACGGCAAGGCTTATCGCATGGCATGCGAGGAGGGCCAGGAAGAACACCTGACAACCCTCGCGACGCGGTTCGATCGCTACGTTTCGCACCTCAAGCACCAGTTCGGCGAAATCGGCGACCTGCGGCTCACCGTCATGTCGGCAATCATGGTGATGGACGAACTGTCCGAGAACGAGCGCACGATCCAATCCCTGCGCGGCGAGCTCGAAACCCTGCGCAAGACCCGCGACGCGGCACTCGCCCGGTCGGAAACCGCCGACCACCAGCTGGCGCTCGCCTTGAACGAAGTGACCGATCATGTCGAGAAGCTTTCGGAGCGCCTGACGGCCCGCTGAGGCGGGATATTTATGTGAGCTCGCGATGGTGAGAGCCACTGGCTAAAGGCACCGGCTCGACATATATTGAGCATGCGGTCTGCGCTTCTCGACAGGAACAACATTCCCCGGGGCCATACGCGATCCAAGGGAGCTGTCCCTGACTGGACCCGTGGGTTCGGTTATACGGCACCCACCTACTTTGTAGGTACCCGGGATCGTAAAACTCCATCGGTCGCCGTGGATCGCACTTTTCTTTTCCAGCACTGACGTTGCTTCAAGGAAGGCTGCTGTCATCCTTCAGCAGTCCGAGTCGGGCCGCCTTGGTCACGGCGTCCATCAGGTTCATCGCACCCAGCTTCGTTTCCGCTGCACTCAGCGCATCCTGGACGACCTGCACCGATATTTTGTCTTCTGCGGCAATGTCCTCTGCCGTCTGGCCGCGCGCAATGCGGCTCAGATAGCCCGCTTCAATGTCCGAAAGCATTCCTTCACCAGTCTCCGCTGCCCCCGACGCCCCGGCAAGTGAAGATGCCGGAAGCGACCGACGCGCATCAAAAGCGGCGTCGGCTAAATATTGTGCTGTCCGGCGGCGCTCAATTTGCATTGTGTTTTAGCGATGTCGACTTATCAGAACGGAAAGTCTGGCCGGCCATCCCCCTATGGTTGCAAGATGACCCCGCATCGACGGAAAATAAGACGTGAGGATCAGGCGACATGGGCATGAACGCGGGCGCTGCGGACAAGGCTGATTTGCGACGACAGGCGCTGGCACGCCGGGATGCCATGTCGATCGAAGAACGCATCGAAGCCAGCATCGCGATCGCCGACCTCGGTCGGACTTTGATCGATCTGCCAAGCGGCGCAATCGTGTCGGGTTTTTCGCCCATTCGCTCTGAAGTCGACATTCGTCCACTCATGGCGGACCTGCGCGATCGCGGCGCACGCATTTGCGTGCCGGCCATCCTCAGCCGCGAGGAGATCGTCTTTCGCGAATTACTGCGCCACGCGCCGCTGGTCGATACCGGGTTTGGCACCGTCGGCCCCGGTCCGGAAGCCGAAGTGCTCGATCCGAACGTCATGCTGGTGCCGTTGGCGGCTTTCGACGCCAGGGGCCATCGACTTGGCTACGGTGCCGGTCATTACGACCGCGCGATTGCGAGACTGCAGGAGAGGGGGCTCAAGCCTCGCCTCGTCGGCATCGCCTTCGACAGCCAGCGCGTCGACCGGGTGCCGGACGAGCCACATGATGTTTCGCTCGATGCCATCCTCACCGAGACCGGCTTGCACGCCGCGAAGCCTCAGGTATAGAGGCGGTCCATGAGGCTTCTCTTCCTTGGCGACATGGTCGGGCGCAGCGGGCGCACGGCCGTCTATGATCGACTTCCCGCACTGATTTCGGATTTCCGGCTCGATTTCGTCATCGTCAACGGCGAGAACGCGGCCGGTGGCTTCGGCGTGACCGAGGAAATCCTTCTGCAGACGCTGCAGGCCGGAGCGGACGTCATGACGACCGGCAACCACGTCTGGGATCAGCGCGAAGCCATCGAATTTTGCGAGCGCCAGGAGCGGTTTCTTCGCCCTGCCAATTTCCCCGCCGGAACGCCGGGCCGCGGCGCCAATCTCTACCGGGCCCGCAATGGAGCCCAGGTCCTCGTCTCCAACATCATGGGCCGCGTCTTCATGCATCCGGACCTGGACGACCCGTTCCAGGCAGCCGAGGCGATCCTTTCGGCATGTCCGCTCGGCGAGCAGGCCGACGCGGTCATTTTTGATTTCCACGCGGAAGCGACCAGCGAAAAGCAGTGCTTCGGCCATTTTGTCGACGGACGGGCAAGCCTCGTCGTTGGCACGCACACCCATGTGCCGACTGCCGATTGCCAGATCCTCAATGGCGGCACGGCCTATATGTCGGACGCCGGCATGTGCGGGGACTACGATTCCTCGCTTGGTATGGACAAGGAAGAGCCGCTCAACCGGTTCCTCTCCAAGATGCCCAAGGGTCGCTTCGAGGCTGCGGCAGGGGAGGCCACGATTTGCGGTGTGGCCGTGGACATTTCCGATCGCACCGGATTGGCCGAGAAAGTGGCGCCGCTGCGCCTAGGGCCGCGCTTGGCGGAATCCATTCCATCCTTTTGGAACGCATGAACGGGTCCCTCGTTCTTGGGCGTTGATTCAAGCACTAACTTCGACTTCTGTTTCTCACGCCATCATCAAGAACGGATATGCCAATGGCTGACTGGTTCTCTTTCATGAACGATCCTGCGGCATGGGTGGCGCTTGCGACGCTCCTTGTCATGGAAATCGTTCTCGGCATCGACAATCTGATTTTCATTTCTATTCTGTCCAACAAACTGCCCGAGGGCCAGCGCGAGCGGGCACGGCGCATCGGCATTCTCCTCGCGCTCGTCCTTCGTCTCGGCCTTCTGTCGCTCGTCAGCTTCATCGTGCAGTTGACCGAACCGGTATTCTCCGCCTTCGGCCAGGACTTCTCATGGCGTGACATCATCCTGCTCGTCGGTGGTCTTTTCCTGGTCTGGAAGGCGACCAAGGAAATCCATCACACGGTCGATGTGGAGGACTCCAAGGACAACATGATCGGCAAGGCCGCAACGGTGACCTTCTCCGGCGTGATCGTTCAGATCCTGCTGCTCGACCTCGTGTTCTCGGTCGACTCGATCATCACCGCCGTCGGCATGACCGATCACGTTCCGATCATGGTGATCGCCGTTATTGGCGCCGTGACCGTCATGTTGCTGGCGGCCAACCCGCTGTCGCGCTTCATCGGCAATAACCCCACGATCGTCATGCTGGCACTGTCGTTCCTGCTGATGATCGGCATGACGCTGATCGCCGAAGGCCTCGGCTTCCATGTGCCTAAGGGCTACATCTACGCCGCCATGGCGTTTTCGGGCCTTGTCGAAGCGCTCAACATGCTGGCCCGCCGCGCCCGCCAGCGCAAGAACGCAGCCGGCGCACCGGCCGCTCGTTGAAGCCTCGGCAGCGCCCGGGTCGGGGCGCTGCCATTTCCAAGCACAAAAAAAGGGGCTGGTCCGTGGACCAGCCCCTTTTGCATTGTGCGCTTTGTATCGAAGCCTCAGGCGATCAGAACCGAACGTCCTTCGTCACGCCGACATGCGGCATGTCGTCGGTGAGGTTTGCCTTGGCGATTTCCCAGCCGAACTTGATCTTGCTGTCTGTGGAAGCCCAGATCTTGCCGTCGACGAGTTTCATCTGCAGCATCGTCAGCTTCGGATCATCCTTGCCGCCATCGAACCAGGCTTCGACGACGCTGTTCCAGTATTCGTCGCGCTTCGCCGGATCGAGATTGACGCTGATCGGTCCAGAAACGCAGGCGTGATAGTCGTGGTCCTTACCGACAACACAGAAATGCGCGTGCGCTCCCGCAGTGATCGCCTGCACCAGATCCGTATCGCTCTTGGTGAAGAACCAGATCGAGTTGGTGTTGCGATCAAGCTGCGGAGCCATCGGTTGCATGTGCAAGCCCGACCCATCGACGCCCAGCATGCCGGCGTGAAGATCGTCGATTTCGTCGAAGAGCTGGGTCTTCGGATCGGTTTCTGCTTTCTTGAGATCGGCCATTAATTGCTCCGGCTTCTATTGTTGGAATCACCCAAACAAACGCTGGGGTCGAAAACGGGTTCCGATCACATGCCTTGAAGGATCATCACGGTCGGTCGTTCAGGCAGGCTACGCAGCGAGACTGTGATGCCCGTTTCGGCGACATACTCTCTTGCCCAGTCTTCTCCCATCAGTTCGATGAAGGCGCTGAGCGATGGTCCCATCCTGTGCATGGGCAGGACGAGCGATGAGCGCAGCCGCCGCACGACCTGGCTCATCTCCTCCGCACCCATGGTCAGTCCGCCATCGGTCGGCACCATCACGATGTCGAGCCGGCCGATTTCTCCGTAGTGCTCGTCGGTGAGTGCGTGATGCAGGTGGCCGAGGTGGCCGATGCAAAGGCCGGCGACCTCGAAGATGAAGATCGAGTTGCCATCCGCCTCCATCCCCTCATAGCCCGCGCGGATGTCGGTGGTGACATTGCGGATATAGGTATCACCCACCACGATATCGTGGTCGGCCGCCCCGCCTTCCGGGTTCCAGCCCCGCAGCACATGCTCGATGGCCGGGTCGGGACTGGCGGTGTAGTGGCCGGAATGGGCCTTGTTCATCGTCACCACCGTCGGGGTTGCCGCCGCGCCCGTATAACCGTTGAAATCCGTGGCGATCGACACGCCGCCGGGCGTTTCGATCAGATAAGTGGAATGGGCAACGAAGGTGATCCGCACCTCCTCGGCAGACGACTGGGCAAGGGTGAGAAAACTGTCCGCACCATCGAGGCTGGTGAACTGCGCTGCTGGAAGCCGCGTCGCAACCGCCTGGCACTGGCTCACCGCCATTTGTTCCTGTGCGATGGCGGGCGAGATGAGGAACGCTGAGGCGAGAAGGCTCGCCACGACAGACATCGAAAGCACGTTCGTCATCATGACCTGCCCTCAGCTGAAATGCCTGGAGGACAAGACTACGGTCAAACGGACGAACGTCCACCGGCCATCGCAACGGTCACGGCATCGTGAATGCGATCGAAGACGAGACAACGCGATTGGAGGTTCTGGACGACGGGCAGCGCTTTTTCTATAAGCGCGGCAAAGCCCGATCCACGATGCCAGCGGCGGGGCGACAGACAAAGAACAAGGCGAGGCGACATGGCAGGCCATTCACAGTTCAAGAACATCATGCACCGCAAGGGCCGCCAGGACGCGGTGCGCTCCAAGATGTTCTCCAAGCTCGCGCGCGAAATCACCGTGGCGGCAAAGGGCGGTTTGCCGGACCCGGCGATGAACCCGCGCCTGCGGCTGGCGATCCAGAACGCCAAGGCGCAGTCCATGCCCAAGGACAACATTGAGCGTGCCATCAAGAAGGCATCCGGTGGCGACGCCGAGAACTACGAAGAAATTCGTTACGAAGGCTACGGCCCGGGCGGCGTCGCGCTGATCGTGGAAGCGCTGACCGACAACCGCAACCGCACCGCATCGAATGTGCGGGCGGCGTTCACCAAATCCGGTGGCGCGCTCGGCGAGACCGGCTCGGTGGCCTTCAGCTTCAACCGCGTTGGCGAAATCGTCTACAAGTCGGCGGCCGGCGATGCCGACGCGGTGATGGAAGCCGCGATCGAAGCGGGTGCCGAGGACGTCGTCTCCGACGAGAACGGCCACGTGGTGATCTGCGCCTTCGAGGACATCGGCGAAGTGTCCAAGGCGCTCGAAGAAAAGCTGGGTGAAGCCGAGTCCGTCAAGGCGATCTGGAAGCCACAGACCTCGACGCCTGTCGACGAGGAAAAGGCCGTATCGGTGATGAAGCTCATCGATGTGCTCGACGATGACGATGACGTTCAAAACGTCTACGCTAACTTTGAAATTTCCGACGAGGTCATGGCGAAGCTCTCTGCCTGAACCATCGCATTTTGATTGCAAAAGCCCGCATCGGTTCCCCGATGCGGGCTTTTTCATTTGATCTCTGTCATATGCCCATCAAAACTGCCGGAATTCGCGGCGCTCCTGGCGATCTTCACGACGCTCCTGTCGGAATTCCCGGCGATCCTCGCGCCGTTCCTGGCGGAACTCGCGGCGATCCTCGCGGGCATCCTGACGGAACTCGCGACGGTCTTCGCGGCGCTCGACCCGATCAGGGCGGCCTGGATTGCCAACGCCGGGGCGACCCGGGCGGTCAGGCTGCACGATCACTGGGCGGCCCGGCCGATCGGGACGGACAACGACCGGACGGCCTTCGTAACGCCCGCGGTCACGGTAGAAACCTTGGCCGCGGTAGTGGCGGTCCCAGTAATTGCCGATGGAGAAGGTGACCGTCGGGATGCCGATGCGTGCGACATAGCTCGGCGCGCGGACGCGGCTATTGTCATAAGCGAGATCGAGGTAGCTGGCCGAAACCCAGCCGCGTACGCCGCCGCCCTGCACGTCGCACCAGCCGGGGCCGGCCGTGCAGCCGATGACTTCGACGCGGGCGCCGGCCGGAAAGACCGTGACGGCGGGATATTGCGTGCCGGGACCGGACCGCACATTCAGATTGGTCGTGACAAAGCCTGGCGCTGCGGACGCGATGCTCGGCAATGCGACCAGTGCGGCCAGCGATGCAGCTGCGGCGATTACGAACTTTTTCATCTCACTCTCCTTGCGGCCTTTTTCGGCTCTGCGATGCATTCAGGGGCGAAGCATGGAGAGAGATTTAGCGGGCCCATCCTGAACCAAGGATGGACCGCCGGTTCATACGCCGTTCATCAGCGTTTCAGGCAGCGTGCTTCGCCATCTGGTCGCGCATGCCGGCCAGGATTTCGAGGCCCCGCAGCCGCTTGTCGAGATCGTAGATCGGCAAGGAAACGATCAGCTCGTCCACCTGGGTCAGCTCAAGGAACCGATCGGTCTTTTCGCGCACCGTCTCGGGCGAACCGACGAGCGCGTACTGGAAGGTGTGCTCGATGCCGATCTTCTCGTGCGCGGTCCAGATGTCGTCCATAGAGTGGACCGGCTTCGGTGTCCGTCCCGGCGTGCCGCGCCGCAGATTGACGAATTGCTGTTGCGCCGAGGTGAAGAGAAACGCGCCTTCCTCGTCGGTCTCGGCAGGTGCGGCCATGACGCCGGCCATGGCATAGGGCTTGTCCAGCACGGCGGAGGGCTGGAACTTCTCGCGGTAGATGGCAAGCGCCTGCATCAGCGAATCCGGCGCGAAATGCGACGCGAAGGCGAATGGCAGGCCGAGCATGGCCGCGAGTTGCGCGGAATAGAGGCTGGAGCCCAAGAGCCAGATCGGCACGTTCGAGTTCTCTCCAGGCACTGCATGCACGCGCTGGCCGGGCTGCGCAGGTCCGAGCAACGTCATCAATTCCACCACGTCGTTCGGAAAATTCTCCGCACCGGCATCGAGGTTGCGGCGCAACGCCCGTGCGGTCAGACCGTCGGTGCCGGGAGCACGGCCAAGCCCGAGATCGATGCGGCCGGGATAGAGGGCCTCCAGCGTGCCGAACTGTTCGGCGATCACGAGCGGGGAGTGGTTCGGCAGCATGACGCCGCCCGAGCCGACGCGGATCGTCTTCGTCCCACCGGCGACATGGCCGATCACGACGGCCGTCGCGGCGGACGCAATACCGTGCATATTGTGATGTTCGGCAAGCCAGAAGCGATTATAGCCAAGCGCCTCGGCTTTCTGGGCAAGCTTCAGGGAGCCTTTCAGCGCATCGGCCGGCGTCTGGTTTTCGGCGATGGGCGAAAGATCGAGAATGGAAAGGGGTACCATGACTGGTCCTTTGGCAGCGGAAGCGTGTGTGTTGAAAGGAATTTAGGTGCTGCGACACGCCACCGCCACCATCGTCGATCGATGTCCGCGATTCGATCCCCATTTTGTTTCTCTTTTGTTCACGAGATACGTGGCAGAACAGGGCATCAGCAGCTAGGGTTTCGCGCATGCAACAGACGATTCGCATCATGGGTATCGATCCGGGCCTTCGCCGTACCGGCTGGGCGATGGTCGATGCGCTCGGCAACTCGCTGCGCTTCGTGGGATCAGGCACGATAAGGTCTGACGAGAAATGCGATCTGGCGACCCGTCTCAAGCAACTGCACGAAGGCCTCGCCGCCATTCTTCATGACATGAAGCCCGATGAAGCCGCCGTGGAACAGACTTTCGTCAACAAGGATGCCGTCGCGACCCTGAAGCTCGGCCAGGCGCGTGGCGTCGTCATGCTGGTGCCGGCGCTTGCCGGCCTGCCGGTCGCCGAATACGCGCCCAATGCTGTCAAGAAAACCGTGATCGGCGTCGGCCACGGCGACAAGGCGCAGATTCACATGATGGTGAAGGTGCTGCTGCCCAAGGCGACGTTCGACACCGACGATGCCGCGGACGCGATTGCCATCGCCATCTGCCACGCCCACCATCGCCAGAGCGCAGCCGGCCGGTTGAGGCTCGCGAGCGCTTAGAGAACCGGATAGCTGTTCGATGATCGGAAAACTGAAAGGCACGGTGGACGAAATCGGCGAGGACCATGTCGTCATCGACGTGCATGGCGTCGGCTATGTCGCCTACTGCTCCGGCCGCACATTGTCGAAACTGACCGTCGGCGAAGCCGTGATCCTCCATATCGAGACCTATGTGCGCGAGGATGTGTTCCGGCTCTATGGTTTCCTGAGCATGCTGGAGCGCGAATGGTTCCGCCTGCTGCAAAGCGTGCAGGGCGTCGGCTCCAAGGTGGCGCTTGCTGTGTTGACCACGCTGACGGCATCCGAGCTCGCCAATGCCATTGCGCTGCAGGATAAAGCGACCGTGGCGCGCGCACCCGGCATCGGCCCAAAGGTCGCCTTGCGCATCGTCACGGAACTGAAAGCGAAGGCGCCGGCCTTCGCCGGCGATGCCGCGGGCTCGATCGGCTTCAAGCAAGAACTCGGCGAAGGCGTCGCCTCCGCACCCATCTCGGACGCTGTCTCCGCGCTCACCAATCTCGGCTATTCCCGCGACCAGGCCGCCAGCGCCGTCGCCGCCGCGGTAAGGACTGCCGGCGAAGACGCCGACAGCGCCAAGCTCATCCGGCTGGGGCTGAAGGAGCTGGCGCGGTGAGCTGCGGTGCGATTGCGGGCGCGGGGCGGCTGGACTACACCGACGGCATGACCCATTTACCGACCTTGGCCAACGCCCATGAGTGATCCCGCCCGTCTGATTGACCCGGAAAAGCGTGGCGAGGATGCGGAGGCGTCGCTGCGGCCGCAGACGCTTGATGATTTCACCGGCCAGGCAGAAGCGCGCGCGAACCTCAAGATCTTCATCGAGGCTGCCAAGGCACGTGGCGAGGCGTTGGATCACGTGCTCTTCGTCGGCCCGCCCGGTCTCGGCAAGACGACGCTCGCGCAGATCATGGCCAAGGAACTCGGCGTCAATTTCCGCGCGACGTCCGGCCCCGTCATCGCCAAGGCCGGCGATCTCGCTGCTCTTCTGACCAATCTCGAAGAGCGCGATGTGCTCTTCATCGACGAGATCCATCGTTTGAGCCCGGCGGTGGAAGAAATTCTCTATCCGGCTATGGAGGACTTCCAGCTCGATCTCATCATCGGCGAAGGTCCGGCCGCGCGGTCGGTGAAGATCGATCTGGCGAAATTCACGCTGGTGGCGGCAACGACACGGCTTGGGCTTTTGACCACGCCGCTGCGCGACCGCTTCGGCATTCCGGTGCGGCTCAACTTCTATACGGTGGCGGAACTCGAAAGCATCGTCCGGCGTGGCGCCCGCATCATGGGCTTGCCGATGACCGAGGATGGCGCGCTGGAAGTCGCCCGCCGCGCCCGTGGCACGCCGCGTATCGCCGGCAGGCTGCTGCGCCGAGTGCGCGATTTCGCCGAGGTCGCGCGCGCCGAAGCCGTAGACCGCAAGGTCGCCGACGAGGCGCTGACGCGCCTTGAAGTGGACGCGCTCGGCCTCGACCAGCTCGACCGGCGTTATCTCTTCATGATCGCCAAGAACTTCGGTGGCGGCCCGGTGGGCATCGAGACGATTGCCGCTGGCTTGTCTGAACCGCGCGACGCGATCGAGGACATCATCGAGCCCTATCTGATCCAGCAGGGCTTCATCCAGCGCACGCCGCGTGGCCGCGTCCTGACCGCCAACGCCTGGAAGCACCTTGGTCTCAATGCTCCGAAAGACCTGGAGGCGACGCAGTTCCGCATTCAGTTCGACGAGGACTGACGGAACGCTTTTTCGCGCCTTTGAGTTGATGCTCCACGATCAGGATGAAGGAGCATCATATGGCGAAGACAACCGATCATGTACCGCCGAAGGCAGTGGCGGATGCAGCCGAAAAGGGTCTCGACCTTCGCGCAAAGTTCAAGCGCGGCGGGACCGACGTCGGTGTTGCCAGGGCTCGCGACCTGAAGAACCGCAAGTCGCTCTCTGATGACACAGTGAAGCGCATGGCCAGCTATTTCGCCCGCCATAAGGTCGATAAGCGCGCCAAGAATTTCGGCGATGACGACAACCCTTCAGCAGGCTACGTCGCCTGGCTTCTCTGGGGTGGCGAGGCTGGCAAGGACTGGGCGGAGAAGGAAAAGAAGGCGCTCGACGCCTGACAAGGGACCGCCAGTTCAGAGCGTCCGCACAAGGTCTGGAAGAACGGCATAGAGTTTCTCGAAGCCCCCCGGCCGCCATCCAAGCCCCTGGATTGCCGTGCAATCCATGACATCCACGCTTGCCGGATCGCCGGGCGGCGGCAGTTGGATTGGAACATCGAGCAGCGAGGCCACGCGAGCGAGTAGATCGCGTTGGTCGAGAAGGATGTCCGACACATTGAAGGTCCGACCCGCGACGCTGCCGGCAGTTTCGTGCCGAAGAAGCAGCAGCGCCGCCTGCGCGACATCGTCCCCGTGCACCTCTGTGGCAATGCGCGGCGCAATGCTGCGACCAGCGAGGAAATCCGAAAACAGCCTCTGCCACTTGTGGTCCGCACCAGCGCAGTGGGCGCCATAGACACCTGTCACCCTGAGGCTTGCTGCGACAAAGTCTTCCGAAGCGAGATCGGACAGCGCGCGCTCCACGTCGAGCTTCACCTGGCCATAGCGCGTATCGGGCTTGGCGAGAGTTTCTTCGGTTAGCACTGTTGGTCGGCCCTGTGGCCCGTAAACGGCGCGGCTCGAAAGAAAGAGGGCGCGGCGGACGCCATGGGCCTTTGCTGTCTCAAAAAGCGCGATGCTGCCCTCCCGGTTGAGCCGGATGAACCGTGTCGGATCATCGCCTTCGCCGCCTCGATACTTGCCCGCGACATGATCGAACGCGCCATGCACCATCCAGTCGACACCCTCGAGGAGGGCGGTTTGGTCGGTATCGGGATCGAGGTCGAGCGGCCTGAAGGCTACCGGCGCACTGAAGAGATCGGACCGCGGCGGTTGCCGGCCGGCGACGATGACCTCGAAGCCCTCTCGCAGCATCGCTTCGACGATGAAGCGTCCGACATACCCAGTGCCGCCGGTCACCAGAACGCGCATGTCAGGCGTCCGCGGGATTGGGGAGCGACGCAATATCCGGAATTTTTTCGCCGGTATAGTAAGCCTGCCAGAGGTCGATCAGCGGGCGCAACCGATCCGCCTTCGGATGGTCGGTCTCCCAGGGCTTTTCATACTGGTAGTGGATCACGTTGACCGAACCCCAGTGCCAGAGCGCCGGCATGCTGAACCACACATATTGCAGCATGTTCATCGTGACCGGCAGGCCGTGCCAGTCGGGAAAGAAGGTTTGCAGGAAGGTCTGATCCGTGCGCGGCCAGTGCGCGTCCGGCTCATCCAACCGCGCCAGCATCGCATCGAACGTCGCCTCCGAAGGTTTTGCCACGAACACCCCGGAGTTCAGCCGGTGAAAGTCAGCCACGCTCTCATAGACATTCGGCGCGGCGGAAAATTCCGGATAGGCGAAGAGCTTGTCGATGTTGCGGAGGACGACCGCGTCGGCGTCGATGAAGACGACGCGTTCATACTGTGTCATCTGCCAGAGCCGCAGCTTGCAGAAATTGTCGAGCGGCGAATGAAAGGCCGGTTTGCGCCCCTTGGTGAAGGGCGCATCCGCATGGATTCGGGCTCGGCTATGTCGTTCGTTGAACGCATCCGAACAATCGAGCAGCTCGGCCGGATAGAGCTTCGCACCAAGCTCGACGAGCGGCTCGAGCGCCTGCGGATCGACACCACCCGTATGCATGACCACCAGGTCGGCGGCCGTGCCGGTTAGCTTCAGCGACCGAACGAGCGCCGTAGCCCCCATCGCATAGTCCCGATTGGTGACCAGGGTGACGTAGGCGTAGGGGGAGGGAAGGGGCATCAGCTCTCTCGTGACACGGCTTACTGCTGCGACCGATACTTAACAGCCGTCACCCTAGGGCTTGTCCCGAGGGTCTGCTGAACCGGCGCCATCGTAGAGGGTCGGGACAAGCCCGACCCTGACGTCTTGGGGCGGGCGACGCCACTCGCGACAGCGCTTTCTGCTCTAGGAAACGCTCTTCAGCTTCTTGCCTTCCGGGTCGCGGTTGAGCGTCGGGGCGATGTCCTTTGTCCAGGCGGAGACGGCCGGCACGCGGCTGCGGTCGACGCGGTAGGCGAATTTCTTCGCCACGTCGACGACTTCCGAAAGCAGCCCCTCGGCCAGCGTGGTCGGGTTGAGGCCGAGTGCGAGGAACTGCTCGTTCTTGACGATCAGTTCGTTCTCCGGCGCTTCCTTGCGTGGATTGGGCAGGTAGGCAATCTCGGAGCCCGTCATCTTGGCGATCATCTCGGCGAGATCCCGCACCCGGTGCGTTTCCGTCATCTGGTTGAAGATCTTGACCTTGTCGCCGCGCGACGGGCCGTTCTTCAGCGCGATTTCGATGCAGCGCACCGAATCCTGGATGTGGATGAAGGCGCGCGTCTGGCCGCCGGTGCCATGGACCGTCAGCGGATAGCCGATCGCCGCCTGGATGAGGAAGCGGTTCAACACCGTGCCGTAGTCGCCGTCATAGTCGAACCGGTTGATCAACTGCGCGTGGCGGCGCGTCTGGTCCGTGTGCGTGCCCCAGACGATGCCCTGGTGAAGGTCGGTGATCCGCAGACCGTCATTCTTGGCGTAGAACTGGAACAGCAGCTGATCCAGGCACTTCGTCATGTGGTAGATCGAGCCGGGATTGGCCGGATAGAGAATGTCCTGGCTGACCGTTTCCCCGGACAGCGTTTCGATGCCGACTGGCAGGTAACCTTCCGGGATCGCCGCGCCGATGGTCGAATAGCCATAAACGCCCATCGTGCCGAGATGGACGAGGTGGGCGTCGATGTCGGTCTCGACCAGCGCGTTCAGGAGGTTGTGCGTGGCGTTGACGTTGTTGTTGACCGTGTAGTTCTTGTGCCGGTCCGACTTCATCGAATAGGGCGCAGCGCGCTGTTCGGCGAAATGGATCACGGCATCGGGGCGATGTTCGATCAGCCAGTGCTTGAAGACATCATAATCGCGCGCGATGTCGATCAGGTGGAAACGGATGCGATGACCGGTTTCCTGATGCCAGATGCGGGTGCGCTCCTGGATCGAATCCATCGGCGTCAGCGACTGGACGCCCAGTTCCGTGTCGATCCAGCGACGCGAGAGATTGTCGACGATGTGAACCTCATGGCCCTGTGCCGAGAGGTGAAGGCAAGTGGGCCAGCCGACGAAGCCATCGCCGCCAAGTACCGCAATCTTCATGCGAGGAAACTCCGTAATCGCTGTAATGCGTCGTCCGTTAGGCCAGCTCTGTGTCAGCACTATAACGGAGGTGGCCGTGCTTGTAAGGCTGAGCGCGTTGCTCCACAAGTCTCCACTGGACAGACGAGGATTTTGCCGAATGGATGCGCATGACACGAGACTGCCGATGGTTTTGGCCGGGGAGTTGACCCCGTTCGGGCACCGGCTTCTTCAGCGCGTCTATTACGAAGACACTGATTTTTCCGGCGTCGTCTACCATGCGCGCTACCTCCATTTCATGGAGCGCGGACGCACGGACTATCTGCGCCTCCTGGGCATTGCCCAGCGCGCCATGTCGGAAGCCGAGCGCCTCACCTTCGTCGTTCGCCGCATGGAGATCGATTTTAAGAAGCCGGCCCGCATGGACGATGTGCTGACTATCGATACAAAAACCAACGAGGCGCGTGGTGCGCGGCTGACGCTGTCCCAGACGATCAATCGCGGCGGCACCGTGCTGATTGAAGCAACAGTCGATGTGGCTGTCATCGACGGGCAGGGCAGGCCTCGTCGACTGCCTGTCGATGTCGCAAAGGCTTTCGCTCCGCGCTGACGTCTTCTGAAATGTCTCAGAAATTCTTCCAGAACGACGAACTGAACAGAATCAACACGGCAAGAATTTCCAGACGCCCGAGCAGCATGGCGACCGACAGGATCCACTTCGCCGCCTCGGACAGCGGTTCAAAGGTACCAGCGGGCCCGATGATGGAGCCAAACCCCGGTCCGACATTGGACAGGGCCGTGATGGCACCGGTAACGGCGGTGGTGAAGTCGAGGCCCGTCGCGGCGAGCGCGACGCTGACCGCGACAAAAATCGCGAAATAGACGCCGACAAAGACGGCAACCGACTGCACCACGCGCGGCGTGACGGGTTGGCGACCGAAGCGCACGGGTCGGACCGCGTTCGGGCGGATCATCTGCGCCAGGTTTACGCGGAGCGCATCGAAAAGCACCATCAGTCGATAGGTCTTGATGCCGCCGGACGTAGAGCCGGAACAGCCGCCGAGAAATGTGAGCAAGAAGATTAGCATGATCGCGAGCGGCCCCCACAGATCGTAATCGGCGGAGACGAAGCCAGTTGTCGTGATGATCGACACGACGTTGAACGCAGCATGGATGACGGTTGCCCAGCGTGGTCCATCCACATGCTCGAGAGCGAGAATCGTGATTGTCGCGGTTGCGAGCGCGATGATGCCGAGCAGCACTGGCATCTGCGGGTCAAAAGCTTGCCTGGGGCTTTGGAGCACGATCGCCCGGATGAAGGCAGCAAAGGGCATCGCGCCGATCAGCATGAAGACGGTACCGACGATGAGGGCGCCTTCACTGTAATTCCGAAACGAGGCGTCCGTGGTGGCAAAGCCGCCGGTCGAAACGGTCGCCATGGCGTGATTGAGCGAATCGAAGCTCGACATGCCGGTTGCGTTATAGGCAAGCGCGCAGGCGAGCGTGATCGAGACGTAGAAACCGATTAGGGCGATCGAAAACTGCCTGACGCGCGGAAACGGGCTGTCGGTTGCGCCCGAAGATTCCAGTTTGAAGATCTGCATCCCGCCGACATTGAGGAACGGCAGCAGCAGAAGGCCCATGGCCACGACGCCGATGCCGCCGACGAAATGGGTGATCGAGCGCCATAACAAGATGCCGGGCGGAAGATTATCAAGGCCGACGATCACCGTCGCACCGGTCGTCGTGAGGCCCGAGACCGACTCGAAGAACGCTTCACCGAAGGTCATGTCGAGCGACGAGAAATAAAGCGGCACTGCGGCCACGAGCGACGTCGAAAGCCAGAGCGCGTTGAGCAGCATGAATCCGAAGCGCGGGGAAAACCGCACCGTTGCACCCTGTGTCATGGCTATGACGGTGAGCGAAAGACCACCGACCAGAACGGCCGATATGCCAAAGACCTGCCAGTCCTCGTTACCGGCCACCAGATCGGCCAGCATGGGCAGGAGCATGAAGACCGCGAGATACAGGCAGAAATAGCCTGCAACATTGGCAGTCGCCGCGAGGGGGGAGTTGTTCAAGGCTTATGAACCGGATGTCGATGCGCCTTGGTTTTATACCAGTGCGGCGCCCTCGGGAATGCGCCGCACAAAGATATCCGCTGGACGTTTCCGGCGCTAACGAAGGCTTAACCATAACGAATGCTTAATGGCGCACGAATGGATGAAACCATGCGCGTAACGCCTTCCTTTGACCAAATTTACTGGCAAGAAGGCAGGTTCAGGCGCACGGGGCTCTTCGGAAAGACCTTGTGATAAAGCCGGGTCTTCTTTCGAGCATGAAATGTTGAAGTCGGCGCCGCCCGTACAAGCGTATCGTTCGTGAACATCGCTTGCGGGCTAGGTCAATTCGAGGGCGGTATTGATGGAACAGGTGGGTTTGGCGGCAACGAGCGACGTGACGCTATGGTCGCTGTTCATGGAAGCAGGCTTGGTCGTCAAGCTTGTGATGGTGGGGCTGGTGGCAGCCTCCATCTGGACCTGGGCCATCATCGTCGACAAGACCATGAGCTATGGCCGCGTTCGCCGGCGCCTCGATAATTTCGAAGAAATCTTCTGGTCCGGCCAGTCTCTCGAAGAGCTCTATCGCACCTTGTCCGAGCAGAAAACCACCGGCATGGGCGCGATCTTCGTGGCCGCCATGCGCGAATGGAAGAAGTCTTTCGAGCGCGGCGCCCGTACGCCGATCGGTCTGCAGCAGCGCATCGAAAAGGCCATGGACGTGACGCTCGCCCGCGAATCGGAAGAGCTTGAGTCGCGTCTGGGCTCGCTTGCGACCATCGGTTCGGCAGCACCTTTCATCGGCCTGTTCGGTACCGTCGTCGGCATCATGACATCGTTTCAGGCCATTGCCGGTTCGCAGTCCACCAATCTCGCGGTCGTCGCGCCCGGTATCGCGGAAGCGCTTCTCGCAACGGCCATCGGCCTTCTCGCCGCTATTCCCGCCGTCATCGGCTACAACAAGCTCAGCGGCGACGCCAACAAGATCACCGGGCGCATGGAAGCCTTTGCCGACGAGTTTTCCGCCATTCTTTCGCGTCAGATTGACGAGAAGCTTCAGCCGCGCCAGGCGGCCGAATAGGGCATTGGATTAAGGACCTCGATCCATGGGCATGTCGGTCGGAAATTCCGGTGGTGGTGGTTCGCGCAGAAGGCGCGGCGGCAAGCGTGCCCCGATGAGCGAAATCAACGTGACGCCGTTCGTCGACGTCATGCTTGTGCTGCTGATCATCTTCATGGTGGCCGCGCCGATGCTTACGGTTGGAGTCCCGATCGATCTTCCGGAGAGCCGCGCCAACGCGCTGAACAGCGAAAGCCAGCCGATCACGGTTTCCATCAACGCCGAGGGCCAGGTTTTCATCCAGGAAACCGAAGTGACGATGGACGAGATCGTGCCGCGCCTCGAGGCGATCGCCGAGACTGGCTATGAAGAGCGCATCTACGTGCGCGGCGATCAGAGCGCCGATTACGGCGCCGTGATCCAGGTCATGGGCCGCATTTCCGCCGCCGGCTTCACCAATATGGGCCTCGTTTCGCTCCAGGAGCAGGTCAACTGACCGGACCGCGATGAAAAAGTCTCTCGCGACATCGACGACAGTCCACGTAGTGTTGCTGAGCTGGGGCCTCTTGTCCTTGAGCGGCCCCGAGCGCTTGGACGCGGGCATCATGGAGACGTTGCCGGTCGACATCGTGCCGATCTCCGAGCTGACCCAGATCCAGCAGGGCGAGCGCACCGCGCCAATCGCGGAAACCTCTGCGCCTGAGCCGGTCGAGACGGACGCACCCGAGCCGGACGCGCAGAACGTCGGCAACAACACTGTCGATCTCGACAGCGCCCCGACGCCGCAGGCCCGGCCCGAGACGGTCGAAGAGGCGGCAGCGCCTGCGCCGACACCGGAGCCTGTGCCTCAGCCGGAGCCAGTACCGGAAACCGAGCCCGAGCCGGAACCTGTAGAACCCGCCGAAGCGCCGCCGCCGCCCGAACCCGAAGCGCCAGAGCCGCAGCCCGAACCTGAAATCGCCGCTCTGCCCGAGCCGGCCGAAGCCGAAGCCCCGGAAGCCGAGCCGCTGCCGGAAGCTCCGGAGGCTGCTGCCCCCGCCGAGCCTGAAGTCGCGGCACTGCCCGAAAACATTCCGACGCCCATGTCGCGGCCCGAACCGCCGCGGCCACAGGTCGCCCAACAACCCGAGCCCGCCGAGCGGCCTCAGGAAACGCCGCCTCAGCAGCCGCAGCAGGCCCAGCAGGAAACGACCGAGCGCGAAAGCGAATTCGACGCCGACCAGATCGCTGCCCTGCTGAACCAGCAGGCACCATCCGGCGGTGGCCAGCGTCAGGCCGAAAATCAGCAGGCAGCCCTCGGTGGCCAGCAGACGACCGGCGGCGAATCGCTGTCGCAGAGCGAGCTCGATGCCTTGCGCGGCCAGATCCAGCGCTGCTGGAACGTCGTGCCGGGCATGGCCGACGCGACCGATGTCCGCATCCGGGTGGGCATGCGGCTTGCGCCGGACGGCACTATTCAGGGGCAGCCGAGCGTGTCGGCAAGCGGTGGATCCGACATGGCGCAGCGCACGCTGTCCGGCAGCGCACTGCGCGCCGTGCTCCGCTGCGCGCCCTATTCGCTTCCGGCGGAAAAATACGAGACCTGGTCCGAAGTGGTCGTGAATTTCGATCCGAGCCAGATGTTCTGAGCTTTGAAAGGCTGAATGCGCATGAACACCATCTCATTGCCGCAAGGTGCAACGTTTCTCCGATCGTTCCTCTATACGCTCGCCGTACTCGTTGCGGTGATCGTCCCTGCAAGGGCGCAGGTCGAGATCGACATCAATCAGGGCAACATCGAGCCCCTGCCGATCGCGGTGACGCGTTTCCAGTCGACCGACGACCTCGGCCAGCAGGTGGCTGACGTCGTCACGGCCGATCTGCGCCGTTCGGGCCTGTTCAACCCGGTCAACCCGTCGGCTTTCATTCAGCAGATCACCGATCCGAACGCGACGCCGCGTTTTGAGGATTGGCGCGTAATCGGCGCGGACGCGATGGTCACGGGCGCGGTATCGCGCGAGCCGGATGGTCGCCTGAAAGCAGAGTTTCGTCTGTGGGATACGGTCGCCGGCCAGCAGCTGGTGGGCGAGCAATTCTTCACGCAGCCGGAAAACTGGCGTCGCGTCGCGCACATCATCGCCGATGCGATCTATGAGCGTCTGACCGGCGAGCAGGGCTATTTCGATACCCGCGTCGTCTTCGTCTCCGAAAGCGGTCCGAAGGATTCCCGCCAGAAGCGCCTCGCCATCATGGACCAGGACGGGGCGAATGTGCGCTTCCTAACCCAGGGCAACGAGCTTGTGCTGACGCCACGCTTCTCGCCGAGCCGCCAGGAAATCACCTACATGTCGTTCGAGGGCGGTCAGCCCCGCGTCTACCTGCTGCAACTGGAAACGGGTCAGCGCGAGATCGTCGGCAATTTCCCCGGCATGACATTCTCGCCGCGCTTCTCGCCCGATGGTCAGCGCGTTATCATGAGCCTGCAGCAGGACGGCAACGCCAACATCTATGCGATGGACCTGCGCTCACGTCAGACGACACGGCTGACCTCGACGACCGCGATCGACACCTCGCCCTCCTATTCGCCGGACGGCAACCGCGTCGTGTTCGAGTCCGATCGCGGCGGTCGCCAGCAGCTTTACGTAATGAACGCCGATGGCTCCAACCAGCAGCGCATCTCGTTCGGCGATGGATCCTATTCGACGCCGGTTTGGTCGCCACGCGGTGATCTCATCGCCTTCACCAAGCAGTCGGGCGGCCGGTTCTCGATCGGCGTCATGCGTCCAGACGGCTCCGGCGAACGCATCTTGACATCAGGCTTCCATAACGAAGGTCCGACCTGGGCCCCCAATGGCCGCGTGCTCATGTTCTTCCGTCAGCCGGCGGGCTCCGGTGGTCCGCAGCTCTATTCGATCGACCTGACGGGCTACAACGAACAGCCTGTCCAGACGCCGAACTACGGCTCGGATCCAGCCTGGTCGCCGCTGCTCGAAGGCTGAGGCAAAACGGCTAAGGCGGCACGATTTTGCCGCCTTCCCGCCGCATTGAGCCCCTAGCTGAAAACCGGGGCGGCAAACAGCGAATCACCGGGCCGGTAATGGTCCGTTAACCAGCTCCATAGTAACCACATTTAGGGTTTCCGGTCATAATTCGGAAACCATGGAGACCTTCAAGGAGATCGGCCATGCGCCGTTTGGAATCGTTCGCTCGCTCGCCCGGCGCAATCGCTCTCGTCGCCATGCTGGTCCTTTCCGGCTGTGCATCCCGCAACAATATGCCCAACAGCTCTGCTGACCTCGGCCTTGGCGGCCCCGGTGGTGCAGGTGGCATCGGTGGCGTGGGCGGCGTCGCATCGCCAGGCTCGACCCAGGACTTCACGGTCAATGTCGGCGACCGCATCTTCTTCGAGACCGACTCGTCCTCCATCACCCAGCAGGCCGGGCAGACGCTCGATCGCCAGGCGCAGTGGCTGGCACAGTATTCGAACTATTCGATCACGGTCGAAGGTCACGCCGACGAGCGCGGAACGCGCGAGTACAACCTTGCGCTCGGCGCCCGCCGTGCCGCTGCCGCTCGCGACTATCTCGCTTCGCGCGGCGTGCCAGCAAACCGTATCCGAACGATTTCCTACGGTAAGGAACGCCCAGTCGCGGTCTGCGACGACATCTCTTGCTGGTCCCAGAACCGCCGTGCGGTAACGGTGCTCGGCGGCGCCGGCAGCTAAGCGACGCTCCAGTCAAGTCGTTTCAATCGGGCGGCCATTTCGGCCGCCCGATTCATTGTGTTTCAAACTTTGGCCGAACTCTGCTTGCAATGCTGTGCGCCGGTTATACAAGGTGTTGGTCTCTCTCGACCAACGCGGCCCACAAAGCGGATTGACTGACAATGGCTGTCGTATCTCGTACTTCATTTCTGCGTGCTTCTGTCGTCGCGCTGACGGCGGTGATGACGGCGTCCGCAGCACAGGCCGGACCGCTCGATTTTCTCATGCGGCCCGCGCCACCGGCACCTGTTGGAACCGCGCCCGGCATGGGCGGCGCACAGATCGTTCAGGTGCAGGGCGCTGACGCTCAGTACCAGATCGGTCAGCTCCAGGAAGAGATCCGCCGCCTGAATGGCCGCATCGAAGAGCTCGGCTTCCAGATGCTGCAGATCCAGGAGCAGATGCGCCAGGTGCAGGAAGACAACGAGTTCCGGTTCCAGGCGCTCGAGGGCGGGGCGCCGTCGGGCGATGCGACCCGGACCAACAGCATCACCAATGGAACGGGCGCTTCAAGTAACGATGGCGCTTCGGCCGATCTTCCGGGGATCCAGCCGGATGTCGCCGCCGCGCCCACACCGCCGACACAGCCGTCATCCACGGTCGCGCCCGGTGAAACGCAGTTGGGCTCCTTGACCTTCGATGAGCAGGGCAATCTGTCCCGCACGCTGGACACGGCCACGAGCGGCGCCAATGCGGCCGGTACCGGGCAGATGGCATCGCTGTCGCTTGATGATCCCGATGCGCTCTACCGCGATGCCTACAACCTCGTTCTCGCTGGCGATTACGCGGACGCCGAGGCGGCATTCCGCGACTATATCGATATTTTTCCGGATGGCGGACAGATCGCCGACGCGCATTTCTGGCTGGGCGAAAGCCAGTTCTCGCAAGGTAGCTTCAGCGATTCCGCGCGCACGTTCCTCAATGCGCACCAGAACTTTCCCCAGGCGGACAAGGCTCCGGAAATGCTGCTGAAGCTCGGCATGTCGCTGGCCGCGCTCGACAACCGGGACACGGCCTGTGCGACATATCGTGAAGTGCTGTCGCGCTATCCGGACGCTCCGGCAACGGTCAGAGACAAAGTGACGCGCGAGCAGTCCAACGCCAGTTGCTGATGGCGGAGCGCGGTCCGGCACCTGAATTTGCCGCTGCGCGTTGCCTCGAGAATGTGATCGACCCATCGCGCCCGCTGCTCCTGGCCGTTTCCGGCGGCAGCGATTCCATGGCGATGCTCCTCGCCTTTCACCGAACGGTGACGCGCGCGTATCCTGCGATCCGCATTTCAGCGGCCACTATCGATCACCGCCTGCGTGCCGAAGCCGCAGATGAAGCTGCAGCGGTCGCCGCTTTCTGCGCAAGCCTGGGCATCGATCATCGTATCCTGCCTTGGATCGGCGCAAAACCGTCAAGCGGCATCCAGGCCGCGGCGCGCCTGGCCCGCTACCGTCTGCTTGCAGATGAAGCAGGGCGGATCAGTGCGGGCGCAGTGTTGACGGCGCACACGATCGACGACCAGTTCGAGACCATTCAGATGCGCGCCGACCGACAAGGCGACACCGATGCATTCGGATCCGCCGGCATGGCACCACAGATGCTGTTCGAGAAGAAAACCTGGGTCGTCCGCCCGTTCCTGAACTGTCGGCGCGCCGACCTCCGGAATTATCTCGAGGCGCAGGGCGTGGACTGGATCGACGATCCAAGCAATGCAGACCACCGCTACGAACGCGTGCGGCAACGGAGCAAGGCACCGCTCAACAATACCGATGTGGGGGAGTTTCTGCGTCGGACCGAGACTGCCGCAGTCATGCGCGGCGATCGCGCCGAGCTGGTTGCCGCTGCGATCGAGGCCCATGCCAGCCAGTGGCGCTGCGCCTTGTTCGTCATGCGTGACGACGGCACATTGAGCCGATCCCTATTCGCCGAGGTCGTGGCTGAACTAATCGCGCTCGCCGGTGGGCTCGTCTATCCTATTGCCGGCCCGAAGATAGTGAAGCTACGGACATTTCTGGATGAGGCCAAACCGGGCAGCCGACTGGCGCTGGGCCGATGCATCGTCATGCGTCGCGCGGGCAATGTTCTCATCTGGCGCGAGGATCGGGGTTTTGCCGATCTGATCGTTGAGCCGCGGAGCGTCGGGTTGTGGGACGGGAGGTTTCGCGTCGAAAATCCAACAGACCGCCCAGTCCTGATCACCCGGATGGCGCCCATGACTGACAGCGAGGATTTGGACGTTCCCGATGCCGCAACGGCTTCCATCGCGGCAGCAGCCCGTTCAGCCCTGCCAAGGGCGCACTTCACGTCGCCCGAACTCGGTGAGAGCAGGGGCCATGGGCGAGGTATCCAGCCAATTCCGGCGATCGCGCGCTACGACACCTTTCTGCCGGTATTCGAGCGGACAATTGGTCGTTCGCTGACGCGATTGCTGGGTTTGGAGCTTTATCCGGCGCCACCGCTTGGCACTGTGAACCTTGATCGAATGATGCGACAATAGCCGCCTTGGCAAGGGGCTGCGCCAAACCTATGTTAGCTCTCGACGAGCAGTTCGATTGACCGGCGAGCCAATGCCGCCCTGGGGAGTTCAATGAACCCAAATTTCCGCAACTTCGCCCTCTGGGCGATCATCGCGCTTTTGCTGATCGCGCTTTTCAACATGTTCCAGGAACCCACGGAACGGGCGAACGCGCGCGACATCAGCTACTCGCAATTTCTGCAGGATGTGGACTCGGGCCGTATTCGTGAAGTGACGATCATGGGCGAGCGCATTTCGGGCGTCTATACCGAGAATGGCAGCGCTTTCCAGACCTACTCTCCGGGCGATACCGGAATGGTGCAGCGTCTCGAAGACGCAAATGTCGCCATCACGGCGCGCCCTGAAGTTGACAGCTCCAACACCCTTTTCGGTTATCTGATCTCCTGGCTGCCGATCCTGCTCATTCTCGGCGTGTGGATTTTCTTCATGCGCCAGATGCAGGGTGGCTCGCGCGGCGCGATGGGCTTCGGCAAGTCCAAGGCCAAGCTTCTCACCGAAGCGCATGGCCGCGTGACGTTCGAAGATGTCGCCGGCGTTGACGAAGCCAAGGAAGATCTCGAGGAAATCGTCGAGTTCCTGCGCGACCCGCAGAAGTTCCAGCGCCTTGGCGGCCGCATTCCGCGTGGCGTGCTGCTTGTCGGCCCGCCCGGAACCGGCAAGACGCTTCTCGCCCGTTCGGTCGCCGGGGAAGCGAATGTGCCGTTCTTCACGATTTCCGGTTCGGACTTCGTCGAAATGTTCGTCGGCGTGGGCGCAAGCCGCGTGCGGGACATGTTCGAGCAAGCCAAGAAGAACGCGCCTTGCATCATCTTCATCGACGAAATCGACGCTGTCGGCCGCCACCGTGGCGCAGGCCTTGGCGGCGGCAATGACGAGCGCGAACAGACGCTCAACCAGCTGCTCGTCGAAATGGACGGCTTCGAGGCGAATGAGGGCATCATTCTCATCGCGGCGACCAACCGCCCCGACGTTCTCGATCCCGCGCTGATGCGTCCCGGCCGTTTCGACCGTCAGGTCGTCGTGCCGAACCCAGACGTTGCCGGCCGCGAGCGCATCCTCAAGGTGCACGTGCGCAACGTGCCGCTTGCACCGAACGTCGACCTGCGCACCCTCGCACGTGGCACACCGGGCTTCTCCGGTGCCGACCTGATGAACCTCGTGAACGAAGCTGCCTTGATGGCTGCCCGCCGTAACAAGCGGCTGGTCACCATGGCCGAGTTCGAGGATGCCAAGGACAAAGTCATGATGGGTGCGGAGCGCCGCTCCAACGCCATGACGCAGGAAGAAAAGAAGCTGACCGCCTACCACGAGGCCGGCCACGCGATCGTTGCCATGCAGGTGCCCGTCGCCGATCCGGTCCACAAGGCCACCATCGTGCCTCGCGGCCGCGCGCTCGGCATGGTGATGCAGCTGCCGGAAGGCGACCGCTACTCCATGAGCTACAAGTGGATGGTCTCGCGCCTTGCCATCATGATGGGCGGACGTGTTGCCGAGGAAATCACCTTCGGCAAAGAGAACATCACCTCCGGCGCGTCATCCGACATCGAGCAGGCCACCAAGCTTGCCCGCGCGATGGTCACGCAATGGGGCTTCTCCGACAAGCTTGGCCACGTCGCCTATGGCGAAAACCAGCAGGAAGTCTTCCTCGGTCACTCCGTGTCGCAGCAGAAGAACGTCTCGGAATCGACCGCGCAGACGATCGACAGCGAAATCCGTCGACTGATCGATGCGGCCTACACCGAGGCGAAGGAAATTCTGACGACCAGCCACGAGGCGTTCGTCGCCATCGCCGAAGGTCTTCTGGAATACGAAACGCTGACGGGCGAAGAGATCAAGGCGATCATCCGCGGCGAAAAGCCGGCCCGCGATATCGGCGACGACACGCCGCCGACCCGTGGATCGTCCGTTCCCAAGGCAGGCCCGAAGAAAGAGCCGAAGAAGGGTGGCGAGCCCGAAGGTGGCTTGGAGCCGCAGCCGCAATAACGGCGTTCGCTGCCTGACTTCTTTTACCACAACTGTGGAAAGGCCGCCCTCATGGGCGGCCTTTTGACTTCAATCAACCTATTATGACCATAACTGCGCATAATCTGATGCGAAGAGCCGTCACCAAGCACTCACTCCGGGTTCGTGAAGCGGTATTTTAGAAAAAGCGGGACATTCATGACGCGTCGTTACTTTGGCACCGATGGCATCAGGGGCACCTCCAACACCGGCAACATGACACCCGACGTCGCTATGCGTGTCGGTCTGGCCGTTGGCACGCTGTTTCGCCGTGGCGACCATCGGCATCGGGTAGTGATCGGCAAGGATACGCGCCTGTCGGGCTACATGCTGGAAAACGCGCTGGTCGCGGGCTTCACGGCGGCCGGGCTCGATGTCTTCTTGCTTGGTCCGATCCCGACGCCTGCCGTCGCGATGCTGACCCGCTCGATGCGCTGCGACATCGGTGTGATGATCTCCGCCTCGCACAATCCCTATCAGGACAACGGGATAAAACTCTTCGGCCCGGACGGCTACAAGCTGTCCGACGATGTCGAGGCGACGATCGAAAGCCTGATCGACGACGACATGGCGAAGCTGCTGGCACCAGCCGACAAGATCGGACGGGCCAAGCGCGTCGATGGCGACATCTATCGCTACATCGAGTTCGTGAAGCGCACACTGCCGCGCGACGTCACCCTGAACGGGCTGCGCATTGCGATCGATTGCGCCAATGGTGCAGCCTACAAGGTGGCACCGGCAGCACTTTGGGAACTGGGCGCCGAAGTCGTGCCGCTCGGCGTCGAACCCAATGGCCGCAACATCAATCTCGATTGCGGGTCGACAAGCCCGGTGGCGCTCGCCAAGAAAGTTCACGAAGTTCGTGCCGATATCGGCATTGCGCTCGATGGTGACGCAGACCGCGTGCTGATCGTCGACGAGAACGGCACGGTGGTGGATGGCGACCAGCTGATGGCCGTGATCGCCGAATCCTGGGCAGCCGATGAGCGACTCGTCGGCGGCGGCGTCGTTGCCACCGTCATGTCGAACCTCGGCCTGGAGCGCTTCCTCGGTGACAAGGGCCTGTCGCTCCAGCGCACCAAGGTGGGGGATCGCTACGTGGTCGAGCATATGCGCAGCCACAATTTCAACGTCGGCGGCGAGCAGTCCGGCCATATCGTGCTGTCAGATTTTGCAACGACCGGGGATGGACTCGTCGCCGCGCTGCAGGTGCTGGCCTGCGTCAAGCGCATGAACAAGCCGGTGAGCGAAGTCTGCCGTCGCTTCGAGCCCGTCCCGCAATTGCTGCGGAACGTACGTGTCACCGGCGGGAAGCCGCTCGAGGACAAGTCCGTCCAGGAGGCGATCGCCGATGCCACGGCGGCGCTCGACAATTCCGGCCGGCTCGTCATCCGTGCGTCCGGCACCGAACCCCTGATCCGGGTGATGGCGGAAGGCGACGACCGCGCTCAGATCGAAAAGATCGTCGATGATCTCGTCGGGGTCATTGCAGGTGTGCGGCAGGCCGCCTAACTTCTTAACGATCAATCAAGCATCGAATTGCTCAAGGCCCTCGATCCATTCCAGGTCGGGGGTCTTGTCTTTGTCATGGTGAGAAAACTGATAATAATCCTGGTAAACAGACGTGGTTAAATCCAATTTAACCATTCGAAATCATGATCCATTCCGAGACAGCGACCGGCCGTGCCGGTTTATTTGTGAAGGATGGACAAAATGCTGCGATGGGCAACGGCGACCGCGGTCGTAACTTTGTTTGCCGGCGTCAGCCTGCCTGCGCAGGCGGCCGATATCTATGTACCGCCGGTCTATGAACCGGCTCCCAAGATCGAACTCGGCGGGTTCTACCTCAAGGGTTATCTGGGAATGAGCAACCAGCGCGTTGGCTCGCTCTACAACGTGCTCTTCGATACGACCGCCGATCTCGTCATCCGCGACAAGAACTTCGAAGCCGGTGTACTGGGTGGTGGCGGCGTCGGGTATGCCGTCAACAACTGGCTGCGTCTCGACGCAACGGCCGAATATCGCGGCGAGGCAGGCTTCCACGGCCTCGATACCTTCACCGACGCTGGAGGCAATGCCCGGTTCAACAACTACACAGCCAAGAAGTCGGAGTGGCTGTTCCTCGCCAACCTCTACGCCGATCTCGGCAACTTCAACGGCATCGTGCCTTACGTCGGAGCCGGTATCGGTGCTTCGCGCAACTCGATCCACTCCTTCCGCGACGCTGGCATCGACCCGGCAACAGGTTCGCCCACGCTCGCCTATGCGGATGCCGACAGCAAGTGGGACCTTGCCTGGGCGCTGCACGCCGGTGTCGGCTATGAAGTCACCGACCAGCTGACGGTCGATTTCGGCTATTCCTATGTCCATCTGGGTGATGGCCAGAGCGGCGACATCACGACCTTCGATGGCACGAACAACATCGTCAACCCGATGGAATTCCGCGACATCAGCTCGCATGACTTCAAGGTCGGCGTCCGTTACGCATTCCACTGATCCGATCACTGCTGTCAGGGCAGGGCACAATCAAACCCCGTCTCGCACCGAGGCGGGGTTTTTGCTGTCCGCTCACAAGCCCTGGCGGTTAAAAAACATACTTAATGAACATGCTTAACCGGGACTTAACCACTCTCCACTCATGATTGCACCATCAAGCCCGAGACCGGCAAAGGCCACCGGCTTTCCTGTGAGCGGCTATTTTGAGAGGCAATCCATGGTCAAGCACATCATCTCTTCTCTGGTCGTATCCGCAGCGGTGATCGCTGGTTTTTCCGGTACGAGCGCGGCAGCCGATCTGGACAGGATCATCTATTCCCCGGAAATCGATCGCACCCGCCCTGTCGAAATCGGCAACGGCTGGTACTTGCGTGGCGACATCGGCTATGCGGTTGACGATGAGACCGGCAATGGCGATTTCGACAGTTTCCGCATGAAGTCAGAAGTATCCGGCGGGTTGGGCGTCGGGTATCAGTGGACCGATCTTATCCGCACCGATCTGACGGCGGACTACATGAAGGGTGATGCCGAAGGTGTGGTGGCCGGTGGCTTCTGCAACGTCGCTCAGCCCTGCGGCTACGATGCCTTTGCGCTGCTGGCCAACGCCTATGTTGACCTAGGCACAATCGCCGGCTTCACGCCTTACGTCGGCGCCGGCGCCGGCTACACCTATGCTGGCTTCGACGACGTGGACGTTGGCCTTGCCCGCTTCGGCGGCGGAGACGACTGGCGCTTCACCTACGCCCTGATGGCCGGCGTGTCCTACGACGTCTCGAAAAGCCTGAAGGTCGATTTCGGCTATCGCTATATGGATGTCGATGGGGGCGCCGTGGTCGATACGCTTGCGGGGACCCTCGACGACGATGGGTTCACGCGTCACGAAGTTCGCGCAGGTCTGCGCTACTCTCTCTGGTAGTCGGACCCACGCATTAAACAGAAAGGCGGCGAGGATACCTCAGCCGCCTTTTTTATTGGCTTGGTGGGCCAGGTAACGCTTACTTGCCGAAAAGAATTCCAGTCCCGCCCGTGTCGACGATACGTCCACGGTTCGTACTGCTGCGCTGCCGCGCTTCTGCCTGCTCTTGGCGGATCTCGAGCTCCGTCTTGACGGGGGCAACACGATATTCGGTGTAGCCGGCATAGCCGCCACCGCTGCTGCAGCCGGCTGCAAGACCTGTCAGAACGATGAGCCCGGCGAGCCGGGGTAAGAATGATGGCCGCATATGGCTGCTCCCTGTGCTTCTCACCGCGCTTTTTGCGCGTTCGTTGCCTGCAAGGCAAGGTGTCTCGCCTCACGTCTTCGAAAGCGCGATCACGCGATTGTTTTCATGAGCGCTGTCACACAGCGTTCACAATATCGGCTCTTCCGACCGAGCCTGCCACAAACCACATGGTCGCCAACAGCGAGCAGCGCCTCGGCGCGCATGCCTGTCAAAAACAAGAAAATTCCAAGGACCATCTTCATGAAGAATTCTGTGTTTGCGGTTGTCGCGGCTTTGCTGGCAGCCACCCTTTACCACCAGTCCGCATCCGCTGAGGGCCTGCTGTGCGCCCCGCGCGGGACGTTTGCCGACAATCACGCAAGTTATGCCGCGCCAACCCGGATGGAAGCCGACTACGGCAATTTCAACGATGCGCCGCGCTTCTATCACACGTCCGGTGCGGTCGGTCGCTGACTGGCTCACATCGCGCTCTCGAAAAAGTTTCAAAAGAAAGTCGTCACACAGCGTTCACAGTTTGCGCACTGACAATCCTCCCAGAGGCGCACCAAGTTACAGTCATGGAGCAGGGCAAAAGCTTTGAGCCCTCTGTTACGCTCACTGATCAAAGAAGAAGAATAGAAAGGCCACTAAAATGAAAAATTCTGTGTTTGCACTTGCCGCCGCCGTCATTGCAGCTTCTGCATCGGTCGCCGTTGCTCAGACGCCAATCTCCGAGTTCCGTGGACCCGTAGGTGCTGATGCCACAACCTACTCGGCTGGCCCAAGCGTCGATGGTGCTTACGGCACCTTCGGTAGCGAAAACCGCTTCAACGACTTCTCTGGTCCTGTCGTCCGTCAGTAAGGCGACCAATCAGAAGGATCTCTCGGCGGCGGGCGATGAACCGTCCTCTGCCGAGTGAACAAACGTAAGAAAAAAGGAAAACGATCATGAAAAACTCTGTGTTTGCACTTGCCGCCGCCATCATCGCAACGACCGCAACGGTTGCTGCCGCTCAGACCCCGATTTCTGAGTTCCGTGGCCCGCTCGCCAATGATTACACCACCTCTTCGGGCGCCATCGGCATGGATGCTCCTGCCTCGATCATGTCCGATGAAGGTCGCTTCAACGACTTCTCCGGCCCGGTCGTCCGCCAGTAATCGTCGAACTTCCCTCATGGCCGTGACGGGTTGAGTATCTCCCCGTCACTGGCGTGGTGACCAAAAACATAAGGATCTTGAACATGAAGAACTCTGTACTCGCACTCGCAGCCGCCATCGTCGCAACCACCGCCACGGTCGCAGCCGCCCAGACCTCGATCTCCGATTTCCGCGGCCCGGTTGCAAACGACTACAATGCCGCTTCTGGCGTCGTGACGATGAACGCACCGGCAAGCTATGCAACGGATGAAGCCCGCTTCAACGACTTCTCGGGTCCGGTCGTCCGCCAGTAATCATTGGCGTCACTGAGCATCTGACCTCCAAAAGCCGTCGCTCTCCCTGGAGCGGCGGCTTTTCTTTTTAGCGGCCTCTTGCAGAGTGATGCGCTCTGCAGTAATTCCCGTCGCGGGCCACCTCTCCCCACCGAGAGGCTTACTATCTGGAAGGATAGACCGCGATGAGCAATTTCCCGACGCCCGAGTTGCGTCCGCAAAACCCCAATTTCTCCTCAGGCCCTTGCGCCAAGCGACCCGGATGGTCGCTGGACCGGTTGTCCACGGACACGCTCGGCCGCTCCCACCGTTCCAAGATCGGCAAAACGCGCCTCGCCGAGGCGATCGACCTGACGCGCGAAGTGCTGCAGGTGCCGGCCGATTACCGCATCGGCATCGTTCCGGCCTCCGATACGGGCGCTGTCGAAATGGCCATGTGGTCGTTGCTCGGCGAGCGCGGTGTCGACATGGTCGCCTGGGAAAGCTTCGGCGCCGGCTGGGTGACGGATGCCGTCAAGCAGCTGAAGATCGCCGACACCCGCAAGATCGAAGCTGCCTATGGCGAGCTGCCGGATCTGGCGTCCATCGATTTCGATCGCGACGTCGTCTTCACCTGGAACGGCACGACCTCTGGCGTGCGCGTGCCGAACGCCGATTTCATCCCCACCGACCGCCAGGGCCTGACGATCTGCGACGCGACCTCCGCGGCATTCGCCCAGAAGCTCGATTTCGCCAAGCTCGATGTCGTCACCTTCTCCTGGCAGAAGGTTCTAGGCGGCGAGGGCGGTCACGGCGTCTTGATCCTCAGCCCCCGCGCTGTCGCACGGCTCGAGAGCTACCAGCCCACCTGGCCACTGCCGAAGATCTTCCGCATGACGAAGGGCGGCAAGCTCATCGAAGGCATCTTCAAGGGTGAAACGATCAACACCCCGTCGATGCTCTGCGTCGAGGACTATGTCGATGCGCTGAAATGGGCGAAGTCCCTCGGTGGTCTCGATGCGCTTGTGGCGCGCGCCGACGCAAACGCCAAGGTGATCTTCGATTTCGTCGCCGAGACGCCGTGGATCGCCAATCTGGCGAAGGTCGACGAGACCCGGTCGAACACCTCCGTGTGCCTGACGATCGCCGATCCGGACGTCACCGCGCTCTCCGACGACGAACAGGCTGCCTTCGCCAAGGGCATCGTCACCGCTCTCGACAAGCAGGGCGTCGCCTATGACATCGGCGCCTATCGCGATGCGCCGGCCGGTCTTCGCATCTGGTGTGGCGCAACCGTCGAGACCTCCGATCTCGAAGCGCTGATGCCGTGGCTCGACTGGGCTTTCCAGGCTGAGAAGGCGACGCTCAAGGCTGCCGCCTGATCGCTTGATCGATACGGCCAGCGTTCCCGAGCGCTGGCCGATCCGCACACATCCAAAAATTCGTTCATCATTTCAGGAGGCCAGACATGGCACCGCGCGTACTCGTATCCGACGCTCTCTCCGAAACCGCCGTCCAGATATTCAAGGATCGGGGCATCGACGTCGATTTCCAGCCGAAGCTCGGCAAGGACAAGGAAAAGCTACTCGAGATCATCGGCAACTATGATGGTCTCGCCATCCGCTCGGCCACCAAGGTGACCGAAAAGATCATCGAAGCCGCTGGCAACCTCAAGGTCATCGGACGCGCCGGCATCGGCGTCGACAACGTCGATATCCCTGCAGCAAGCCGCAAGGGCATCATCGTGATGAACACGCCCTTCGGCAATTCGATCACGACGGCCGAGCACGCCATCGCGCTCATGTTCGCCGTCGCCCGCCAGCTGCCCGCGGCCGACGTTTCCACCCAAGCCGGCAAGTGGGAAAAGAACCGCTTCATGGGCGTGGAAATCACCGGCAAGACCCTCGGTGTCATCGGCTGCGGCAACATTGGTTCGATCGTCGCGACCCGCGCCATCGGCCTCAAGATGCACGTCGTCGCCTTCGATCCGTTCCTGTCGCCCGAGCGTGCAGACCAGCTGGGCGTTGAGAAGGTCGATCTGGACACGCTGTTTGCCCGCGCCGACTTCATCACCATGCACGTGCCGCTGACCGACAAGACCCGCAACATCATCAATGCGGCGGCGATCGCCAAGATGAAGGACGGCGTGCGCATCATCAACTGCGCCCGTGGCGGTCTCGTCGTGGAAGCCGATCTCGCCGAAGCGCTGAAATCCGGCAAGGTGGCCGGGGCTGGCTTCGATGTGTTCGAAACCGAGCCGGCGACGGAAAGCCCGCTCTTCGGCCTCGAAAACGTGGTCTGCACGCCGCATCTGGGCGCCTCCACGACGGAAGCCCAGGAAAACGTCGCGCTGCAGGTGGCCGAGCAGATGGCCGATTATCTCCTGAAGGGCGCCGTCACCAACGCCATCAACATGCCGTCGATCTCGGCGGAAGAAGCACCGCGCCTCAAGCCTTTCGTCAAGCTCGCCGATATGCTCGGTGCCTTTGTGGGGCAGGCGACCGAGAGCTCCATCCAGGAGGTCGAGGTTCTCTATGACGGCGTCACGGCCGAACTCAACACCAAGGCCCTGTCGTCCGCAGTTCTCGCCGGTCTGATCCGGGCGCAGGTCGCCGACGTCAACATGGTTTCGGCGCCGATCATGGCCAAGGAGCGCGGCATTCTCTTCTCCGAGGTGAAGCGCGACAAGTCGGGCATTTTCGACGGCTACATTCGTCTCACCGTCAAGACGGAGAACCAGACCCGCTCGATCGCCGGCACTGTCTTCTCCGACGGCAAGCCGCGTTTCATCCAGATCAAGGGCATCAATCTCGACGCGGAGATCGGCCGCCACATGGTCTACACCACGAACGAGGACAAGCCGGGCTTCATCGGCCTCCTCGGCACCATCTTCGGCAAGGCCGGCGTCAACATCGCGAACTTCCAGCTGGGCCGCGATGTCGCCGGCGGCAATGCGATTGCGCTTCTCTATGTCGACGGACCGGTGGACGAGAGCGTTCTGGACGAACTGCGCAGCCATCCGCAGGTTCAGTCCGCCAAGGCCCTGCAGTTCAACGTCGATTGATCTTCAACCATGGTCGCCGGCGGTCCAGCTGCCGGCGACCGAAAATGCCCATTCTGCGCGGTACATGACGGCCGGTTGTCCGATTTTATCGCGCGAAATGTTTCAATCTGCGCATGAATGCCTATCTTGTGGGTTCGAATTCACACGAAACAACGCGGTGATCGTTCTCAAGCGCGATCTCCCGAGCCGCGTTCCGCAAGAGAAAGGTCTGCGCATGGCACAGGCAAAAACCGGCGATCTCGTACGCATCCACTACACGGGTACGCTGACCGACGGCACCCAGTTCGACAGCTCCGAAGGTCGCGATCCGCTGGAATTCACGGTGGGTTCTGGCCAGATCATCCCCGGTCTCGATCAGGAAGTGCAGGGCATGGCGGTTGGTGAAAAGTCGACGGTCACGATCCCGGCCGAGCAGGCCTATGGCCCGCACGATCCGCAGAGCATCCAGCAGGTTCCGCGCGACGCGATCCCCTCGGAAGTGAACATACAGCCCGGTGCGCAGCTTCAGGCTCAGACGCAGAGTGGCCAAACCGTTCAGCTGACGGTGGTCGAAGTCGACGAGGACAGCGTGACGGTGGACGGCAACCATCCGCTGGCCGGCCGTGATCTCGTCTTCGCGGTCGAGCTGGTGGAGATCGTCAAGGCTGCGTGATCTGGTTTGACGGCGTGCTTTTCAAAAGGTCGGCTTTGCCGGCCTTTTTTGTTGGATGGGAACCACGACCGTGACCTCACGTTGATCGCCACGATCAAGTCATGGAGACAAGTGACGTGGAAAAATACCGCAAGGGCACCAAGGTCGAGTGGAAGTGGGGCAACGGCAAGGGCACGGGGAAGGTCGCCGAAAGCTTCACCGAAAAAGTCACGCGCACGATCAAGGGCGAGAAGATCACCCGCGATGCGTCCAAGGACGATCCGGCTTATCTCATCGAACAGGAAGACGGTGACCGCGTGCTGAAGGGCCACAGCGAATTGAAGAAGGCCTCCTGATGCAAAACGGCGCGCCCCATGAGGAGCGCGCCGTATTTATTCACTCACTGATCGGTCTAGCCGAGGCATCTCTTCTCAGAACTCTTCCCAGTTCTCCTCGCTCGGACGAGCCGCAGCTGCCGTCGCTGCGCCACCGCCAAACGCTCCGGCTAGTCGCCGTCCGAGCGCACGAGCAGGTGAGGGACGTGAGTTCGTGCTGGCGCTGACATGCGCAGGGCCCCTGGCTTTGGCGACCCGTGACGGCGTGGGTTGGCTCGGGGCAAGCTTGGATGCAGCGTCGTCCCCCATCCTGAACTGTGAAAGCAGCGCGTTCAGCTCGGCCGCTTCCCGGGCGAGATTATGGCTTGCAGCCGTTGACTGCTCCACCATCGCGGCGTTCTGCTGCGTACCCTGATCCATCGTGTTCACGGCGCTGTTGATCTCACCGAGCCCGATCGATTGTTCCTTGGCGCTCTCCGCGATCGCGGCAACATGTGCGTTGATCTCCTGAACCTCGGTCACGATTGCCTGCAGCGCATCGCCGGTGCGGCCGACGAGATCGACGCCCTGCTTGACCTGATCGCCGGATGAGCTGATCAGCGTCTTGATCTCGCGGGCCGCCGAAGCGGAGCGCTGGGCAAGCTCCCGCACTTCCTGGGCGACGACGGCAAAGCCCTTGCCGGCATCACCGGCTCGGGCCGCTTCAACACCGGCATTCAGTGCAAGCAGGTTGGTCTGGAACGCGATGTCGTCGATCAGGCCAATGATGTTGGCGATCTCGACCGATGAGTTCTCGATCTTTTCCATCGCGTGCACGGCATCGCGCACGATGGCGCCCGAGCGCTCGGCACCGTCCTTGGTGCGCGCCACCAGCTGGCGTGCCTCTTCGGCGCGGCGTGCGCTGTCCTTGACTGTGGTCGTGATTTCTTCAAGAGCCGCTGCCGTTTCTTCGACCGAGGCTGCCTGCTGCTCCGTGCGGCGGGACAGATCGTCAGCCGCCGACTGGATCTCGCGCGAACCGGCATCGATGCCGCGCGCATTCTCGCCAACCGCCCGCATCGCGTCATCGAGCTTGGCGACCGAGTGGTTGAAGTTCTCGCGCAGCACATCGAGCTGGCCGCTGAACCGGGTGTCGATGCGATAGAGCAGATTGCCATCGGCAAGTTCGCTCAGCGCCTGACCGATGCCGTCGATGGCGAGTTGCACCTCTTCTGCGTGGCGACGGCGGGTCAGTTCGTTGTCGCTGCGCTCGGCGTCGATCTGCGCCTGTTGTTCGGCCTTGCTGCTTTCCAGCAGGTTGCGGTCGATGACCGACTGGCGCAACAGCACGAGCGCCTTGGCCATCTCGCCGATCTCGTCCCGACGGTCGATGTGCGGCACGTCCGTCGACGTATTGTTCTCCGCCACTTCACGCATGACCGATTTCAGTTCCATGACGGGCGTGGCGATCGAGCGGCTGATGAAGAAGGCGCTGGCGAGCGTAAGAAGCGCTGCAAAGAGGATGGTCCCTGCCGCAACCGAGGTCTCCTGCACGAGAAGCGCCTGCAGGTCGTCCGCATAGACGCCGTTTCCAACAACCCAACCCCAAGGCGCGAAGCCGGCGACATGGGAGTATTTCTCAACCGCTTCCTCGAACCCAGGCTTTGGCCAGTAATATTCGACGAAGCCCGAGCCATTGGCCTGAACGACGTCCACGAACTCCTGGAAGAAATACTTTCCCGTCGGGTCCTGCATGCCGCTGACATCCTGACCCACGAGTTTCTCGTTGATTGGGTGTGCGACCATGATGTGGTTCATGTCGTTGACCCAGAAATAGCCGTCGGCACCGTAACGCACGGCCATGACAGCGCGCAGAGCCCCCGCTTGCGCTTCTTCCTGGCTCATCGCGCCGGACTGTTCGGCAGCGTGAAAATTCTGGATGATGGTGATGGCGGCGTCGTTCATCTGCGCAAGTTTTGCCTTGCGCTCCTCGACGGTGGAATTAAAGCCTACATAGGTTTGATAGGCGACAGCCGCCGCCATGATGACGAGTGCCAGGCACGCCAGCAGATAGATGCGTGCCCCAATTTTCAATGATTTCACGATCCCGACCCCTTGATGGTAGAGACCGCAATCTTATGGATTCCGGTTAATCAACGCTTATCGCACCATCTACAAATTGGCGGTCTTACTCGTGGACATATAAGAACGCTTGTAATCGACCCGACCAGTGAAGCTTTGCACAGGACTATCCAAAAATGCCCAACTATCAGTGGCGCCGCGCCGTGCCCGATGACGTCCCGCACATCGCCGAAATTTCGTCCATCGCGCTTGCGGGATATCCGGAGGAACCAGCGATTTTCCACGAGCTTCTCGCGCTGGCGCCGGGTGGCTGCTTTGTGATGGAAATGGATGGAGTGATCGTCGGTTATCTGGTCGGGCACCCATGGATGAAGGGCCGCCCGCCGGCGCTAAACCAGACGATCGGCACGCTGCCGGAACGTCCGGATTGCTGGTACCTCCATGATCTCAGTCTGCTGGAAGAGGCACGCGGCTTTGGCGCGGCACGCGAAGCCGTGCAGCTTGCGGCAGAAGCGGCGCGGGCAGCAGGCCTGGACGACGTGGCGCTGGTGGCGGTCAATGGCGCAGGCGGTTTCTGGCGCGCCCAGGGCTTTGAGCCGTTGGAGCCGCAAGCGGGACCCGACGGCATCGCAAGCTATGGCGACGACGCGATCTACATGGAGCGCCGAGCCTGATCGTCAGGCCTTACGCGACTTTGGGCTTGCCCTTTTCGGCGATCGCGATGCCGCCGAGAACGAGCCCCAGCCCGACCAGGTGGAACGGATAAAGCTGTTCACCGACGACGGCGACCGCGAGCACCGTTCCGAAGATCGGCACCAGATTGACGAACAGGCCGGCGCGGTTGGCGCCGATGATCTCGTTTCCGCGGATATAGAGCGCCTGCGCCACGAGTGAGGGCAGGATCGCCGTGAACAGAATGATTGCCCAGCCGGTCGCATCCGGCGTGATCATGCTGTCGGTTGCCGCTTCCGCGATGGCGAGCGGCAGCGCACCGAGCGCTGCTCCGAGGCAGAGAACCGCCATCAGGCTCAGCCAGTGGATCGGCGGCTTCCAGCGAAGCGCAACCGTGTAGCCACCGTAGAAGACGATGGCGACCAGCATCAACGCGTCGCCCCGGTTGAGCTGCAAGGCGAGAAGCGCGTTGAAATCGCCGCCCGACACGGTCACGGCGACACCGACCAGCGTCAAGGCAAAGCCGATGATCTGCAGGCTGCTGACCGCGATGCGCAGCAGGATGAAGTTTGCGGCGAAGATGATGAGCGGCATGCCGGCCTGCTCGATCACCGCGTTGATGGTGCTGGTGTAATTGAGCGCGAGATAGAGCGTTGCATTGAAGCCCGTGAAGCCTGCGCCGCCAAGCAGCATCAGATAGGTCAGGTTCTCGCGGATGACGGGCAGATCGCGCCTGATGTGCGGCCAGGCGAAGGGCAGAACCGCCAGAAGCGCAAACAGCCATCTGAAAAGCGTGAGGAGCAGCGGGCTCACATGGCCGACCGCGAGCTTGCCGGCAACGGCATTTGCGCCCCAGATCAATGCGGTCAATGTCAAAAGGATATAAGCGCGACGCTGCACGGGTGGCTGTCCTTGGACGCGGTCTTCGGAACCGCACTGTGTGGGCGTCTTCTAGACGCTTCAGTGCCCCTGAGGGAAGGGCAGATGTCCAACACAGTTGCAATCCGGGAGAGCCTGCCGCATGGGGTCGCTTTCCCGTATCCGAGTGACTATAGATGCGGCGATTTGGCTGCGGCGAGGATTCTCGGCCGCCAGTACCGCTGAAAGGGTTCCGATGGCGAATGTGGTTGTGGTCGGCTCGCAATGGGGCGACGAGGGCAAGGGCAAGATCGTGGACTGGCTCTCCGAGAGAGCTGATATCGTCGTGCGGTTTCAGGGCGGGCACAATGCCGGCCATACGCTCGTCATCGACGGAAAGGTCTACAAGCTGTCGCTTCTGCCCTCCGGCGTCGTGCGCCAGGGCAAGCTTGCCGTCATCGGCAACGGCGTCGTCATCGATCCACACGCTTTGCTGAGCGAGATGGACAAACTGGCCGGCCAGGGCCTGACGATTACGCCTGAGAACCTGCGCATCGCCGAGAACGCGACGCTCATCCTGTCGCTGCACCGCGAACTGGATGGTCTGCGCGAGGACGCGGCCAACGACACTGGTACCAAGATCGGCACGACGCGCCGCGGCATTGGCCCGGCCTATGAAGACAAGGTTGGCCGTCGCGCAATCCGCGTGCTGGATCTGGCAGATCTTGAAAGCCTGCCCGGCAAGGTCGATCGTCTGCTGACGCACCACAATGCGCTGCGCCGTGGCCTCGGTCAGCCGGAAGTGAGCCAGGATGTCATCCTGGACGAACTGAAGACTGTCGCCGAGCGCTTGCTTCCCTATAGCGAAGCCGTGTGGCGGCTTCTCGACCGTGAGCGCCGCCGCGGCGCGCGTATCCTTTTCGAAGGCGCGCAGGGAACGCTGCTCGACATCGACCACGGCACCTATCCGTTCGTCACCTCGTCCAACACGGTGGCCGGCCAGGCTGCTGCCGGATCGGGCATGGGGCCGGGATCCGTCGGCTATGTGCTCGGCATCACCAAGGCCTACACGACCCGTGTCGGTGAGGGCCCGTTCCCGACCGAACAGCAAAACGAGATCGGCAACTTTCTCGGCGAACGCGGCCATGAGTTCGGCACCGTCACGGGGCGCAAGCGCCGCTGCGGCTGGTTTGATGCCGTGCTCGTGCGCCAGTCCGTTGCGACCAACGGCATCTCCGGCATCGCGCTCACCAAGCTCGACGTTCTCGATGGTCTCGATGAACTGAAGATCTGCGTCGGCTACGAGCTTGATGGTGAAACCTATGATTACCTGCCGGCCAGCCAAGGCCTTCAGGCTCGGGTCAAGCCGATCTACGAGACGCTCGAAGGCTGGAAAGAATCGACGGTCGGCGCACGGCGCTGGAGCGATCTTCCTGCGCAGGCAGTGAAATACGTGCGGCACATCGAAGAACTTATCGGTGCACCTGTCGCTCTTCTTTCCACCAGCCCGGAACGCGATGACACGATACTTGTGACCGATCCGTTTGAAGACTAGTTTGCGGACCAGGGACGCAGTGCGTCGCACGGATTTACCGGCGGCCGACAAGAAAGACAGAGCTTCCGAATGGCGGACTTCGTAGCAGTCATCAAACGTGCCGTTGACGGTCTGGCGGAAAAGTCGCCGGACATGCGCGCGCGTGTCTATGACAAGGCAAGAACCGCTGTTCGGCGGCAGCTCGAAAACATGTCGCCGCGGCCTTCCGATCAGGCGATTGAAAGCCAGCTTGCAAAGCTCGAAGATGCCGTCGCAAAGGTGGAAGCCGACTACGCCGAGCCGGTCCTGAACGAGGAAGACCTGGTCTTCACCGACGAGGACTGGAACGCGCCGCAGGAACCGCTTGCGGCGGGGCCAGCAGTGGAAGAGGTTCCCGAGCCCGAGCCCGAGCCCGAGCCCGAGCCCGAGCCCGAGCCCGAGCCCGAGCCCGAGCCCGAGCCCGAGCCCGAGCCCGAGCCCGAGCCCGAGCCCGAGCCCGAGCCCGAGCCCGAGCCCGAGCCCGAGCCCGAGCCTGAGCCTGAGCCTGAGCCTGAGCCTGAGCCTGAGCCCGAGCCCGAGCCCGAGCCCGAGCCTGAGCCCGAGCCTGAGCCTGAGCCTGAGCCTGAGCCTGAGCCGGTGGCTGCCGTCGAACCCGAACCAGTTGTCGTCGAGCAGGAGCATCAGCCGGAGCCGGTGCACGAGCCGGCCGTGGTGGCTGAGGAGAAATGGCACACACCGGTTTCCGAGGCGCCAGCCGCACCAGTCGATGCGGCTCCGGAAGAGCCTGCACAGCCCGCTCCTCAGGTTCCAGTCGAGAGCGAGAAGACGGCGAAAGCCGTTCAGCCCACGCCGGTTCCCTTCGGCAGCTACGCGATAGGGCGCGCGCCGACATTTCCGATGCCGCCGCGTGGGTTCGAGCCGGTTGCCGAGAAGCCGGTGAACGAAGGTGGCTTCCGGCCGAGCCGTTATCAGTCCGGTTTCCCCACGGCGCGCAAGGACGAGGAACAACCGGTCGAGCAGGTCGCCGTCGAAGCTGCACCTGAACCGATCGACGCGACCCCGCCGATCCCGGAACACGTCGAGCCCGTCGCCATCGAGCCTGTGGACGAGGTGACAGCCGCGTCGACGGACGAAATCGCTGCGCCGCCGCCTGCCGAGCCGGTTTTCGAGACGGGGCTTGACGAACCCATCGAAGACGAAAAATCGGAATCCCCGGCTCCTGCCATTCCTGTTGTGGCCGCAGCGGCAGCCGCAGCCTGGACGCCTGCCCAGTCACAGGACGATGTGCTGAACCAGTGGCTTGAAGCGGAGGCAGGCCGGCCGGACAACGCATCGCGCAACACCGAGCAGCCCGCCGAAGACCTGTTTGCGACCGAATGGGAAGCGCAGGCGCGCGCCGAAGGCGAGGAGCCTCTCGGTGAGCCGACGCGAACGGGCGCGAAGCCCGAGCTGCGGCCTGCTGCCAGGCTGGATGAGGAATTGACCGTCGCGGCAGGCGAGGAGCGGACGTCGCCGACGACGCCGCCCGTCCAGCCGCGCCGTGCCCATCGCGCCGTTCCGAAAAGCGGCAGCAAGCGACCACTGATTATCGCCGTGGTCGCGCTTCTAATCGTCGCGGGCCTGGCCTTTGCCGGATATACTCAGCGCGACGCTCTCGTTGCGCTCTTCGACGGCGGCGATACCCAGACGACCGAGACCCCCGCAGAGCCGGAAATCGCCACCGATCCCGAGACCGAAGTGGCGCCCGCCGAGGAAGAAGTCGCGACCGCGCCTGCTCCAGTCCAGGAAGAGCCGGCACAGGCGGTAGGCGTGGAGAAGTTCACGCAGCGGCTGATGACCGATGGCAGCGAGCGGCAGGAAGGCCCTGGCGGAGAGCCTGAGGAAACGCCGGAAGGCCGCTCTGTCGCGCTGCAGACCGAAGCGAGCACGCCGGAAAATCTGGAGTCGCTTGCCGACGAGATTTCACCCGAGGAGGTCGCCCAGAGCGATGCCGCTGCCGATGCCGCCACGCAGCCAAGCGATGCAGAGGAAGTGGCTCAGCAAAACGACGGTCAACCAAGCGTCGGCCAGTCCATGTTTCTTTACGAGGAGCGCATCGGCCAACGCGGACCGACGGCACTCGAGGGCAACGTCGTCTGGAGCATCGTGACGGAATCACCTGGCGGTGACGCACAGCCGGAAGAAGCCATACGCGGCGAGATTTCGGTTCCCGAAAAAGAGCTGACCGCGCTCATCACCATTCGCCGCAACGCGGACCCTTCGCTGCCGGCGAGCCACCTGATCGAACTCGTCTTCTCGCTGCCCGCCACCTTCGAAGGCGGTGGCATCGAGTCGGTCCAGCGCGTTGCTTTCAAGGAGTCTGAGCAGGACCGTGGCAACGAACTGATCGCCGTTCCGGCACGCATCACCGACGACTTCTTCATGGTGGCGCTGAACGACTATGCTGAGGCCGTCGCGACCAATCTGCAGCTCATGCGCGAGCGCGAGTGGATCGACATTCCGGTTGTCTACGGCAATGGCCGCCGTGCTTTGCTGACGCTCGACAAGGGCACGGCCGGCGCCGACGTCTTCAATCGCGCCATCCAGATCTGGCAGCGCCGGTCCGGCAGCTCCGCCGGCTAAGACCGGTACCGCCTGGACATGGCCGGTCGCTGAACGAGCTTCAGTGCTTGAAGGCTGTGCGTCATGCGGTTGCGGAACGACCGAGCGGGTTACGGCAGCGTGTCGATCGGCCTTCACTGGCTGATCGCACTCGTTTTCCTGGCGCAGATCCTGCTCGGCGTTGTCATGACGCGAATTTTGCCGGAAACGGCTGTCGCGACGTTCTGGGCCTATCAGTGGCACAAGAGCTTCGGCCTTCTGCTTCTTCTCTTGAGCGCGCTACGACTGGTTTGGGTGCTGGTTGAAACAAGGCCAGTGAACCTGAATGTTCGCGGTTCGGTGCTGGCGGCACACGTGGTGCATCGCTCCCTGCTCTTTGCCCCGATCCTCATCGCGTTTGCAGGATGGATCATCGTGTCGGTTTCGCCGCTGGCCGTCCCGACCTTCGCCTTCAACCTTTTCGTCGTGCCGCATCTGCCACTCGTTCCCGGCGACGATGCGGAAAGGCGGGCGATCGCCGTGCATCGCTGGCTCGCCTATGGCACGGCGATCGTCGTCGCCATCCACATCGCTGCCGCCCTCATGCATCATTTCCGGTGGCGGGATGGCACGATGGCGCGAATGCTGCCGCGGTGCCGCCAATCTGCCGGAAACGACCGGTAGAACGAACGGGATTGAGCTCTGGAGGATGCTGCCATGCGTGCGTGGGTAATCGGAGCAATGGCTGTCGCCGGTGCGACGCTATACGGCCCTACCGCCGTCTCACCGTCATTCGCGATCACTTTGGAAGAGGCAGCGGGCAGCTACCGGGTGGCCGACAATTCGCAGATCCGGTTCTCGGTCGGCCAGGTTGGCGGCGGCGGCATTGCCGGCGAGTTCGCGACATTCACCGGAACGTTGCAACTGAATGCCGCCGATCCATCCCGCTCGGTCGTGATCTTCGATCTCTATCCGGAAAGTGTGTCGACCGGCCAGCAGCGTATCGATGACTTTCTGCGCTCGGCTGCGGTGTTCGATACCGCAAATTATGACGTCGTGAGTTTCCGATCGATCGACGTCAGGCTGACCGGGCCAGATACGGCGGTCGTCCACGGCATCGTCACGGCACGCGGCAAGAGCGCCGAAGCCGATTTCGACGTGGCGCTCACAGGCGAGGGGCCGGGGTCGCTGCAGTTTCGGGTAACGGGCGACATCATGCGGTCGCCTTTCGGCATGGAAGTCGGCACGCCGATCTATTCGAACGTCGTCCGCTTCGACATGCAACTGGAGACGATGCGCCGCTGAGCGGCGCATCGCTTAGTGGGTGTTTAAGCGTCTTCGACGACGCGGAGAGCCTTGGCGCGCTCGGCGGCGGTCTTCTTCACCGCCTCCTGCACCTTCTCGAAAGCACGGACTTCGATCTGGCGCACGCGTTCGCGGCTGATGTCGAACTCGCCGGAAAGGTCTTCCAGCGTGATCGGGTTCTCCGAAAGCCGGCGGGCCTCGAAAATACGACGCTCGCGCTCGTTCAGCACGTTGAGCGCGCCGGCGAGCATGGAGCGGCGATCGTCGAGCTCGTCCTGCTCGATCAGCATGTCTTCCTGGCTTTCGCTGTCGTCAACGAGCCAATCCTGCCACTGACCGGATTCGCCTTCTGTTGCGCGGATCGGCGCGTTGAGCGACGCATCGCCCGAAAGACGGCGGTTCATCGAGACGACCTCGTCCTCGGAGACGTTGAGCGTCGTCGCAATGTGGGAAACTTGGTCAGGCCGCAGATCGCCTTCCTCCAGTGCCTGCATCTTGCCCTTAAGCTTGCGCAGGTTGAAGAAAAGCCGCTTCTGGTTGGCGGTCGTGCCCATTTTCACGAGCGACCACGAACGCAGAATATACTCCTGAATGGACGCCTTGATCCACCACATGGCGTAAGTCGCCAGGCGGAACCCACGCTCCGGATCGAACTTCTTGACGGCCTGCATGAGGCCGACATTGCCCTCGGAAACGACTTCGCCGATCGGCAGGCCATAACCGCGGTAGCCCATCGCGATCTTCGCCACTAGACGAAGGTGGCTGGTCACCAATCGGTGGGCAGCTTCGCGGTCGCCATGCTCCTGATAGCGCTTGCCGAGCATGTATTCTTCCTGCGGCTGCAGCATCGGGAACTTGCGGATTTCTTCGAGGTAGCGGTTGAGGCCGCCTTCACCGGAAGAAATGGATGGCAATGTATTGCGGGCCATATGAGCACCCTTTCCAAATGTTTTTTGGCCCCCACATACGCTTGGGCAGGCCAATTATGTCATGTCGTCTGTCGACCGACACGCTTTGAGTTTAGAGATAAATACGGCCGAAACGCGGATCAAGCGGTGTTACCGCAAACGCAAATGCGTGAACGCTCCGTCAATGGTCGTGACGGTAACCGCCGATCGCGTGCTTTGTTTCAGCTGGCTCGCGGAATTTGCCGAAACGCGTCGATCAACCCGGCGAGATCGGCGGGCACGGGCGCTTCGAACCGCAAGTCCTCACCCGTCACGGGATGTTCGAACGCCAGAAGGAAGGCGTGGAGCGCCTGGCGGGGAAAGCTGTCGACCTTAACCTTGAGATCTGTTGGCAGCCGGTTCGACTTCGTCCGCATCGCAGCGCCATAATCCTGGTCACCGATCAGCGGATGGCCGATATGGGTCATGTGCACGCGAATCTGGTGTGTGCGACCAGTTTCCAAGCGGCATTCGACGAGGCTCGCCAGAGCGGTGGCGTCATTGGCGGCGCCGAAGCGATCGGTGACGCGGAAATGCGTGATCGCTTCCTGGGCGTCGCCGCTCAGATCCTTGCGCACGGCGCGGCGCACGCGGTCATTGCTGCGTCCGAGCGGCGCGTCGATCGTGCCCGCCATCCGGTCCGGCTGACCCCAGACGAGCGCCACATAGGCGCGCTCGAGGCTGCCCGTGCGGCCGTGGTCTGCAAACTGTGCGGCGAGACCCTTGTGGGCGGCGTCGTTCTTGGCGACCACCATCACGCCGGTCGTGTCCTTGTCCAGCCGATGCACGATGCCTGGCCGGCGAACGCCACCAATGCCGGAAAGACTGTCGCCGCAGTGATGGATCAGCGCATTGACCAGAGTGCCCGTCCAGTTGCCGGCCGCCGGATGAACGACGAGGCCCGCCGGCTTCATGATGACGATGAGATCGTCGTCTTCGTAGAGGATGTCGAGCGGGATCGCTTCGCCCTGCGGCTCGGGATCTTCCGCCGGCGGGATGTCGACCACGACGGTGTCGCCGGGTCTGATCTTCTTGTGCGGATCGGTGGCAGGCTGGCCGTTCAGCGTCACCGCGCCTTCCTTGATCAGCGCCTTTAGGCGGCTGCGAGAAAGGTCGTCGCCGAACTCGGCGGCAAGCCAGACATCCAGCCGTCCGCTGGCCTCTTCGCCCGCCGTCAGCACTTTCTTATCGGATGTCGCTTCGTTAAAGGGTTCGGCCATGACACTGATTGAAAGGCGGCTTGGCCGCGTGAAGGGTTGACGATGTCGAAGATGGAAACGCCGCCGGAGCTTGAAGAACAGCCGCTCGATCCGGAGGTTGAAAAGGTTCGGCGCAAGATGGTGCGCCTCCTTGCCGTATCCATCGGCATCATGTTCATCGGCGTTATGGCCGTGCTGGTCGCCATTGTCTATCGGATTTCCGAAACGGACGAGGCGGAGGTGGCGATGCCGTCGTCCGGAGACACGATCTTCCCTGCCGAAGGTGCGGTCGCGACAGCGGAAGCAACCTTGCCGGATGGCTTCACGGTTTCCACGGTTTCGCTCGACGGAAGCCGCATTCTCTTCTTCGGCACGAGCGGGGAAGGCGCATCGATGGCCTATGTCTTCGACATCGTCGAGGATCGCATCGTGGCAGAGATCTCGATCGGTCAATGAACGCGTCGATCGGCCGGCGTCTGATCCGCATCGAGGACGCCGACGACCCCCGTGTCGCGCCGTTTCGCAATATCCGCGAACGGGATTTGGTCGGGCGCGAGCAGCGCTTCGTGGCGGAAGGCACCGTGGTGCTCAACGTGCTGGCGGATGTCCACGGCAAGCCCGGACGGCCATCGGCTGAAATGCTGCTCGTTCTTGAAAACCGGCTCGCCGGTATCGCGAGCCTGCTCGACCGATTTCCAGACGACGTGCCGCTGATGGTCGTTCCGCGCCCCGTGATGGATGAAATAACGGGATTTCCCATGCATCGTGGCGTCCTGGCACTTGGACGCGTACCTGACCCGGTCACAGGCGCGTCTCTCCTGTCCGCAATGCCGGAAAGCGCGTTGGTGCTGGTCGCGGTCGGCATCTCGAACCACGACAATATGGGTGCACTGTTTCGCAACGCTGCCGCCTTCGGCGCCGACGCGCTGCTCCTGGATGGGCAAAGCTGCGACCCGCTTTACCGCAAGGCGATCCGCGTATCGGTCGGACATGCGCTGCGTGTGCCTTTTGCGCGCGAGCAAACGCCTGAGGCCTTGCTGGGAAAACTGGCAGCGGAGAATTTCGCGATTCTCACCCTGTCTCCTCGTGGGGAAACGACGATCGAGGCCGTCGCGTCAACCAGGCGCATGGCGATCGTCGTCGGCACCGAGGGTGAGGGGTTGCCGGCTGCGCTCCTAAGTCGCACGTCGAGCGTTCGCATTCGCCAGGCGCCGGGCGTCGACAGCCTCAATCTGGCGACGGCAGCCGCGCTGGCGCTCCACGATCTCGCTTTGAAGATGGGACGGCTGGGTTAGCCGACCGGGAAGCCGTTCGAGGATTATTCGTGAAGCTGGGCCGCAGCCCGGGTCGCAAGGCTCTGGCGTGCAGCGTCGAAATTCCCGCCCTGTTCGGCTTCCACATTGCCAAGGATCGCATAGATCGGAGAGGACGCGCCTTCACGGGCAGCCGTCAGGCTGATCATGCTGGCCGCGATTTCCTTGATCTCGCTTCTCAGTTCCTGGTCGCCGTCGCTATCGTTCGCAGCGACGAGCCGGTCGACGAGAGCCGTGTGGCGTGCACGCAGGCGTTCGACGCGCTGGCTGATGGCGATCTTGGAGGCCTGCGCGCTGTCTTCGCTGGAAGCGTCGTTCGACTGTCCGTTGATCTCCATCGGCAGGCCCTTTGATTGTTCGGTGCCGTTCAGCGCCACGCGGCTTTCCTCATTGAGCTTCTGGCCGGCTTTTTCGAGTGCACGCAGATCGGCCGTCGCAGTCTTGAGCCGGTCGCGAAGGCGCGCGATCTCGGCAGTGCGCCGCTCGATCGTGCTTTCCTGATCGACGATCTTCGCGAGGTTTTCGGTGAGACGAGCCTCGAGCGCAGCGCTGCGGCCTTCTTCGCGCTCAAGGCGAAACTGCAGATCCTTGCTGCGGGTTTCAGCGGCATTTGTCGCGTCGCGCAGACGCCGACGCTCTTCGACAGCCATATCGAGCGAGGAACGGAGGCTCTCCACTTCGGTCTCGCGGGTGGCAAGATCGATGCGCATTGCCTCCAGATCGCTTGAAAGGCGCCGTGTGCTGCTGCTGAGCGAGCGTCGCTCTTCTTCCACGCGTGAAAGCCGCTCTTCCGTCTCCGATAGCGCGAGCCGCAGCGCATCCGCGCGCTCACGCTCCTGGCGGTTGGAAGACCGAAGATCGGCAGCGTCGATGCTCAAGGAGTTGATCTGCTGGGTGAGCTCGGAAATCTCGCCGCGCATAGCCCCCACTTTGCTCGCCAGCTCGTCCGCTCTTTTAGATTCGCCCACGCGCCGATCGCGCTCGTTACGAAGAGAAATGGAGACGCGGCTGTTCTCGACCGCAAACGCGGCGCGCTCCATGTCGCGGGCGGCCTTGAGTTCACGGCTGCTGATCGGGACGGTCGCGTAAACGCGTTTTTCGGTGTAGCGCACGACTCGGCCGAACACGGCCGGCGCCAGGACGAGGCCGAGCAGCAGGGCTGACAAGAAGCCCAATGCAAAGAGCAATACAAACTCGACCATGGTTGCGTCAGACCAATAAGAGGGTGTCCCTACCCGAAACTGGTCTATCGCAAAACGGTTTCAAAAGAAATCACCGAGAAAGGTGAGGGTCGGTTTAGGTTAATCCCCAACCCGGCAAGCGGCTTACCGCTACCGCACTGTTTTCAAGGCAATAATTGCAACGCCAACTGGCGCAGCTGCGAGCCCCACGCGGGCTCGCTCCGTCCCGCCATAACGCTTTCAATGGTAAGCGTCGGGTAAACAGCCAAGCCTCAGAACGGATTCCAGGTCGGCGACGATGTCAGTTTCAGGTAGCCGATGTTCAGCCCGAGGCGCGCACCGACGCCGGTGCGGATCGGAACCAGCAGAACCTGATCGCGGCGCATCACCTGCATGCCGACGCCCGCAACCACGAAAGCCGACCCACCGACGCCGGCAAAGCGGCCGTAGACACCGTTGATGCTCGGCAGGTCGTAGACGAGCATCATCGTGCGAGCGCCCTGGCCGCCGTAATCGAGACCGAGGGACGGGCCCTGCCAGAAGAGATTGTGACTGCCGGCGTTCTTGGTGTGCAGCTGGCCTTCGCCATAGGTCAGGCCGCCGATGAAGGCGCCGCCGGCTTCCTCGCCAAGCACGTAGCCATTGGGCAGGCCATAGGACTGGAACGCCTGCTCGATGACCTTGGCGAGACCACCGGAGGTCGAGCCGAAGAAATCGTGACCGGCGTCGACGATCTCCTGCATGCTGTATTCACCGGAATCTTGCTGCTGCTGTGCGTTGGCAGGCAAGGAATAAGCGAACGCGCCGGCGATCATCGCGATGGCGAACAGAACCCGGCGGGCGACGAGAAGCATCCTCGACATCAAACTCTCCTTCGATGGACCCGGAAAGGGACGAAGCGGCATTTTCGTCGCGTCAGATTAAGAAACGGTTTACCTAAAATCGGATCAAAGGGGGTGACGGGGAAGAGCGCCACGCGTCACCTTGGCACCAGCTTCGCGCACTAGGTTTCGGCCGCGCCCCGATCTGATCGTCGCCACGCCGCATGGAGAAGATATGTCTAGAAATCCGAATCTCACACTTGCCGGGCCGGATCTCGCCGCGCTTCTCTGCAGCCGGGTGTGCCACGATATCATCTCGCCGGTGGGTGCGATCAACAATGGCCTGGAACTTCTCGACGAGGGCGGTGCCGATGTCGAGGCGATGGATCTCATTCGCCAAAGCGCGCTCAATGCATCGGTTCGCCTGAAATTTGCCCGCCTGGCCTTCGGCGCGTCCGGTTCTGTCGGTGCCTCAATCGACACCGGCGAAGCGCAGAAGGCGACCGAAGACTATGTCGGCGCCGACGCAAAGACCACGATCACATGGAACGGACCGCGTGCCATCATCCCCAAGAACAAGGTCAAGCTGCTCTTGAACCTGTTCCTCGTGGCCTATGGCGCGATCCCGCGTGGTGGCAACATCGACATCCATTTGGAAGATCTCGAGACGACCCCGCGCTTCCGTCTGATCTCGAAGGGCCGCATGGTCCGCGTGCCGCCGAAATTCCTGGAGATCCATTCCGGCGAACTCGACGAGCCGGTCGATGCCCATTCGATCCAGCCCTATTACACTGTTCTCCTCGCCGACGAGGCCGGCATGCGAATCAGCGCCTCGTCCGATGGCGAAGCGGTCACGTTCGTCGCCGAACCGGTCTGAACCCGGTCGGTTGCTCGCCCCGCTACGGCAAGCAACCGTTAAGCCTGTACGTTGAGAGAATATTCGCAAGAGCGCGCTAAGGTACGATCCATCAAGAACGGCTGGACGGTTCAGGTCCAAAGCCGACAGAAAGGGATCGTGCCATGCAGCGTCTCATGATCGTCGATGATTCGTCCGTCATCCGGAAAGTCGCCAAGCGCATTCTCTCCGGCCTCGATTTTCTCGTGTCCGAAGCTGATACGGGTCACCAGGCCCTGATGCACTGCCAGGCGCAGCTGCCCCATATCCTGATCGTCGATGCAACCATGCCCGATGCGCTGGAAATCATCGGCGCAGTGCGTCAGCTGCCCGGCGGCGCCGCCGTTCGGATCTACTATTGCCTCGTCGAAGCCGATCTCAAGTCGATGATGCAGGGCAAGCGCGCCGGTGCCGACGACTTCCTGATCAAGCCGTTCGATCGCCGCATCCTGACATCCGTTTTCGGACATCTGAGCAAGGCCGTCGCTTAAACACCGTCCCCTCGACGCAAAAAAGCCGCCCGAAGGCGGCTTCGATGTATTGAGACGGCGGAGAAATCAGGCGATTTCGCGGATTTCCGCGTCATCCGGCTCGCGCAGCACGTAGCCGCGACCCCAGACAGTCTCGATATAGTTCTTGCCGCCGGCAGCAGTCGCGAGCTTCTTGCGAAGCTTGCAGATGAAGACGTCGATGATCTTCAGTTCCGGCTCGTCCATCCCGCCATAAAGGTGGTTGAGGAACATTTCCTTGGTGAGCGTCGTGCCCTTGCGGAGCGAAAGCAGCTCCAGCATCTGGTATTCCTTGCCCGTCAGGTGCACGCGCTGGGTCGCAACTTCGACGGTCTTGGCATCGAGATTGACGATCAGGTCGCCGGTCGTGATGACCGACTGTGCATGACCCTTGGAGCGACGCACGATCGCGTGGATACGGGCAACCAGTTCGTCCTTGTGGAACGGCTTGGTCATGTAGTCGTCAGCGCCGAAGCCGAGACCGCGAACCTTGTCTTCGATGCCGGCCATGCCGGAAAGGATCAGGATCGGCGTCTTGATCTTGGACAGACGCAGGGTGCGCAGCACCTCGTAACCGGACATGTCGGGCAGGTTCAGGTCAAGCAGGATGATGTCGTAATCATACAGCTTGCCGAGGTCGACGCCCTCTTCGCCGAGATCGGTCGTGTAAACATTGAAGCTCTCGGACTTCAGCATCAGTTCGATACTCTGCGCTGTCGCGCTGTCGTCCTCGATGAGTAGAACCCGCATATTTATCCCCTTTTCCGCCGCCCCGCAGCCCTGGCCAAGCCGAGACGGAACGGATCCAGTCGTTGCCTGTGTCCAAGATTGCCAGCGAATGGTTAACAAATTCCGATTCAGTCTGGCAACCGGTTTCCTGCCTGTTAAAATTCAGCATCAGAGCACTGAATTCTAATAGGAAATATTCCCGCGACCGCTCACCGTTCATGTGAGCGAATTGCGCTAAGTGACTCTACCGACTCGTGAATGACGAACTGGCGCTCATTCGCCGCCGCCATTTACCGAGCCTTAAATGGTCGTCCTTATGATTAACGATGCCCGTAAACGAAACGTTACCGAGGTCAGGTTTTTGTTAAGATTTCGGAGATTTCTTTCGGCGGCGGGCGATGTGGCATCGGGGGCGGTGGGGAATACCCGCACCGGCGCACTTTCGGTCGGTGGCGCCATTGGCGCAGAGGCCTCGTGTTCGGAGAGTATTGCGTCATGAAATCACGTGAGAGTCTTGTTCGTTTGAAGGCATTTCAATTGAACGAGAAACGCCGCCAGCTGGCCCAGATTGGCACCATGATGGGGGAGCTGGAGCGCATGTGCGCGGAATTGGAGCAGCAGATCGTTGCTGAAGAGAAGAAGGCGGGCATTACCGACACCAACCATTTCGCCTATCCGACCTTCGCCAAGGCTGCGCGCAAACGGGCGGACAATCTTCTCGGATCGCTGCGGGAATTGAAGGTCCAGCGGGATGCCGCTGAACTGGCCGTCGAGGAAGCCGACGCCGATTATGCCAAGGCTGCTGCGCTGGAAGAGCGCGACGCGGGGCAGCGTCTCGGCCGGGCCGGGTAACGGATAGACCGTTCGGCGACACGAAGTCGCCGGTCGAAAATGGGAAAAGGCGCCCCGAGCCGGGGCGCCCATTGTCGTGTCGATCAGGTTTGAGCTTGATCAGTTGCCTCGCGCAAAGCCAGCAGCAGGTTCACCTTGGCGCTCAGCGCGTTCGCGCGGCCCCTCGGGGGCCCATCCCCGTTCGGATCCGAATTTGGCAGGCTCATACTTCACCTTCGAGATCGCCCCGCCGAAATCGACGTGCAGTTCGGCCATCTCGTCATTGGCGCCGCGTGCCATGATCTCGTAGTGGCGCTTCTTGCGATCGACCAGCGCGACGAACTCGTAGCCCGCATCCTCGATCGACCGGCGCACTTCGCTTTCGCTGGCATAATTGCCGACGAAATTGGCGCGGCGCTCGAACTTGATCTCGACCTCGTCGACATTGCCGTAGCGGTCGAGTTCGATCTTGGCACGGTTGCCCTGAGCGTCCTGGGTATAAGCCTCGAACTCGTCATCATCGGCTTCGATGTAAGCGACCGGCTGCAGGTCGTAGCGCGCCGCGACCTCGTTCATCTGCCGGGTGATCTGATCGCGATCGCCTGTGAACCAGCCGCTCTGGGCCAGCGCCGGCGTTGCGGCGGCAATGCTCGCACCGAGGGTGAGGGCGGTGCCGATGGCGATCAGGTTGCGCGTCTTCGAAACAGTCATGTCCATCTCCTTGGTTTCATCGTGTCGATGATCGGGAGATAGCAAAGCCACGCTGAATCGACCGCGAACGGTGCGGTTCAGGCTTCGTTCAGGATGTCAGGAAGAGACGTTGCCCCATGCCGCACCGGTTCGCTTTGGCTGCGAACGGTCGTCACGGCCACGCATGATTGGGCGGCCGTGATCGAGGAGCGGACGAGGCTGACTGGACTTAGTGGCGGTATTGCTGGATGCGGGTCGTGCGCAGGCCGGCAAGGCCATGATCGTTGATAGAAGCTTGCCAAGACAGGAATTCTTCCACCGTCAAGGTATAGCGCTCGCACGCTTCTTCCAGGCTGAGCAGGCCGCCGCGAACGGCAGCGACGACTTCAGCCTTGCGCCGTATCACCCACCGCCGCGTATTGGCGGGTGGAAGATCGGCAACCGTCAGCGGCGACCCGTCGGGGCCGATGACATACTTGACGCGGGGCCGTACCATATCGGTCATTCGGACTCTCTACACACACACGTGACCTGAAATTCAAATCTAGACCGCGACGTTTAAAAATTACCTAAGCGAAACGAAACAATTCGTTAGGAATTGTAAACGATTGGCGACCTGGGTGATTCGTGGCAGCCCGCCATTGCTTGTTTTGGGCCAGTTTTGTGCCTATAGGACCGCTGAAGGCTGCTTGAACGCTTCTGCGGGCAGCCCGCATTGATCGGCGCCTTGAACGCCCTTGAACGCGAAAGATTGTGGATATGAACAGCCTCGACCTTCCAAAGGCGCCCGCCGATACGCGGGTCGTCGTCGCCATGTCCGGTGGCGTGGATTCCTCCGTGGTGGCCGGCCTTCTCAAGCGCGAGGGCTACGACGTCATCGGCATTACCTTGCAGCTCTATGATCACGGCGCCGCGGTAAAGCGCGCCGGTTCCTGCTGCGCCGGTCAGGACATTGCCGATGCGCGCCGCGTCGCCGATCGGCTCGGCATTCCCTATTACGTGCTCGACTATGAGAAGCGCTTCCGCGACGCGGTGATCAATCCGTTCATGGAAAGCTACGTGGCGGGGGAAACGCCGATCCCGTGCGTAGCCTGCAACCAGACGGTCAAGTTCGCCGACCTGCTGGAAACCGCGCGCGACCTCGGTGCCGATGCGCTGGCCACCGGGCACTATATCCGCTCGCGCCAGAACGGCGCACATCGCGCGTTGCACCGTCCGGTCGATGCGGAGCGTGACCAGAGCTATTTCCTGTTTGCGACGACGCAGGAGCAGGTCGATTACCTGCGCTTTCCGTTGGGCGGCCTGTCCAAGCAGGAAACACGGACGCTCGCGGCCGAAATGGGGCTCGAAATCGCCGCCAAGCCCGACAGCCAGGACATCTGCTTCGTGCCGCAGGGCAAATATACGGATGTGATCGCGAAGCTGCGCCCGAATGCAGCCCTTGCCGGCGACATCGTGCACGTTGACGGGCGCGTGCTCGGCAGCCATGACGGGATCATCAACTACACGATCGGTCAGCGCAGGGGCTTGGGCGTGGCGACAGGGGAGCCGCTCTTCGTCGTTCACCTCGACGCCCGCTCGCGCCGCGTCGTGGTCGGCCCGCGCGAAGCGCTCGAAACGCGCCGCCTCATCCTGCGGGATATGAACTGGCTCGGCGACGGCGCGCTTGCCGAGATCCCGGCGGAAGGCCTCGAGTGCTTTGCCAAGGTGCGCTCCACCCGCCCGCCGGCGCCTGCTCGGCTGACGCTGGAAAATGGCGGCGCGGTGGTGGATCTGCTTGATGGTGAAACCGGCGTTGCCCCAGGGCAGGCCTGCGTGCTCTACTCGGCGCCGGGTAATGACGCGCGCGTTTACGGCGGCGGCTTCATCGAGCGCAGCGAACGCTCACCCGCCGCCGAAGCGATGCTGAAGGCCCTGATGCCAGGCGAGCACGCGCTCGCCTGAAGCAATTACGGGAAAGCCTGCGGCGAAACCTCAAACTCTCCTACGCGTCATCCTCGGGCTCGTCCCGAGGATCTACCGGTGGTGACCCACGGGGCATCGTGCGTGGTTGAGCCCAAGCCTCGCGTGATTCGAGTTTGACGCGAGGCCTTGGCCGTGAGGTCGACGTTCAGCCGCCGAAGAAGCCGAAGCCGGTGTTGCTGCTGGTCTGCGGCGTGCCGAGGTCGGAATAGAGGTTTCCGGCACCGGTTGCCGTCACGATGACTTTGGTGCCGACGCCGGCTCTTGCGTAGAGGTCGGTCACGTCTTCGTTCATCATGCGGATGCAGCCGGAGGACATGTTCTGGCCGATCGTCCAGGGCTGGTTGGTGCCGTGGATGCGGTAGATCGTGTCCTGTCCGCCGCGGTAGAGATACATGGCGCGCGCACCGAGCGGATTGTTCGGGCCACCTTCCATGTAGGCCGGAAGAATGTTGCCCTTGGCGCGCTCGCGCTCGCGCATGGCGGCCGGCGGCGTCCAGCCTGGCCACTCGGCTTTACGGCCGATGCTGACGGTGCCCGACCAGCCGAAGCCGTCCTTGCCGACGCCCACGCCATAGCGCGTCGCCATGCCGTTGCCTTCGACGAAGTAGAGATATTTGGACGACGTATCGACGATGATCGTGCCCGGTCGCTCGCTGGTCTGGAACGCGACCTGGGCACGCTGGAACTGCGGCGCCGGCATGTTCGGCTGGCTGGCGCGCGCCTGATAGGGCTGCGGTTCCGGAACCGCATGGGGGCTGCGCACGAACGCGCCGGCCGGCGCAGCAAGCGTCACGCCGATCGCCAATACGGCAACCGATTGGGTAAGCTTCATGGTGAACGACATTGGCGGTATCCCCAGCCTCTTGAGCAGCATCTGCACTTGAACGCACGATCTGCGTTCAAGTTGCATGACGCGCGAATATACCGCGTGATGGTTTATTTTCGCCTACAGAACCACCACGCGGGTACCGACCGACACGCGCTCGTAAAGCTCCATGACATCCTCGTTGCGCATGCGGATGCAGCCGGACGAAACGGCCTGGCCGATCGTGTAGGGCTGGTTCGTGCCATGGATGCGATAGAGCGTGGAGCCGAGATAGAGTGCGCGTGCTCCAAGCGGATTTTCCGGGCCGCCGGGCATGTGTGCCGGCAGGATGCGGCCCTTGGCACGCTCGCGCGCGATCATCTGCGCCGGCGGCGTCCAGCCCGGCCATTCGGCCTTGCGCGTTACCCTCTCGCTGCCGCGCCAGGAAAAACCTTCCTTGCCGACACCCACACCGTAGCGGCGCGCCTGGCCGCCTGCTTCCACATGATAGAGAAAGCGCTGGCTCGTATCGATGACGATGGTGCCGGGCGCATGGCCGCCGGTATAGGCGACCGTCTGCGGCAGGAATTTCGGATCGAGCGTGCCGACCGGGGCCTGCACGGCCTGGCCTGCTGCCGACGCCTGCTGAACCTGCGGTTGGGCGCGCAAGCGGCGCGGCTCGGAGCGTTCGCGCGGAATCTGGACGGCTGCCGCATTGGGCAGGCGGCGGCGCTGGAACAGGCCGCGATTGGTGTGGACAGGTCCCGCACTGTGCAACTGCATGACCCAGGGTGCCGAAAGGTCGGGGCTCAAAACCACGGGCGGCCGGGTGGCGTAGCGGTCCTGCGCCTGGGCGGGCAGGCAGGCGGCAGCGCTGGCCAGTAGCGCGAACAGGCAGACGGTCGTTTTCATCGGTGATATCTCCAGCCGGAGGAAAAGTGCCTAAAACTGGAACGATCCTGGCACCGGCGTGATGACCAATGGTAAATCGGGTGGCGTTCGAGCGGGCTTTGCTCGATCCATCGCGCAAGACGGTTAGCGCCGGGTTGAGCGATGCGGTTAGCGGTGCGTTAAAGAGAGGACGACGAATGGAAACGGCGCGAGATGGACTGCTTGAGGGCGAGGACGGCCGCCCGCGCTGCTTCTGGCACGGCAATCTGCCGGACTACACCCATTACCACGATACCGAGTGGGGAAGGCCGGTCGCCAACGACCAGCGCCTGTTCGAGAAAATCTGCCTGGAGGGGTTCCAGTCGGGCCTGTCCTGGCTGACAATCCTGCGCAAGCGCGAAAACTTCCGCAACGCCTTCGCCGGTTTCGATTTCGACAAAGTCGCCCGGTTCGATGACGGGGATATTGCGCGCCTCTTAGGCGATGCCGGCATCGTGCGCCACCGCGGAAAGATCGTCTCGACCATCAACAACGCCGCCCGCGCGATCGAGATGCGCGACGAGTTCGGGTCGCTCGCCGCCTATTTCTGGTCGCATGAGCCCGATGCGGCAAGCCGCCCGGCACGGCTAGACCACGCTACGCTGATCGCCAACCCGACGACGGAGACCTCCAAGCGCCTGTCGAAGGATTTGAAAAAGCGCGGCTGGACCTTTGTCGGCCCGACCACCGTCTATGCCTTCATGCAGGCCATGGGCCTCGTCAACGACCATATCGAAGGCTGCTGCATGCGCGACGAGGTGGAGCGAGAACGGGCGGCGTTCGCCCGTCCGGCGTAATCCAAATCTAGGCCGGCAGCATCGGGTAGCGCTGCAGCGACCGGAAGCCCGCGAAGATGAAGAACACCAGGAGCAGGCCCTGCGCCAGCGCGAAAGGCTGTTCCGTGCCCGTCGGGGCCAGCGCGTTCAAGGCCGGCACCTTCTGGAAAGCCTGGACCACCAGCACGAAGCTGTTGAGGTAGAGCGCGATAAGCGCCGAGACGATGTAGGTCTCGCGCCAGTGCCCCGCCGCATGCTTCCAGTAACGGGCGAAGATCGCCACCACGAGCACCACGGTGGATGCGATGCCGACGCCGACAGCTGGTGTGATCGTGGCGATCGGAAACAGGAAGCCGGTGATCACGGTCGCGGCGGTCGAGATCAGGAACACCTCGGTCCAGTGCTCGCGGCGCCGTGCGGTCAGCCAGCCATGCAACACGACGAAGCCGGCGAGGATGCCGACCAGGCTCAGAACCACGTGAAAGAGTGTGAAGGCAGTCATTCCGAAAAGCATGGATATTACTCCTGTTCGATGACTTCCTCGATCATACGCCTTCCCGTGATAGTTGAGAAGCTGCTTAAACGCGGCCGCCCGCGCTCATGCTTCCAGCGTCGATTTCAGCCGTGCCAGCCGCTCGACCGCGCTTGCTGCATGCGGACCGATCCAGCGGTCGTGAATGTGCTTGATCGGCAGCGGATTGAGGTGATTCCACCGTTCCCGGCCTCGGCGTTCAACGATGATGAGCTCGGCCGCCTCGAGCACTTTTAGGTGCTGCATGACCGTGCAGCGGTCGAGCTTCGGCAGAAGCTCGGAAAGCGCTCCCGTGGTCTTCGGGTCGTCCTTCAACATGTCGCAGATCTGACGGCGAACCGGGGCGGCCAGAGCCTTGAAAACGAGGTCGGATTTCGATTCGCTTGACATGTTATATTTTTATAACACAATGGATTGATCGACAAGCGGATCCCAAGACCGATGGAGGATAGGATGGATCTCAGATTCAAGGTGTCCGGCCGCATAGCGCGCCCGATCCACGACGTGTTCGAAGCCGTCGCCAACCCCGACAAGCTGTCGGGCTATTTCACGACAGGCGGCGCCAAGGGGCGCCTCGAGGCCGGCGCCACGGTAACCTGGGATTTCGCGGATTTTCCCGGCGCGTTCCCCGTGAAGGTGGAGGAAATGGACGCGCCGCGACGCATCGTGCTGCGGTGGGAGGCAGCCGACAGGGACGAGGCTGGCCGACCCTATGACACGACCGTGACGATGACATTTGCACCGCTCGATGGCGACCGCACGCTCGTGACCATTTCCGAGGAAGGCTGGCTCGAGACGGCGGAAGGCGTGAAGAACTCCTACAGCAATTGCGGCGGCTGGATGCAGATGCTGTGCTCGCTGAAGGCCTATGTCGAACACGGCATCAATCTGCGCGACGGGATGTTCAAGTAGCGCTGCCATGCGGGCGGCCGAACTTGCGGCAACCATTCCGATCCTTTAGGAACCGCGACTGAAAAGCTGAAGTCAAACGTGACGCATTCGTCGCCAGGTTCCCCATGTCCGATAAGAAGAAAAAGCCGCAGAAGCTGAAGGCCCGCCTGCCGCGCGGGTTCGGCGACCGTTCTCCCGCCGACATCCGCGCGACCGACGAGATGGTGGCGAAGATCAAGGCCGTCTACGAGCGCTACGGCTTCGATCCGGTCGAAACGCCGATGTTCGAATACACCGACGCACTCGGCAAGTTCCTGCCCGACAGCGACCGGCCGAACGAGGGCGTGTTCTCGCTCCAGGACGACGACGAGCAGTGGATGAGCCTGCGCTACGACCTGACCGCGCCGCTCGCCCGCCACGTGGCCGAGAACTTCAACGACATCCAGTTGCCCTACCGCACCTACCGCGCCGGCTGGGTGTTCCGCAACGAAAAGCCCGGCCCCGGCCGTTTCCGCCAGTTCATGCAGTTCGACGCCGACACGGTGGGCGCTCCGGGCGTTCAGGCCGACGCCGAAATGTGCATGATGATGGCCGACGTGATGGAAGCGCTGGGGATCAAGCGCGGCGACTACGTGATCCGCGTGAACAACCGCAAGGTGCTGGATGGCGTTCTGGAGGCCATCGGTCTCGGCGGCGACGAGAATGCCGAACGCCGGCTGACGGTGCTGCGTGCGATCGACAAGCTGGACAAGTTCGGCGTTGAAGGCGTGCGGCAATTGCTGGGCGCAGGCCGCAAGGACGAGAGCGGCGATTTCACCAAAGGTGCGGGGCTGGATGAGGAGCAGCAGCAGCGTTTGGTCGACTTCATAGTTGCGGCTCAGCACGGCGGAACCGAAACATTTTTCGCAAACCTTGAGGCGACCACGATTGCTTCAAGTTCTCGTGGCCTCGAAGGCCTGGAGGAACTTAAGGATATGAGCACTCTGTTTTACAGTGCTCAGTACGGCGGGGACCGCATCCGCATAGATCCCTCCTGCGTCCGCGGCCTCGAATATTACACCGGCCCCGTCTTCGAGGCGGAACTGCTGGCCGAAATTCCCAACGAGAAGGGTGAGATTGTGCGCTTCGGCTCGGTCGGCGGCGGCGGGCGATATGACGGGCTCGTTTCGCGCTTCATGGGCCAGCCAGTTCCGGCGACAGGCTTCTCCATCGGCGTTTCGCGCCTGATGACGGCGCTGAAAAACCTCGGCAAGCTCGGCCAGGACCAAGTCGCCGCGCCCGTGCTGGTCACCGTCATGGACCGCGACATCGAGGCGCTCGGCCGTTATCAGCGTTTCACCCAGGAATTGCGCAATGCCGGCATCCGGGCCGAGATGTTTCAGGGCAACCCGAAGAATTTCGGCAACCAGCTGAAATACGCCGACCGCCGCGATTGTCCGATCGCGATCATTCAAGGCGGCGACGAGCGGGAACAGGGCGTTATCCAGATCAAGGACCTGATCGAGGGCAAGCGTGCCTCGGAAGGCATCGAGGACAATGCCGCGTGGCGCGAAGCCCGCGTCGCGCAGGTGACCGTGCCCGAAAGCGAACTTGTCGCCAAAGTGCGCGAAATGCTCGCCGCGCAGGATGAGGACCGGGCCAAAGACCGGATGGGCGGCGCATGAGGGTTTCATGCCGCTTCTGAACCTTCCGGATTTTACCGATGCGCTGCTCAAGGATCTGGCCGGGCGTCGCACCGAACTGGTGACGATCCCGGTGATCCAGCCGGCTGCGCCCTTTCTCGATATGGCGGGGGAGGATCTGCGGCGGCGCATCTTCACGACGGAAAGCGAGACGGGCGAAGCGCTGTGCCTGCGGCCTGAATTCACGATCCCCGTCTGCATGGGCCACATTGAGGGCAATGCCGGCACGCCGAAGCGCTATGCCTATCTCGGCGAGGTCTTCCGGCAACGCCGCGAAGGTCCGAACGAATTCTATCAGGCGGGCATCGAGGATCTCGGCGATCACGACGTGGCCGCAGCCGATGCGCGCGCCGTGTCGGATGCGCTGGAGGTGCTGCGGGCACTTCTCGCCAAAGATTCCGGCCTTGCGGTGACGATCGGTGATCAGACGGTGTTCGAGGCCGTGCTCGCCGCGCTCGGTCTGCCTGAGGGCTGGAAGCGGCGTCTCGTCCGCGCATTCGGCGATCGTGCCGCTCTCGACGCGATGCTGTCGTCCCTGTCGCGCGGAGAGGCGGGCAATGGATCGAGCGAGGCAAGCCGTCTCGTGGAAGCCAACGACCGGGCAGGGCTCGTCGCCCATATCGCCGACCTCATGGACGCGACCGGCTATTCCTCCAATGCAAGCCGCACGCCGGAAGAAATCGCCGACCGGCTTCTGGAAAAGCATGAGCTGTCGGAAGCGCGGCTCGAAGCTCATGCCTTCTCCGTTCTAACGGAATTCTTGGCGCTCGACGTTGAACTGGCGCAAGCGCCTGCAGCCCTTGCCAGCTTCGCCGATGCCGCGGGGCTGGATCTGCGCGCCGCACTCTCGCGCTTCGACCACCGCGTGGCGGCGATCCGCAACCGAAGTGGCGACGTTTCGGCCATGCGCTATCGCGCCGCCTTTGGCCGGCCGCTCGATTACTATACGGGCCTCGTCTTCGAAATCGGCGCTGCGGGCCAGGTGCTTGCCGGCGGCGGGCGCTATGACCGCATGCTGACGCTTCTTGGCGCGGCGAAGCCCATTCCGGCCGTCGGCTTCTCGCTTTGGCTCGATCGGATCACCGCGGTGCGCCAGGCCGATGGCAAAGCCGGGGGTGCGGCATGACGATCACGCTTGCGTTGCCCTCCAAGGGCCGGATGAAGGACGATGCGCTGGCGGCCTGCGCCAAGGCCGGGCTTGCGATCGAGATGGTGGGCAATGAGCGCTCCTATCGCGGCCGGGTCGTCGGCGATGACGGCATCGACGTCGCCTTTCTTTCCGCATCTGAGATCGCTCGCGAGCTGGGCAATGGCGGTGTCGATCTCGGCATCACGGGCGAAGATCTCGTCCGCGAAACGATCCCCGACGTCGCGCGGCGCGTCGCGATCGGGCCACGTCTCGGCTTCGGCCATGCGGATGTCATCGTCGCCGTGCCCGAGATCTGGCTCGATGTGGAGACCATGGCCGATCTCGGCGACGTCGCTGCCGATTTCCGCCAGCGCCACAACCGAAGGCTGGCGATCGCCACGAAATACTGGCGCCTCACGCGCGATTTCTTCTCCGCCAAGCACGGCATCCAGCTCTATCGGATCGTCGAAAGCCTGGGCGCAACGGAAGGGGCACCGGCTGCGGGATCTGCCGACATCATCGTCGACATCACCTCGACCGGCTCGACGCTGAAGGCCAACCATCTGAAGGTACTGGAAGACGGCGTCATCCTGCGTTCAGAAGCCTGCCTCGTGCGCGCCCTGACCACCGACCCAACCCGCAGAGAAGCCGCCGAGGCGCTCGCCGCGCGGTTCGGCGCCTGACATCAATCTTGTCGGAAATAGAAAAGGCCGCACTCCCGGGAGGGGGAGGCGGCCTTTTGGGTGCCGGGTTGTCGGGGAACGCCCGGCAGGAGGGAACGGCTGGAGATCGGGGGAGGATGGCTGCCGTTCTGATGATCAATACGCGGCCTGATCGGAGCGGATCACTGACCCGCCCCGAAAAAATCATCGGCGACGGCCGTCGACCGAAAGGGTGCCGGGGCCGGTTGCAGCGAGCAGCAGGAAGCCGCCAGCAAGACCGAGATTCTTGAGGAACTGCGTCATCTGGTTCTGATCGGCGAAGTCGAAATGCGCGACGACGGCCGAGGCGACGCAGAATGCAGCCAAGGCGTAGGCAGCAAGGCGTGTCTGAAAACCGACGAGAACGAAGATGCCGCCGATCAGTTCAACGGCGATCGTTGCCCAGGCGAACAAGAGCGGTGCCGGGAAACCGAGCGAACCAAGATATCCGGCAAATCCGGCCGGGCCACCAGCAAGCTTGCCATAGCCGCCGGCGATGAAAAGAAGCGCGAGGAAAACGCGCGCGACGAGTACGAGAGTGCTGTTGGGCATGGGAGGTCCTTGAGATGCGGTTCAGCCTCCAATGACAGAAGTTCAGATCCTAACATAGATGAACGAACAACGACAGATCGTATTCCTGAAGTGAACAATGGGCCGGACTAGCCGGGGCGCACCATGTCGGCGGGCTGAACCAGGCGGTCATAATCTTCCGCCGTGACCTTGCCGCTCTTGATGGCTTCTTCTTTCAGCGTCGTTCCGTTCTTGTGCGCAGCTTTGGCGATCGCGGCAGCAGCGTCATACCCAACGGTTGGAGCAAGCGCCGTGACCAGCATGAGCGAACGCCCGACGAGATCGGCGATATGATCGCGGTTGGCGGTGATGCCGGCAACGCAATTGTCGGCGAAGGAACGCATCGCATCCGTCAAAAGCCGGATCGAGCGCAGAACGTTGAAGGCGATGACGGGCTTGAACACGTTGAGTTCGAAATGGCCCTGGCTCGCGGCAAAACCAACAGCCGCATTGTTGCCGTGGATCTCCACCGCCACCATGGTCAGCGCTTCGGCCTGGGTTGGGTTGACCTTCCCCGGCATGATCGACGAGCCCGGCTCGTTCTCCGGCAGAGAGAGCTCGCCAAGACCGGACCGAGGGCCGGATCCCAAAAAACGGATATCGTTCGCGATCTTGAAGAGATCGCCGGCAAGCGCGGCCAGAGCGCCGTGGAAATGGGCGAGCGCGCCGTGGGATGCGAGCGCCTCGAACTTGTTCGGCGCGGTCCGGAACGGAAGGCCGGTCAGTTTTTCGACCTCGGCGGCAAAACGGGTGTCGAACCCTTCCGGTGCGTTGAGACCGGTGCCGACGGCGGTGCCGCCTTGCGCCAGAAGCATCACGTCATTGAGCGATGTCTCGATCTGGTGGCGGGCACGCACGAGTGCCGCATGGTAGCCGGAGAATTCCTGGCCCAGCGTCAGAGGCGTCGCATCCTGCGTATGGGTGCGGCCGATCTTCACGATATCGTCGAACTCGGCGGCCTTCGCACCGATCGCTCCGGCGAGATGGTCGAGTGCGGGAATGAGCGCCTTGCGCGTTTCCACAGCGGCGGCGATGTGCATGGCTGTCGGAAACGTATCGTTCGACGACTGGCTCATATTGACGTGGTCGTTCGGGTGAACCGGCGTCTTCGAGCCAAGCGTCCCGCCAAGCAGTTCGATCGCCCGGTTCGAGATCACCTCATTGGCGTTCATGTTGGACTGCGTGCCGGAACCGGTCTGCCAGACCACCAGGGGAAATTCGTCGTCGAGCTTGCCGGCGGCGACTTCGGCGGCGGCGCGCACTATTGTCTTGCCGATCGCCGGATCCAGCCGGCCAAGCGCCATGTTCGTCTCCGCCGCGGCCTGCTTGACGGTGCCGAGCGCGTGTACGAGAGGCGCAGGCATCCGCTCCCCGCCGATCTTGAAGTTCATGAGCGAGCGTTCGGTCTGCGCGCCCCAGTAACGGTCATTGGCAACGTCGATGGCGCCAAACGTGTCGGTTTCCGTGCGGGTGGCGGTCATGCCGTCTCCTTGTTGCTCATGACGTGGGCTTGTCTGGAGATGGGGGCAGGCGACAGGCATGACAACCGGAGAGGCTACTGAACGCCGGCTCAACTGCCGAAAAGCTGCTGGATCGTCTGCGTGATGGCGAGTGTGCAGATGACGACGCCGACGGCGCGCAGAAGGACTTTCTCCGGAATGTGGCGGACCATCCAGCCGGCGAGCGGCGCTGCCATCAGGCCACCGACGATCAGCCCGGCGATGGAGGCAAGATGGTTGGAAAGGTCGCCAGCATCCTCCCAATGGCCGGTGATGAGCGCGATGAGGAAGGCCAGCGACACCGAAAGGGTGATCAGGAACTCGCTCGCATTCACGGTGCCGATCACATAGCGCGGCGCGCCGCCGGCTCCCAGAAGGCCGGTCGTCACGATGGGCCCCCAGCCGCCACCGCCCGAGGCATCGAGAAAGCCACCCGTGAGGCCAAGCGGCGCCACCAGCTTGCCGCTGACCGGCTTGCTCGGAAGCTTGCGGAAGGAGCGAACGAAGATCCAGACGCCCAGCGCGGCCAGATAGGTGGTGATGAAGGGCTTGATCGCCGATCCGTCGATCGAGGTCAGCACATAGGCGCCGGTCACGCCGCCGATGATGCCGAACGGAGCGAGCCGGGCAAAAAGTTTCCAGTCGATGTTGCGGTGATAGAGGTGTGCGCTGCCAGACGCAGCGGTGGTGAAGAGTTCTGCAGCGTGGACCGATGCGGACACCTGGGCAGGCGGCAGACCAACGCCGAGCAGCACGGTGGAGGAGATGACACCATAAGCCATACCAAGCGCGCCATCGACTGCCTGGGCGAGGAAGCCGACGAGAGCGAAAGTGAAAAAGTCGAGCACCTGGTATCTCCAGCCTGAGGTCGCCGGACATTAGGGCTGCCGACCGCTTCCCGAAAGCACCACAATTGCGTCATCGCGGCATCGCGGCGAACAGCTTTGCGCCATGGACGTTCCCTGCGCAATCGCGGCTGGCGCTTTGCCGTGGACGGCGCGTTGTCGTTGCCGGGTCTGGCAATGGCTCAAGGAGAGACCACCTATGGCCTGACAGATCGTCCATGAAAAAAGCAAGGAGCTTCACCTGATGCGGCAGCTTTCAGATTTTCCGATCACCGAGCGGTGGCCGGCCACGCAACCCGATGCGATCCAACTCTATTCCTTCGCCACGCCCAACGGCGTCAAAGTATCGATCGCATTGGAGGAACTGGGGCTTCCTTACGAGGCACATCTGGTTCGCATCGGAAAGGATGATCAGAAGACGGACGCATTCCTGTCGCTCAACCCCAACGGCAAGATCCCCGCGATCATCGATCCGAACGGCCCTGGCGGCGAGCCGATCGGGCTTTTTGAATCGGGCGCAATCCTTCAGTATCTCGCCGAAAAGACCGGGAAGCTCCTGCCGCAGGATCCCGCGAGGCGCATCGAGACGCTGCAATGGGTTTACTTCCAGATGGGCGGCGTTGGGCCGATGTTCGGCCAGTTCGGGCATTTCTACAAATTCGCCGCCGACAAGGTGAAGGATCCTTATCCGGTCGAGCGCTACGGCAACGAAGCGCGACGTCTGTTGTCGGTGCTCGAAACCCGGCTCCAGTCCCGCACCTTCATGATGGACGACGATTACACCATCGCCGACATCGCACTCTTTCCCTGGGTCCGCACCCTCGACCTCTTCTACGAGGCAAAGGATCATCTGAAACTCGCGGAATTTCCGGCCGTTATGGCGTGGCTCGATCGCTGCATGAGTCGCCCCGCCAGCCAAACGGGCTTCAAGATCCCTGCTGCCGACTGACGCCGAGTTTTGCGTCTGCGGCCCGGTTTACACAATCATGGTAACACAATCGTAGGTAAGCGCAGGCCAGATAGCTGAGAGAGGGCAGGTGGGGCTGCCCTCCCATGGCTTCTGGGGGGCCGAAAGCCTATGATTGAGTTGATCGCCAAGGTCATCTTCGGTGTCAACGCGACGATGCTGTTGGTGCTCGCCGCCGTCTATTTCGTAGCGGGCTTCAGGCAACAGGAGCGTTATTGGACGTCCTGGTGGCTGTCGAGCCTTATTCTCGGCGTCGGTCTTGCGTCGTTCATCGTTCAGGATCTGCTGCCGCGAAGCATCGGGGTTCTGCTTCCCAACCTCATGCTCATTCTCGGGTTTGGTCTGCGCTGGCGGGCGGCGCGGGAATTCTCCGGCCGCGCCGTTTCCAATCTCGTCGTGATCGGGCCGGCTGCAGGTTTCCTCCTGCTTTGCCTTCTCCCGCCCTTCGTCAATGCTTACGGCATCGTCTACACGCTGGTGAACATCGCGCTGACGACGCTTGCCGTTCTCACCGCCTGGGAATTCTTTCGCGATCATCAGGACCGACTGTGGTCTCGATATGGTCTCGCATTCGCCTATTGCCTGATCAGCCTGTCCTTCGGCTTGCGCGTTGTGCAAGGCCTCGTCGAGGGCAGTTCGATGCTCAACACCGTGCCGCGGGATCTGGCTCTTCTCGCCCACCTCATCGTCTCCACGGTTTACATCACCGCATCCGGCACCTTTGCTCTGTCGTTGGCCTATGAGCGCAATGCCGCCGAACTGAAGAAGGCGGCTTCCCACGATTTCCTGACCGGGCTTCTCAACCGCGGCGCTTTCGAGCAGAAGTTGCGTGCCCGTTGCGCTGCCGGGGTCGCGAAGCCCTTTGCGCTTGCGCTTCTGGATATCGATCACTTCAAGGCGATCAACGACCAGCACGGACATGCGGCCGGTGATGCGGTACTGCGCACCTGCGCTCGTATCTTCCGGGACCACGCGCGCGAAGGCGATCTCGTTGCCCGTGTCGGGGGCGAGGAGTTCGCGCTTTTCTTCGAGGGGGCGAACACAAGTGACGCCGAGCGGCGCCTCTCACGCCTGATCGAAGCGATCGCCCAATGCACGATGGGCTACGGCGGACGCGCGATCCGGGTCACCGTCTCGGCCGGCATGCTCCATTGCGACGGTGCCGCCGACTTCGACACGGTCGTCGCTCAAGCGGACCGACTGCTTTACAAGGCCAAGAGCAACGGTCGCAATCGGGCCGAGACGCTCGCCGCCTGACGCCCGATCAACGGCTGAATGCGAAGAGCTTGGCGTCAGGATCCGGTTGACCGGCGATCTCGGCGGAAACGATTTCGGCGGCGATCTTGGAAAATGTGATCCCGTTGCCGCCGAACCCCATGACCGCGAAGGTGTGCTTCATCTCCGGCACGCGCCCGATGAGTGGCAAGCCGTCCTTCGTCGTGCCGAATGCCGCCGCCCAGGCGGCATCATGTGCGCCGATCTTCATGCCGAGCAAGGCTTCGATCTTCTTGGTGATTGTGGTGGTCTTGGTCTTGAGTTTCTTGGGATCGGCGAAGGCTTCGCCGTCGTCTTCGTCCTCCCCACCCACGATCAGTCGCTGGTCGCGGGTGGAGCGAAAATAGAGGTAGGGGTCGGAGCCCTCCCAGACGAGGTGGTCCGACAGCCAGTCCGGCAGCGTCAGCCCGGGAGCGGAAGCGAGCGCCCAGGTCGACACGACGTCGTGGTTCTGGCTGGCGAGCGTTTCGAGGAATTCGTATCCCGTGCAGAAGATGGCGTGTCCGGCTTCGATCAAACTACCGTCGCTGGTGGCGAGCACCACACCATCGCTCGTTTCGCGCAGGTCGGTGATCTCGATGCCTTCGACGAGCTCGGCACCCCGTTTGAAGGATTCACGCAAAAAGCCCGCAGCCATTTGTGCGGGATTGCCCGATGCGGATGCATCGCTGACGATGCCGGCCTCGCGATCCAGACCGAATTGTGCCGCGACCTCGTCGCGGTCGAGCAGTTCCGCGTCGAGGCCTGCTTTCTTGCGCGCGTCGTACTCCTTGGCGAGCGCATCGGCATCGAATTCGTCACCTGACAGATAAAGCGTCTTCTTGCGCTTCATGCTGCAGGATATGCCGCGTTCTTCCACGCGCTCGGCCAGCGCATCCACCGATGATGCCGAGCGGCGCCAGACGCGGTTTGCCTTCGCCGTTCCGATCATGCCGGACAGTTTGTGCAGCGGCACGTCGATCTCGTGTTGGATCATCGCGGTGGACGCCATCGTGCTGCCGTGGACGGCGCGCCTGCGGTCGATGACCAGGACCGACCGTTTTCCATCCGCGAGTGCGTCGGCCATCAGCGCGCCGCTGATGCCTGCCCCGACGATGACGACATCGAAGTGACGCACCGGCACAGCCTTGCGCGACATGAGCGTGATGCGCGGTGTCTGCGCCCACAAAGGTTCGGCCTCGCGCAGATCGCGTTGGCGCGTCAGAGTGTCGTCGGCCATGGAAAGGTTGCCCGGGAGAATGAGGAAGTATCGCCCACAATGGCCCGAGCCGCTTTTGGTTCCGGAAGGTCCCTGCGGCAAAATGGGAGCGCATGCACGCCCATGATATGGGCCATCGCGGCGACCGTTATCGGTGCCGCGATGGACGAAATTATGGGTAGATCAGGAGGCCTTTGCGAGCGAGGCGTTCGCCTCTTCGTCACGGGCGGATTTCAGCGCCTTGCCCCACCAGGCGAGTTGACCGAGCATCGTCTTGGCCGCATCGACGAGGTGCGCGAAATCCGAAATCTGCTTCTCGCCTTTGACGATGGCGAGATATTCCGGGAAGAGAATATGCGTGCCAGTCTTGACCGACGCCATTTCCATCTCGACGGCGATCTGGCGAAGCTGCTCGACCGCGCGCGCACCGCCAACGCCGCCATAACCGACGAATGCGACGGGCTTGCGGACCCACGCGCCGTGGTCGATCGCGTTTTTCAGAACCGCGGTCGGAGCGTGGTTGTACTCGGCGGCGGTGAAGATGTAGGCGTCGAATTCCTGAACCTTCGCCTTGAACCTGGCGGCCGTTTCGCTCTGTTCCGTGGTCGCTGCCGGATCGCCGTAGAAGGCCATCGGATAATCCTTCAGGTCGATCACTTCCACCTCGAAAGCGCCGTCCGATTTCGCCAGGTCCGCGATCCAGTGTGCCGGCTTTTCAGCGAAGCGGCCTTCGCGTGTGCTGCCGATGACGACGGCGAGTTTGAGCTTGCTCATTTCCAGTATCCTTAAGTGCGCTGGTAACCAATGGTGACTAGCTCTATATCTGTCACCTGAGGTCCATTCTTCAAGGAGGCACTTTGATGAAACCTGCTCACCCGGACGTAACCTGCGGGCAAGCCGTGGCGCCTTTCGAAGTATCGGATGCCTGCCGGCCGGTGAACGCGATCCTCTCCCGCATCGGCGACAAGTGGTCCGTGCTCGTGGTCAGTTATCTCGGCAATGGGACGATGCGGTTTTCCGAACTGAGGCGCGCAATCGACGGGATCTCGCAGAAGATGCTGACGACGACGCTTCGTGGCCTCGAACGCGATGGCTACGTGACCCGAGCAGTCACGCCGACGATCCCTCCGCGCGTGGATTACGCACTCACCGATCTCGGCCGCGAACTGCTCGTGCCGCTGCGTGCGCTCGGCGAATGGGCGGTTGCGAACCGGGAGCGCGTCGAGGCGGCGCAAGCGCGCTTCGATGCCGAGAATGTCGAAGCCTCCAGGATCCGTTTCGGCTGACACGGGGCCAAACGAAAAAGGGCGACCCGAAGGCCGCCCTTGTCCATTGATCGGCAGGTGATGCCGACACGCTTTAAAGCGTGTCTTACATCATGCCCATGCCGCCCATTCCGCCCATGTCCGGCATGCCGCCGCCACCGCCGTGGGAGTCCTTCTTCGGAGCTTCGGCGATCATGGCTTCTGTCGTGACGAGCAGGCCGGCAACCGAGGCTGCGTCCTGAAGTGCGGTGCGAACGACCTTGACCGGGTCGACGATACCCATGGCGATCATGTCGCCATATTCGCCGGTCTGGGCGTTGTAGCCATAGTTGTCGTCGTTCTTGTCGAGGATCTTGCCGACGACGATGGAAGCTTCTTCACCAGCGTTCTCGACGATCTGGCGGGCCGGAGCCTGCAGAGCGCGACGAACGATGTTGACGCCAGCGTCCTGGTCAGAGTTCTGACCCTTGACCGTGAGCGTGGACGAAGCGCGCAGGAGAGCGACGCCACCGCCAGGCACGATGCCTTCCTGGACAGCTGCACGCGTTGCGTTCAGCGCGTCGTCGATGCGGTCCTTGCGCTCCTTGACTTCGACTTCCGTCGAGCCGCCGACGCGGATGACAGCAACACCACCGGCGAGCTTGGCCAGGCGCTCCTGGAGCTTTTCGCGGTCGTAGTCCGAAGAGGTTTCTTCGATCTGCTGCTTGATCTGGGCAACACGGCCTTCGATTTCAGCCTTCTGGCCGGCACCGTCGACGATCGTCGTGTTTTCCTTGGTGATCGAGACCTTCTTGGCACGGCCGAGCATGTCGAGGGTAACATTCTCGAGCTTGATGCCGATGTCTTCGGAGATCACCTGGCCACCGGTCAGGATCGCGATGTCTTCGAGCATGGCCTTGCGGCGGTCGCCGAAGCCAGGCGCCTTGACGGCAGCGATCTTGAGGCCGCCACGCAGCTTGTTGACGACGAGCGTTGCAAGAGCTTCGCCTTCGACGTCTTCAGCGATGATGACGAGCGGCTTGCCCGACTGGACGACGGCTTCGAGAACCGGAAGCATCGCCTGCAGGTTGGACAGCTTCTTTTCGTGGAGAAGGATGTAGGCGTCGTCGAGTTCGGCGACCATCTTTTCCGGGTTGGTCACGAAGTAAGGCGACAGGTAGCCGCGGTCGAACTGCATGCCTTCGACGACTTCGAGTTCGGTTTCGGCGGTCTTGGCTTCTTCGACGGTGATGACGCCTTCGTTGCCGACGCGCTGCATGGCTTCAGCGATGTCTTCGCCGACCTGCTTGTCGCCATTGGCGGAGATGGTGCCGACCTGTGCGACTTCAGCCGAAGTGTTGATCGGCTTGGCAGCAGCTGCCAGCTTCTCGACGACTTCCTTGACAGCGAGATCGATGCCGCGCTTCAGGTCCATCGGGTTCATGCCGGCGGCAACGGCCTTGTTGCCTTCCTTGACGATGGCGGCAGCGAGAACGGTTGCAGTCGTGGTGCCGTCGCCGGCGACGTCGTTGGTCTTCGAAGCAACTTCGCGGACCATCTGGGCGCCCATGTTCTCGAACTTGTCTTCAAGTTCGATTTCCTTGGCGACCGACACGCCGTCCTTCGTGATGCGCGGTGCGCCGAAGGACTTTTCGATGACGACGTTGCGGCCCTTGGGACCCAGCGTGACCTTGACGGCATCAGCGAGGATGTCGACGCCGCGCAGCATGCGCTCACGCGCGCTGCGGCCAAATTTTACTTCCTTAGCAGCCATTGTAGAACTCCCGGGCTATGCCCTGATTGGATGCATTGAATGGGGTCGAATGGACGTCGGCTCAGCCGATGATGCCCATAATGTCGGCTTCCTTCATGATCAGAAGGTCTTCGCCGCCGATCTTGACTTCCGTGCCCGACCATTTGCCGAAGAGCACGCGATCGCCAACCTTGACGTCGAGCTCGACGAGCTTGCCGCTTTCGTCACGAGCGCCGGAGCCGACGGCGACGATTTCGCCTTCCTGCGGCTTTTCCTTGGCGGTGTCCGGAATGATGATTCCGCCTGCAGTCTTCTGTTCGGATTCGACGCGCTTGACGACGACGCGGTCGTGCAGCGGACGGAAATTGGTGCTTGCCATTGTCTTACCCTCGGTCGAATGACATGAGATTGCGCAGCCCATGCGAGGCCGCGCTGGGGAGTTAGCACTCACACTCGGGGAGTGCTAACTGGAGGCGGAGATAGGCGTGGCTTGAGGGACTGTCAAGGCATTTGCCGAGGCACGACGTATGAACTTCACGTCCCCGATCCCCCTTGTTTTCCCGTGCAGTCTGCGCGATGTCACCCGCGAGCCCATCGTTTCTCAGAGTTCACATTGCGGAGCATCATCGCCCCTATGGTTCAGCAAATCGAAAATCTCGCGAGCCTGCATCAGGCCTATGATGCGGTTTTGTCGGATGTGTGGGGCGTGCTGCACAATGGCGTCGTGGCATGGCCTGATGCCTGCGAGGCACTCAGCCGGGCGCGCGCGGACGGGCTTTCGGTCGTATTGATCACCAACTCGCCGCGCCCGCACAAGGAAGTCATCCTGCAGCTGGACGGCATCGGCGTGCCGCGGGGCGCCTATGATCGCATCGTGACGTCGGGCGATGTCACGCGAAAGCTCATCGAAGCCGGTCCGAAGAAGGTCTTCTTTCTCGGTCTCGATCGCGACCTGACGCTGCTCGAGGGCCTTGGCGTCGAAGTCGTAGACAAGGACGAGGCGCAGGCCGTGGTCTGCACCGGCCCCTATGACGACGAGACTGACAAGCCTGACGACTATCGCGACATGTTTGCGCCTTGGATCGAGCGCGGTGTACCGTTCATCTGCGCCAATCCGGACCTCATCGTGGAACGCGGCGACAGGCTTGTTCTCTGTGCGGGAGCGCTCGCAGCCGTCTACGCCGAGATGGGCGGCGAGACGCGCATCACCGGCAAGCCTTATCCCGCCATGTACGATGCCGCGCTGGCATTCGTTTCGGAACTGAAGCCCGATGTGGCCGCGCCGCGCGCGATCGCCATCGGCGATGGCCTGCCGACCGATGTGAAGGGCGCCCAGGATTACGGCCTCGACCTGCTCTATATCGCCAACGGCATCCATGCGCGCGACTACGCCGAGGCCGGGCGCATCGATGCGGGCCGGCTCGCTTCATTCTTGGAAGACAATTCCGCACGACCGCACTACTGGATGCCCGCGCTCGGATGAGGTGGGGCGGATGAACCGGAGCGGTCACGAACGAGCCTTCGTCACGGCGGTGCTGCGGCCGGGCGAGCCCGTCGCCTCCGCGCTGCATGGCGCGGTGGTTGCGATCGGCAATTTCGATGGCGTCCATCGGGGTCATCAGGCGGTGCTGTGCGAAGCGCTCGAAAAGGGCGCCGAACTGGGTTGCGCGACCATCGTGCTGACCTTCGAGCCGCATCCCCGCAGTTTCTTCAAGCCGGCAGAGCCGGTGTTTCGGCTGACGCCATCGCCGCTGCGCGCCAAGCTGCTGGAACTCGCCGGCTGCGACGGCGTGGTGGAATGCGCATTCGACAAGGACTTCGCAGCACAAACGGCGCAGGAATTCGTCGAGACAATCCTCGTCGATCAACTCGGCGCCCGCCATGTGGTCACCGGTCACGACTTCCATTTCGGCAAGGGCCGCCAAGGTGGACCGGCCTTTCTCGCAAGCGCCGGCGACAGGGCTGGCTTCGGTGTCACGCTCGTCGAGGCCTTCGCGGATGAGAACGGCGACATCGTTTCATCGAGCCGCATCCGATCGGCACTGGCCGAAGGCGACGTGACATTGGCTGCAGGCCTGCTCGGGTATCGGTTCCAGGTGGAGGGAACGGTGATCGGCGGCAAGCAGCTTGGCCGCACGCTCGGCTATCCGACCGCCAACATGGCCTTACCGCCGGAGGCGACGCTTGCGCCTGGCATTTATGCTGTGCGGTTCAGGCGAGCCGACGGGACGCTTTACGATGGTGTTGCAAGCTACGGGTACCGGCCAACGGTCACGTCGACGGGCGAGCCGCTGCTGGAAACCTACGTTTTCGATTTCTCAGGCGATCTCTATGGAGAGACCTGCTCAGTAACGCTGTTCGGCTATCTCCGTCCGGAATTGAAATTCGACGGGCTCGACGAACTGGTGGTGCAGATGCGCCGCGACGAGGAAGAGGCGCGGGCGCTTCTTTCATCGGTGCAACCGCTCGGGATCATCGACGAAGCTCTGAATTTTTGAGCCGGTAACCCTCTTTCAGAAAGCGCTTTATTCGCTGGGCTTCGCTTGATAGAAGCGGCGCCATGTCGAGCGATAATGCGCACAGATTGCTGCGAATTACGGGCCCGGCTTTTCGCGCGCACGCTTGAAAAGCGAAGCGCCGAAGGGCCGGGTAGCGCGGCATGCGTCTCTGCCTGAAGGGAAGCACCTTCACCATGGCGGCAGGCGTCGATCTTCCCAGTCTCGATCGAAAGACGGACAGCCGGATCCAGGCGACCGGCAACGCACGAAAAGCGGACATCATGAACGACCAGGCGACGACTAGCGCAGAAGCGATGGACTATTCCACGACGCTCTATCTGCCGCAGACCGAATTTCCCATGCGCGCGGGCCTTCCCCAGAAAGAGCCTGAACTTGTTAAGCGCTGGCAGGAGATGCAGCTTTACCGCAAGCTTCGCGAAGCGGGCGCAGGGCGCGACAAATTCGTGCTGCATGACGGCCCACCCTATGCCAACGGCAACATCCATATCGGCCATGCGCTGAACAAGATCCTGAAGGACGTGATCACGCGTTCGTTTCAGATGCGCGGGCGCGATGCCAACTACGTGCCCGGCTGGGACTGCCATGGCCTGCCGATCGAGTGGAAGATCGAGGAGCAATATCGCGCCAAGGGCCTCGACAAGGACAAGGTGCCGGTCAACGAGTTCCGCCAGGAATGCCGTGATTTCGCTGCGCACTGGATCGCGGTTCAGACGGAAGAGTTCAAGCGCCTCGGCATCGAGGGCGATTTCGATCAGCCCTATACGACGATGAACTTCCACGCCGAAGCGCGCATCGCCGGCGAGCTGATGAAGATCGCGAAGTCGGGCCAGCTTTACCGGGGCTCCAAGCCGATCATGTGGTCGGTCGTCGAGCGCACCGCGCTGGCAGAAGCGGAAGTCGAATACCAGGACTACGAGAGCGACACGGTCTGGGTGAAGTTCCCGATCATGCAGGCAGCGGCACCGGCCCGCACGGCGGTCGATGTCGGCGCCGATGGTCATCTGAAGGGTCCGTCCGAGGCCGAGATCGCCGACCGCGCGTCGGACTCGTCCGATCTCTTGGACGCTGCAATCGTCATCTGGACCACCACGCCCTGGACCATGCCCGGCAACCGGGCAATCTCCTATTCGTCGCGCGTCGCCTATGCGCTTTACGAAGTGGCGGCAGCCGAGAACGATTTCGGGCCGCAGCCGGGCGACAAGGTGGTGTTCGCCGAAACGCTGGCCGAGGATTGCGCCGCCAAGGCAAAGATCACCCTGACGAAGCTGCGCCCGGTCTCCGCCGCCGAGCTTGAAGGCACGGTCTGCGCACATCCTCTGAAGGGCTTCGGCGGTGGTTATGAATTCGCCGTGCCGCTTCTGGCCGGCGATCACGTCACCGATGATGCGGGTACGGGCTTCGTTCACACCGCCCCCGGCCATGGCCGCGAAGACTTTGACGTGTGGATGGACCACGCCCGTGCACTCGAAGCGCGCGGCATCTCCTCAAAGATCCCGTTTACCGTCGACGATGGCGGCTTCTACACGGTTGACGCACCGGGCTTCGGGCCTGAAGCGGAAGGCGGCGCGGCCCGCGTCATCGACGACAAGGGCAAGAAGGGCGATGCCAACAAGCGCGTGATCGAGGCGCTGATCGCCGCGAACAACCTTTTTGCGCGCGGCCGGCTGAAGCACACCTATCCGCATTCCTGGCGCTCCAAGAAGCCGGTGATCTTCCGCAACACGCCGCAATGGTTCGTCCACATGGACAAAGCGTACGAGGATGGCTCGACGCTGCGCACCCGTGCCGTCTCCGCCATCGACCAGACCCGTTTCGTGCCGGGCGCCGGCCAGAACCGCCTGCGCGCCATGATCGAGGATCGTCCGGACTGGGTGCTATCCCGTCAGCGCGCCTGGGGCGTACCGATCGCGATCTTCGCCGACGACCAGGGCGAAATCCTCGTCGACGATGAGGTCAACGCCCGCATCCTCGAAGCCTTCGAGGCGGAAGGTGCCGACGCCTGGTTCGCCGAAGGCGCCAAGGAACGCTTCCTCGGCAACGATCACGATCATGACCGCTGGCACCTCGTGAAAGATATTCTCGACGTGTGGTTCGATTCCGGATCGACCCACAGCTTCACGCTCGAGGATCGCCCGGATCTGAAGTGGCCAGCCGATGTCTATCTCGAAGGTTCCGACCAGCACCGGGGCTGGTTCCATTCCTCGCTGCTCGAAAGCTGCGCCACGCGTGGTCGCGCCCCCTACGACACCGTCGTCACCCATGGTTTTACCATGGACGAGAAGGGCGAGAAGATGTCGAAGTCGAAGGGCAACACCGTCACCCCGCAGGAGGTGATGAGCCAGTCGGGCGCCGATATTCTCCGGCTTTGGGTGATGACCACGGATTACGGCGAGGACCAGCGTCTCGGCAAGGCGATCATTCAGACCAACATCGATGCCTACCGCAAGCTGCGCAACTCCATCCGCTGGATGCTCGGCACGCTCGCCCATGACGAGAGCGAGGATGTCGCGCTGCACGACATGCCGGAACTGGAGCGGTTGATGTTGCACCGGCTGACGGAACTCGATCGCGTGGTGCGCAAGGGCTACGACGATTTCGATTTCAAGCGCATCTCGCGCGCGCTGATCGATTTCGCCAATGTGGAACTGTCGGCTTTCTATTTCGACATCCGCAAGGACGCGCTCTATTGCGACGCGCCGTCGAGCCTGCGCCGCAAGGCATCGCTGCACGTCATCCGCCAGATCTTCGACTGCCTGGTGACCTGGATGGCGCCGATGCTGCCCTTCACGATGGAAGAGGCGTGGCTGTCGCGCGATCCGTCCAAGACATCGGTGCATCTGGAGCAGTTCCCGCGGCTTGCCGTCGACTGGGAAAACGAGGTGCTTGCCGCCAAGTGGAAGAAGATCCGCACCGTCCGCCGCGTCGTCACCGGCGCACTGGAAGTGGAGCGCCGCGAGAAGCGCATCGGCTCGTCGCTCGAAGCCGCACCTGTCGTCTATGTCGACGAGCCCGCGCTTTTGAACGCGCTCGACGGCCTCGATTTCTCCGAGATCTGCATCACGTCGGGCATCGAGCTCGTTGCAGGTGAGGGACCGGACGACGCGTTCCGCCTGGATGATGTGGCGAGCGTTGCGGTCGTGCCGCGCGAGGCGAGCGGGCGCAAATGCGCGCGCTCCTGGCGCATCACCGACGATGTCGGTTCCGATCCTGCCTATCCGGATGTGTCGGCGCGCGATGCGGCGGCGCTGAAGGAACTGGCGCAACTCGGCCGCCTCTAGGGGCGGCCGGATTGCTCAAGCATTAACTATTCGCTATGACCGTGCCCGGAAATGGTCGGATTCTTGACGCATGGGCGAGCTTTGAGTTTCACGGCCGATAAGGCGGGGAAAGATCCTGATGACAATGGGAATGCATGTGCGATTGGCCATGAGGGCCGCGATGCTGGGCGGTGTGGCCATGGCGCTTTCGGGCTGTCTCGGCAGCCCGACCTACGGCACCGGCACGGATGCGACCACGCAGTTTCTCAACGATATCGGCGACGTTGCGTCCATTCGTCCCCAGCAGGGCGGCGATATCGCCTATCAGCCAAGGCCCGATCTGGTGCAGCCGACCGACACGTCGGCGCTGCCGGCGCCGCAGACTGCCCTGTCGCGGACCCAGGCCTGGCCGGAATCGCCCGAGGAAACCCGCGCGCGCCTGCGGGCCGAAGCCGATCTCTCGGGCGGTACCGGCAGCTTCAGTTCTCCACTCGCCCAGCGCGAAGTCGGCGGCGGTCGTGGGCGTGAGGCGCCCAATCCTCGCCGTGGCCCCGTTGGTGGCCCTGTCGGACTTCCGAGCGGGCTTTCGGGTGCGGAAGCACAGGCCGATTACCGCGCCCGCCAGGAGATCGCGCGCTCTGCCGATCCCACAACGCGCAACTTCCTGTCTGAGCCGCCGCTCGAATATCGCCAGCCGATCGCGACCGCCCCCGTGGGCGATATGGGCGAATCGGAGCGGACGAAGGAGCGCCGGCGTCTGCAGGAAGCGCAGCGCGGGCAGTCCCTGCGGCAGCGGTGGCTGCCGTTCTAATCGGAGCGCCGTAAGGCTATCGCTTGAGCGCGAAGAACTCCTTGAGGATGCGTGCGGCGCTGGCTTCGCCGATCCCGGCATAAACGTCGGGAGCGTGGTGGCAGGTCGGCTGGTCGAAGAAGCGGCCGCCACTGATCACGGCGCCCCCTTTCGGATCTGAAGCGCCGAAATAGAGCCGTCTGATGCGCGCGAAGGAAATCGCCGCTGCGCACATGGCGCAAGGCTCGAGCGTCACGTAGAGATCGCAGTCTGAAAGCCGTTCGCTGTCGAGGACACGGGCAGCGGCGCGAATGGCGGCAATCTCGGCATGGGCCGTCACGTCGCGCAACTCGCGCGTGCGATTGCCCTCCTGAGCGACGATGGTGCCTTCATGCACGATAACGGCGCCGACCGGCACTTCGCCGCGCTGACCGGCCGCTTCCGCAGCAGCCAGCGCGTGGTCCATGAATGTCGGGCGCTCTTGTCCAGCCATTTTTCTCTTAATCCAGATCGGGCAACCTGATAGGAAAGCGCCCGACAAAAGGCAAATCTCACAATGAGCTTCAAAGACAAACCCAAGGGCAAGGGCGGCGCGGCCCCCCGTTCAAAGCCGCCGGTTCGCGACAGGAAAGCCAAGCCCGCAGCGGCAAGCGTGGCCGAAACGGGCGCAGCGACTGCGCCTGCCGAACCCGAGCGCATCTCCAAGCTTCTCGCCCGCGCCGGCATCGCCTCGCGGCGTGATGTGGAGCGCATGATTGCCGAGGGGCGCGTTCGGCTGAACGGCAAGGTCCTCGACACGCCGGCGATCAACGCCACCTTCGCCGATGCGATCGAAGTCGATGGCGAAGCCGTCAACGGCATCGAGCGCACGCGGCTTTGGCTCTACCACAAGCCGGCCGGCCTCGTGACGACCAATCGCGATCCGGAAGGCCGTCCGACCGTTTTCGAACGGCTCCCGAAGGCGCTGCCGCGGGTCATGTCCATCGGGCGTCTCGACATCAACACCGAAGGCCTGCTGCTGCTCACCAATGACGGCGGTCTTGCCCGCGTTCTGGAGTTGCCGACGACCGGCTGGCTGCGCCGCTACCGCGTGCGCGCCCATGGCGACATCAGTCAGGAAAAGCTCGACACGCTGAAAGACGGGATCGCCGTGGAAGGCGTGCTCTACGGCGGGATCGAGGCGACGCTCGACCGCCAGCAGGGGGCCAATGTCTGGATCACGATGGGGCTGCGCGAGGGCAAAAATCGCGAGATCAAGAACGTGCTCGGCGCGCTCGGCCTCGATGTCAACCGCCTGATCCGCATCTCCTATGGCCCGTTCCAGTTGCAGGATCTGCCGGAAGGCCAGGTCGTGGAAGTGCGCGGCCGCATGCTGCGCGATCAGCTTGGACCGCGCCTCATCGAAGAAGCCGGTGCGGATTTTGATGCACCCATTGTGCACCAGACCGATGGTGCCGATGAAGCCGACGACAGCAGGCAGAAAGCAGGCGCGAAGCCGAAGCCCTTCGGCGAAAAGCCGGCGGAACGGAACGAGCGGCTGCGCGGCCGTCTCGACACCAAGCGCGAGGCGCCCGCCTGGAGCAAGGACGAATCGCGGAGCAGGGACGCTTCCCGCAGTAAAGATGGGCCCCGTGGGAAAGACGGGCCCCGCAGCAAGGATGGTCCCCGTGGCAAGGACGCTGGCGGCAGGGATGGGCCGCGCAAGCCGGTGACGCCGCAGGTGCGTCGATCGAGCAATGTCTGGATCGCGGCCGGCGCGCGGCCGATGGGCCCGAAGCGCGCCGCAGAGAAGGAAGATGCCGATCGCCGCCAGGCCGAGCGCGACGCCAAGCGGGAGTCGCGTGGAGATCGGGCAGGCGCTCGCCCCCGTCGCGAAAGCGGCGATGCGAGTGCGCGTCCCACGCGAGGCGCGAAGCCCGCATTCGCCGGATCCGATCGCGCACGAAGCGATGCGCCGCGCGATGGCGAACGTCCGCGCAGGGACGAACGCCCGCGCCGTGCCGATCGTCCGGAAGGATCGGTCGCTGCCAGAGGCCCTGGCGCGAGAGGCGCAGGCGCCCGTACGGAAGGCAGCCGATCGCCATCGACCGGCGAAGGCCGGCCGAGAAGTCAGGGGCGCAGCGCACCGAGCAGTGCATCGGAAAAACCAGCCGGGCGTGGTCCGCGTCCTGCAGGTGGTCCAGGCAAGCCGGCAGGGGCTGGTCGCAGCTTCGGGGAGAAGCCGGGTGCTGGTGGCCGTCCTTCGGGTGGCAGGCCTGCAGGTGCCAACAAAGCACGAGATGGCAAGCCCAGAGACGGCAAGCCGGGCGGTACGAGACCGGGCGGCAAGCCGAGAGATGGCAAGCCGGGTGGTGGCCCACGCGGTGCGGGCGGATCGAAAGGACCTGGCAATGCGGATCGTCGGCGGTGAATTCGGCGGCCGGGCACTGAAGGCGCCCCGTACCGACGCCATTCGCCCGACCAGCGACCGGACCCGTGAAAGCCTGTTCAACATTCTCGCCCACGCCTATCCGGGCGCGGTCGAAGGCGCGCGCGTGCTGGAACTCTTCGCAGGCACCGGCGCCGTCGGGCTCGAAGCCCTATCGCGCGGGGCGTCATCAGCAATCTTCGTGGAGCAATCGGTCGAGGGCCGCGCCCTGATCCAGGCCAACATCGAGGCCTTCGGCCTGATGGGCCGCACCAAGATTTTCAGGCGCAACGCCACGGCGCTCGGCGCCTGCCGGAACCTCGAGCCTTACAGCTTCATCTTCGCCGATCCGCCCTACGGCAAGGGGCTCGGGGAGGCCGCGTTGAACGGCGCGGCGGCGGACGGATGGATCGCCGACGGTGCGCTCGTGCTGCTCGAGGAACGGTCCGATCAGAGCCCCGAATTGGCTCGTTCATTTTTTCCTCTTGAATCCCGTGTATTCGGAGAAACGAGCATCCATTTCTATCGTTACGAGCCGGGACGAAACGGATCATGAGCATCGTCAACGAGCCATCAGCGATGACGCTTGACATGCGGCGTCGGACCTCCGAGCCGACGGTTGCCGTCGCGTTTGGCGGTGGTGGCGCGCGTGGGATTGCGCACATCCATGTCGTGCAGGCCCTGAACGACCTGGACATTCAGCCGGTCGCAATTTCCGGAGCATCGATCGGCGCGATCATTGGTTCGGCCATGGCAGCCGGTATGCGTGGCCGCGAAATCAGCGAATTTGCGCTCGCCACCGTCGGTAACTGGTCGGAAGTGGCAAGCCGCCTGTGGAAGATGCGCCCGCAGACGATCGCCGAAATGTTTCGCCGCAAGCGTGGCCAGTTCGGCCAGTTCGACATCGAGCGCATTCTCCATGGCTTCCTGCCGCAGGCGATCCCGCAGGATTTCGCCGACCTGCAGATACCGACCAAGATCGTTGTTACCGACTACTATGCCCAGTGCGAGCGGATCTGCGACACCGGTGATCTCTACAATGCCATCGGTGCCTCAGCTGCCATTCCCGCCGTCTTTCGCCCGGTCGTACGCGGCGGACGCGTGCTGATCGATGGCGGCATCTACAATCCTGTGCCCTACGATCATCTGCTGGGTCTTGCCGACATCGTCATTGCCATCGATGTCACGGGTGGCCCTTGCGGCAACGAAACCCGTATCCCGTCGCGTGTCGACGCGATTTTCGGTGCAAACCAGCTGATGATGCAGTCGATCATCTCGATGAAACTGAAGGCTTGCCCGCCGGATATCTTCCTGCGGCCTGATGTCAGCCGGTTCCGTGTGCTCGATTTCCCCCGGGTCGCGGAGATACTGGCCGCTTCGGCGCCGGTGCGCGATCAGCTGAAATTTGCTCTCGACGAGGCTTTCGAGAGCCATGCGAAGGCCCGCCGCGGCCATTGATCGCGGCAGGCCTGATCGCCTCAGGCGGCGAACACGGCGTCCATGTCGGCAAAGCCCTTGAATTCGAGCGCGTTGCCCGACGGGTCACGAATGAAAAGCGTCGCCTGTTCTCCCGGCTGGCCCTCGAAACGGATCTGCGGCTCCAGGAGCCAGTCGATGCCGTCCGCGCCCTTCAGCCTCTCGGCGAGCGCCCGCCATTCGTCCATCGTCAGCACGGCGCCGAAATGCGGGATGGGCACAGCCTTGCCGTCGACCGTGCCACTGCCTTCGGCACCGGTGTCGCGCGCCGACGGACGCACATGGCCCGACATCTGATGGCCGAAGAGATCGAAATCGATCCAGGTCTCCGATTCGCGGCCGATCGCGCAGCCGAGCACGTCGCGATAGAAACTGCGCGTCTCCTCGATATCGCGGATCGGAAAGGCGAGATGAAAGGGCCCGGCCATGAATGCTCTCCTCGAGATGAAAAACCGACGGCCTGTCTATGCGGTTCGTGGCGCGTTGAACAGGGAGCTGGCGCCTTGATGCGTTGCAGCAGGCGCAATACATGAGAGAGGCGGTTCGCCGTACCGCCATTTCCGCCCGCCAAGTCCTGCCGCACACAAGCTGCCGGGATCGCACAACGCTTCAGGAGTTCCGATGATCGATACCAGCGCGCTGGAAAGAGAAGCCGCAAGGCTGGTCGAACTGGCCAAGAGCGCCGGTGCGGATGCGGCAGACGCGGTCGTGGCGCGCGGACGCTCAAAATCGGTGTCGGTAAGGCTCGGCAAGGTCGAGGGCACGAACGCTGCCGAAAGCGACGATTTCTCGCTCCGGGTCTTCGTCGGCAAGAAGGTCGCGAGCGTCTCAGCAGGCCCTGGTGCGGATCTGGCGGAACTTGCCGAGCGCGCGGTTGCCATGGCCCGCGTGTCGCCGGAAGATGCCTATGCGGGCCTCGCCGATCCTGAAAGCCTCGCCCATGAGATCCTTGATCTCGATCGCTTCGATCCGACGGAAATCTCTGCGAGCGAACTGACCGAAGCGGCGCTGGCCGCGGAGGCGGCAGCACTCGCCGTTGACGGTGTCAGCAACTCGTCCGGCGCCGGTGCATCGGCCGGCATGGGCGGCATGGTGCTCGTCACCTCGCACGGGTTCTCGGGTTCCTTCATGGCCACGCGCTTCGGCCGCTCCGTCAGCGTCATCGCCGGCGAAGGCACCAAGATGGAGCGCGATTACGATTTCGACAGCCGGCTCTTCGCCGCCGAACTTGATAGCCCCGAGACCATCGGGAAGCGGGCCGGCGAGCGGACTGTTCGCCGAGTGGGACCGCGCCAGGCCGAGACCGGTCGCAACATAACCGTCGTCTTCGATCCGCGTGTGGCACGAGGCTTCGTTGGTCATGTGGCGAGCGCCATCAATGGCGCATCCGTCGCGCGCAAGACGAGCTTCCTGCGCGACAAGATGGGCCAGCAGGTCATGAAGGCCGGTACCGTGATCACGGACGATCCACTAATCCATCGTGGTCCTGCGTCGCAGCCATTCGACGGCGAGGGCGTGCGTGGTCAACGGATGACGATGATCGACGATGGCGTGCTGGCAAACTGGTTTCTCTCCAGCTCGACGGCACGCGAACTCGGCCTCAAGACCAACGGGCGCGGCGTGCGCAGCGGCAGCATCGTCAACCCTGGCTCCACAAACCTTGCGCTGGAGCCAGGAGGCATGTCGCCGGAAGACATGATCCGCCAGATCGGCACCGGCTTCTACGTCACCGAACTCATCGGCCACGGCGTCGACATGCTGACCGGCGAATATAGCCGCGGGGCCAGCGGCTTCTGGATCGAGAATGGCGAGATCGCTTATCCGGTCGCGGAAGTCACCATCGCCTCGAACCTGAAGGACATGTTCATGCGGCTGACGCCCGCCAATGACATCGACCGCAAGTTCGGGACCGCCGCTCCCACGATCGCAATCGAAGGAATGACGCTTGCCGGCCGATGATGCCCGCGATGCCGCCACCTGGACGGCCGATCTCGACCTGATCTTTGGTGCGGCCGAGGAGGCGGGGCGCATCGCCATGCGCCATTTCCGCAATGCGCCGGATGTCTGGTACAAGAACGGCGGAACCTCGCCGGTTTCGGCCGCAGACATGGCGGTGGACAGCTTTCTGAAGGACGCACTGCTTGGAGCACGACCCGATTACGGCTGGCTGTCGGAAGAAACGGTGGATGCCGCCGATCGACTGACGCATCGCAACGTCTTCGTCGTCGATCCGATCGACGGCACGCGCGCTTTCATCGAAGGCATGGATACCTGGTGCGTCTCCATAGCGATCGTGTCCGACGGCACTCCGGTGGCCGGCGTTCTGGTCGCACCGGCGCTGGCGGAGACCTACTCCGCATCGCAGGCGGGCCAGGCGCGCAAGAACGGTCAGGTGATGGTCGGCACTGCAGTGGATGCAGGCCAACCCTTGCGGTTCGCTGCGCCCAAGCCGCTGGTCGAGGGCCTGTCAGAGCGCCTCGGGCGCAACGTTTCGCGCATGCCGCACATCCCCTCGCTCGCTTATCGTCTGGCCATGGTGGCAGATGGCCGGCTGGATGCGACGCTCGTCAGCGCCAAGGCGCGTGATTGGGATATCGCTGCGGCCGATCTCATTCTGTCGCGTGTCGGCGGTCAGGTGATGACGCTTTCGGCCGAAACGATCGCCTATAATCGCGCCGAGACCGACCATGGCATCCTCGTCGCAGGTCAGGCAGCGCTGATGCCGGGCCTTGCGCATGCTGTGGCTGCACTCCACGCGCCGGCCGCCGAGCATTGACCTTTACGGCGAATTGTTCGAAACCGCTTTGGATTTCCGATCTATCGAAGGAACCGCCCAATGTCTGAAGCAGGACAGAAACAGCTTCTCCACCTGGTTTTCGGCGGCGAACTCGCCACGTTGAAGGAAGTGAAGTTCCGCGATCTCGACAAGCTCGACATCGTCGGCATCTTCCCCGACTACCAGTCGGCGTTGGCTGCCTGGAAGTCGAAGGCACAGCTGACGGTCGACAACGCGCACATGCGCTATTTCATCGTGCACATGCACAGGCTGCTCGATCCGGAGACCGATATCGTCACCGCAGTCAAATCGACGATCTGAAGCCGTTACCTTGCCGGTTCCCGACAATCAGCGCGTGGACCCTGCCGTGTCCTCTGGGAACGGCAGGCGGGTAACGCCGCCTGAACGAAGGCTCGGTCGCCGGATCCTGTCCTCGCCGGTTTTCCAGGCGGTCGCCGCGCGCGTTCTGCACGGCATCTTGTGGTTCATCTACAAGACCAACCGTCCCGTGGCGTCGTCCGAAGATCTCGCGATGATCGCAAAAAGCGACGGTCCGCTGATCATCGCACTTTGGCACGGACAGCAATCGCTCGTGCAGTTCACGCGTCCCGAAAACGAGAAAGTTGCGAGCCTCGTCTCCCGTAGCGTCGATGCGGAAATCAACGCGCGGGTGATCCTGCTTGCCGGCAACGAAGTGGTGCGCGGTTCAGGCGGACGCGAGCGCGAAGCAGCAAGCCGCAAGGGCGGAGCGCAGGCGTTGATCGCGCTGCGCAACGCGCTGCGGCGCGGGCGGCACGTGGTGATGATCGCCGATATCTCGAAAGGTGCCCCGCGCCAGGCGGGCGAGGGCGTTGTGCGGCTCGCCAAGGTCAGCGGTCGGCCGATTGTTCCGCTGGCGCTGGCAACGAGCCGCTATCATGTGGTCGAGAAGGCCTGGGACAAGATGACCATAAATCTGCCGTTCGGACGGCGTTGTCTGCGAATCGGCGCGCCCATCCATGTGGGGCCGGATGCAGGTCCGGACGAGTTGGAGGCCGCGCGCCAGAAAGTGACGGCCGAATTGAACCGGGTGACGGCGGCGGCGTACGAAGCGGCGGAGGCAGGCAGATGAGCGGAGGCTGGGCACGTGTCGTGCTGACCGGCTATCGCCTTGCCGGTGCAGCCGTTTATCCCTTCATCGGCGGCTATATCTCCATGCGCGCCGCGCGCGGCAAGGAAGAGCGTTCGCGCCGCCGGGAACGCTATGGCTACGCCAGTGCGCCCCGTCCGGAAGGCCCACTTGTCTGGTTCCATGCGGCGAGCGTCGGCGAAACCATGGCGGTCATTCCGCTCATCGAAGCGGTCGCCGAACGCGGCATCTCCATCGTCCTGACGACAGGCACGGTCACGTCGGCGACCATCGCGCGCGACCGGCTCGATCCGGCGATCCATCACCAATATGTGCCGCTCGACCTGCGCCCGGCCATCCGCCGGTTCCTCGATCACTGGCGACCGGACGTGGCGATCTTCGCCGAGTCCGAGATCTGGCCCATGACGATCCTGGAGCTTGGCGCGCGCCGGATCCCGCAGATCCTCGTCAATGGTCGGTTGTCCGACAAATCCTTCGAGCGCTGGAAGCGCCGCAGTTCGCTTGCCGAAGCGCTGTTCGAGCACTTCTCTCACGTGATCGCGCGCACCGACATCGATGCGGAACGGTTTCGCCAGCTCGGCGCCAGGCCTGTTACCATCTCGGGCAATCTGAAGGTCGATACGAACGCCCCGCCCTATGATCCGAATGAACTGGCCGAGGTTCAGGCGCAGGTCGGCGATCGGGCGACGTGGGCGGCGATCTCGACATTTGACGGCGAGGAGGCGCTCGCCGCCGATGCCCATGAGTTTGTGCGTCCTCACGTCAATGCATTGACGATCATCGTGCCGCGGCACCCTGAACGCGGCGACGCGGTGGAGGCGATGCTGGTTCAGCGGGGGCTCAAGGTCGCGCGTCGGTCGCGCGGCGACGTCATCGACGCGACGACGGACGTGTTCCTCGGCGACACGATCGGCGAGATGGGGCTTTATCTCCGCCTGACGGAAGTCGTCTTCGTCGGACGTTCTTTGACCGGCGAAGGTGGGCAGAACCCGCTCGAGCCGGCCATGCTGGGCGCGGCGGTTCTGTCCGGTCGCAACGTGCAGAATTTCCGCGAAACCTATCAGAAGCTTTTGAAGAATGGCGGCGGCCGCATCGTTCGCGACGGCGACATGCTGTCCAAGGCCGTGCATTATCTTCTGACCAACGACAAGGTCCGCCAGGACATGATCAAGGCCGGCCAGCGGACGGTCCATGACATGCGTGGAGCGCTCGCCCTCACGATCCGGGCGCTGGAACCCTATATCAGCCCGCTTGCGGTCAAGGCGCGGCTGCAGACCTACGAGATGGAACGACAAGAGGAGTGACGGACCATGGTCAGCGAGGCACCTCCCTTCTGGTGGAATGACGCGGATTGGCGCGCCAAGGGCCTCGCTCCGGTCGCCTGGGCCTATGGCTCGATCGCGCGGCGCATCATGGACCGCCGCCAGCGTCTGCGGCTGCCCGTCCCCGTCATCTGCGTCGGCAATTTCACCGTGGGCGGTGCGGGCAAGACGCCGACGGCCATGGCGCTGGCGAAGGCGGCCGTCGCCAAGGGTCGAAAGCCCGGCATCCTGTCGCGCGGCTATGGCGGCTCGATGGACGGCCCGGTTCTCGTCGACCCGCATCACCACCGCGCCAAGGATGTCGGTGACGAGCCGATGCTTCTCGCGACGCACGCGCCGACCGTAATTTCGCGAGACCGCCGCCGCGGCGCCGAGATGCTGATCGCAAGCGGTGTCGACATGATCATCATGGATGACGGCTTTCAAAGTGCGCAGATCGAAAACGACTATGCGCTGCTGGTGATCGATGCCGGCCGCGGCCTCGGCAACGGCCATGTCATCCCGGCCGGCCCCGTGCGCGCGCCCGTGATCGATCAGCTGCGCCATGCCACCGCGCTCCTGACGGTCGGCTCCGGTGCTGCCGCCTCCGACATGGTGCGGCGTGCATCACGCGCGGGCAAGCCAATCCATCAGGCGCGCATCGTTCCGCGCGATCCGGGCCGGTTCAGCAGCCAGCGCGTTTTTGCCTATGCCGGCATCGGCGATCCGCATCGCTTTTTCCGCTCTCTGGAAGAGGCTGGGGCCGAGATCGTGCGCAAGCGCTCCTTCGGCGACCACCATCCCTTCACCGATGAAGAGATGCGCGACCTGATCGCCGATGCCGCCAAGGACGATCTGCAACTGGTGGCGACGGAAAAGGACGTGACGCGGCTCAAGGGCCACCATGGTCTCGCTGAAGAGCTTCTTGCCAAGACCGACGCGCTCCTGATCGACATGGTGTTCGACCAGCCGAGCATCCCGACATCGATCGTGGAAAAGGCAATCGCGACCTTCAAGGACAAGCGGCTGTCGGCGCCGTTCGGCTGAAAAGCCAATGGCCGGATCAGGCGGGCAGCGTGCCGGCCCGCTTTTCGGCTTCGACGGACGCGATGACGTCCACATAGGCTTCCTGGCGCGCGACGCTCCAGTATTTCAGCTCGTCGATCGGAATTTGCTGGCCCGTGATGGCACACAGCACATAGGTGCCGGGCACGACGACCTGAAAGTCGCCATCGAGATAGCGCAGCTTTGCGGGCCTGGCGCCCGCTCCCTCGAAGCGGTTCATCACGTTCTGGCTTCCTGCTTTCGACCTGTCGATGACGGGATATAGCAAGCCCGAGGAGCGGCGCACAACCGTCCTTTGCCCGCGTCCCGGTCTTCCACGCCTCGCGATGGCTGGCTCCTCGCTCCGGACAGTCCATTTTCGATCGGCTTCGCGCTTCCAAACGATGAACCGGTATCCACTTCAACCGGAAACGCTTCAGCTTCGCCCGAACAGCCGCTCGATGTCGGCAAGCTTCAGTTCGATATAGGTCGGCCGGCCGTGGTTGCACTGGCCCGAGCCTGGCGTCGCCTCCATCTGCCGGAGCAACGCGTTCATCTCCTCGGGCCGCAGGACGCGGCCGGATCTGACCGAGCCATAGCAGGCCATTGTTGCCGCCACATGATCGAGACGTGCGGCAAGTCCGCTGGCATCGTCCCACTCCGCCATCTCGTCCGCAAGGTCGCGGACCAGCGCCACGGCATCGATCTCGCCAAGCATTGCCGGCGTTTCGCGAATGGCGATCGCCCCGGGTCCGAAGCGCTCGATGCCGAGGCCGAGCTTCGCCAGTTCGTCGGCATGCTGGATCAGCCGGTCGCAATCCTCTTCGGGAAGGTCGACGATCTCGGGAATGAGCAGGCCCTGGGAAGCCAGTGGTTGGTCGCCGGCAAGCAGCGTCTTGCGGAAGGCCTCGAAGACCAGCCGTTCATGCGCGGCATGCTGGTCGACGATGACGAGACCATCGGCGGTCTGGGATACGATGTAGTTGGCATGCACCTGCGCCCGCGCCGCGCCGAGCCGATGGTCCGCCGCGTTCGGTGAAGCGGTTACGGGTGCGGATGGCCGAGCGGAGGGCATGGAAAAAGCGTCGAACGGCGCTTGCTCGCCCGCGGAGAAACCCTGGGGCGGCGCGCTCGCAAGCGGCCGGTAGGGCGAGTGGGCGACATCATAGCTGGCGGCGGCGGTAGTGGGCCGATAGCCATAGGCACCGGAATGCCCGTTTGTCGAACGCGCACCCATGGAGAAAGAGGCTGCCATCGAACGTGCCGCGACGGTGGAGGCGCGGTCGCCTTCCATGGCAAGCGCTTCGCGGATCGCGCCGACGATCAGTCCGCGCACGAGGCCCGGATCGCGGAAGCGCACATCAGATTTCGCCGGGTGAACATTAACGTCGACGAGCGCCGGATCGAGCGCGATCGACAGCACCGCAACCGGATGGCGGCCTCGCGGGACGGTTTCGGCATAGGCGCCGCGCAGGGCCGATGCGAGCAGCCGGTCCTGCACGGGGCGTCCGTTCACGAAGGCATATTGGTGCAGCGCGTTGCCGCGATTGAAGGTCGGCACGCCCGCATGGCCAGTCAGTTCCACGCCTTCGCGCCAGGCGTCGAGCGCAATAGCGTTTTCGGTGAAATCCTTGCCGAGGATTTGCGCGATGCGCGCCAGCCGGTCTTCGCCGGTCGCCGGAAAATCGAGCGTCGTCCGGTCGGTGCCGCTCAAGAGAAAGCGCACATGCGGGAAGGCGAGCGCCATGCGGCGAACGATTTCGGTGATCGCGCTCGCTTCGGCGCGCTCGGACTTCATGAACTTCAGCCGCGCCGGTGTCGCGAAAAAGAGGTCGCGCATTTCCACGATGGTCCCGCGGTTTGCGGCGGCGGGCCGAGCTTCGCAGTGGCGCCCGCCCTCGACGACGATCTCGTGACCCATGTCGGCGTCGGCCGTCCGGCTCGTGATCTTCAGCCTCGCGACCGAGCCGATGGACGGTAGGGCCTCGCCACGAAAACCAAGCGTGCGAATGTCCAGGAGGTCGTCCGTGATTTTCGAGGTGCAATGCCGGCGCACGGCCAGCGCCAGATCATCCGGCGCCATGCCGGAGCCATTGTCGGTCACGCGGATCAGCGTCTTACCGCCGCCTGACGTGGCGATCTCGATGCGGGTCGCGCCAGCATCGACCGCATTCTCGACCAGCTCCTTCACCACGCTGGCGGGACGCTCGACGACTTCGCCGGCGGCGATCTGGTTGATCAGCGTTTCGGATAGTTGGTGGATGGCCATGTCCCACTCTCGCGGATTCGCCTGCGTGGCGGAAGATCAGACAGGCAGCTATCCCGCCCGATCATCGCTATTGCAAATCATTCGCAATTGACAGCGACGGGTTGAGCTCCTACCTTAAAATGAGAATGAGTTGCAATTGAAGGTGGCGACATGTCGGGTGCTTCCCGCGTGACACTTGTATCCAGAGGGCTGCTCCAACTTTGCGCGATGGTCGCTGTTGCGATCCTCGCGCTGTCTGTAGGCGCCAGTGCCCAGGGCGCTGATCGCGAGAAGCTCCAGGTCGTCGCCACGGTGTCGATGATCGGAGATGCCGTTCGTTCCGTCGCCGGGGATCGCGCCGATGTCCAGACGCTGATGGGTGAGGGGGTCGATCCCCATCTCTACCGCCAGACCCAGGCGGACGTGGCCGCCATGGCCCGCGCAGACGCCGTCTTCTGGAACGGGCTCTATCTCGAAGCACAGCTTGAGGAATTTCTTGAGCAACTGTCCCGGCATCGACCGGTCTTCGCGCTCGGCGAAAACGTGCCTGTCGAAAAGCGCATCGCCAACGCCGATTACGCCGACCGCTATGATCCCCATATCTGGATGGATCCTTCGCTCTGGCGCTATGTGGTCGAAGGTGCCCGTGATGCGCTCATTGAACTCGACCCCGAAGGTGCGGAGATCTACCAGGCCAATGCCGAGCAAAGCCTCGCCGATCTGGCCGAACTGGAGGCTTACGCCCAAGCCAGCCTTGCCACCGTGCCCGAAGACAAGCGCATGCTGATCACCGCGCATGACGCCTTCAGCTATTTCGGTCGCGCGTATGGCTTCGAAGTGCTGGGCATCCAGGGTTTGTCGACCGAGAGCGAGGCGGGCCTGCGGCAGGTCGATCAATTGGTCTTCCTCATCGTCGAGCACGATATCAACGCGATCTTCGTCGAAACATCCGTGTCGGAACGCAACGTGCGCGCGCTGATAGAGGGTGCGGCTGCCCGCGGCCAGGAAGTCACCATCGGAGGTCGGCTCTATTCCGATGCCATGGGTCCTGCCGGAACCTATGCCGGCACCTATATCGGAATGATCGACGCCAATGTGACCACCATTACGCGCAGCCTGGGCGGCAACGCTCCCGCTGGCGGAATGGCCGGCCAGCTGGGCGAAAGCTGAGAAGAGGCCGGACCGAACGCCATGCTGAACCGCGTCGATCAACCGCCGGCTTTGTCGATCTCCGGTCTTTCGGTCGCCTATGGCGACAAGCCGGCTCTTTCCGCCGTCGATGCCGTGTTCCACCAGGGCCGGATGAGTGCGGTGATCGGCCCGAACGGTGCCGGCAAGTCCACGCTTTTGAAGGCCGCCATGGGTATGGTGCCCCTGATCACCGGAAAGGTGGAGTTTTTCGGCCTGCCGCTGGCGGCTGCCCGCAATCGCGTCGCTTATGTGCCCCAACGGGCGAGTGTCGATTGGGATTTTCCGGCCTCGGTCATCGATGTGGTGATGATGGGTCTTTACGGCGAACTCGGCCCATTCCGCTTCGCCGCGAAAAAGCACAGGGACCAGGCGCGCGATTGTCTGCGCGAGGTTGATCTGGAGCCCTTGGCCGATCGCCAGATCGGACAGCTCTCGGGCGGCCAGCAGCAACGCGTGTTCATCGCCCGTGCGCTCGCCCAGAAGGCCGATCTCCTGATCCTCGACGAGCCGCTGGCAGGCGTCGATGCCGCGACGGAGCGCACCATCGTGACGCTTCTGAAGAAGCTGGCCGGCGAAGGCTCGGCAATCATCACGGTTCACCACGATCTTTCGACGGTGCGCGATTATTACGACGATGTCCTGATCATGGATGTCCGAACCGTTGCAAACGGCACGGTGGTGGACACCTTCACCGAGCAAAAGCTCGCCGATGCCTATGGCGGGCGCCTCGTCGGAGCTGGCCTGCCGGCTCCGGTACCTGGCGCCAAGGTCGAGGCGTAAGACCGATGGACGTCGAGGCATTTCTTTCCGCGTTGACGTTCCAGGCCGGCTACAACACCACGATCGTCACGATCGGCGCGATCCTTCTCGGATGGGCAGGCGGCATGGTCGGCACGTTCCTGCTCTTGCGCCGCCGCTCGCTCGTCTCCGATGCCCTCAGCCACGCGACTTTGCCGGGCGTCGGCATCGCATTTCTCGTCATGGCGTCGCTCGGCGGCACGGGGCGCTTTCTTCCGGGCCTTCTTCTAGGCGCTGCCTTGAGCGCGCTTGCTGGATTGGCGACCGTCGAATGGATCACGCGACGCACGCGGCTCCAGGCCGATGCCGCGATCGGCGCGGTGCTTTCGGTTTTCTTCGGCTTCGGCATCGTGCTTCTGACGGTCATCCAGTCCGTCCAGATCGGCCAGCAGGCCGGGATCGGCAGCTTCCTGCTCGGTTCCACCTCCGGCATGCTGCGCTCGGAAGCGATCACGCTTGCCATTCTCGCCGGCGGCACGGCGCTGGCCGTCTTCTTCCTGCGCCGGACGCTGACGCTCGTCGCCTTCGACGAAACCTTTGCGCGCGCCCGCGGCATCTCCATTCGCCGCAGCGATCTCCTCCTGATGCTGCTGGTGCTGGCCGTTACGGTCACGGGTCTTCGGATCGTCGGGCTGGTGCTGATCATCGCGCTCGTCATCATCCCGCCTGTCGCCGCTCGGTTCTGGACGGAGCGTGTCGACCACATGCTCTTGATCTCGGCAGGAATCGGGGCGGTTTCCGGGTATCTCGGGACTGCGCTTTCCGCTTCGATCGACGATCTGCCGACGGGACCGATCATCGTCCTCGTCGCGACCGGACTGTTTGCAGTGTCGCTGCTTTTTGCACCCGTTCGCGGCGTTTTCTCCGGGCTCTACCGCGCCCGCGCCTTCTCCTGGAAGGTGCATCGCCGTCAGGGCCTGCTCGCGCTCAATCGCGGCGAAGCGATCTATGATAGGAAGACCATCTTCGTGCTGCTTGCCGAAGGCTTCATGCGACGCGACGGCTCGATCACCCCACCGGGTGTCGTCGCTGCGAAACTGGCAGCGGAAGAAGAGGCGCTCTGGTCGCTCTATCTGCGCGAAAATCCGGATTCGCTGCACCGCGCCCATGGCATGCTGCTCGATCCGATCGAGGAACGGCTCGGTGCAGGCGAGATCAACGCCCTGCGGTTGAGGCATTACGCGGCGACCAGGCAGATGGTGGAGGCGATGGCTTGATGGCGGTCTATCTCGGCCTGACGATTGTTCCCATTCTGATCGGACTGCTGGCAGCGGTAGCGGCAGCCTTGCTTGGCAACTTCCTCGTGCTCAAGCGCCAGAGCCTGATGGGCGATGCCGTCAGCCATGTGGTGCTTCCTGGCATCGTCGTCGCCTTCGTCACGACCGGCTCGATGGATGCCGGTCCGATGCTGATCGGTGCTGCGATCTCCGCGCTTGTCGCCGCGGTGCTGATCGAGATCATCCGCGTGCTCGGCAAAGTCGAACCGGGCGCTGCGATGGGGGTGGTGTTCACGGCACTCTTCGCGTTCGGCATCGTGCTTCTGGAGCAGACCGACACCGGTGCGATCCACTTTGACGTGGAGCATGCGCTCTACGGCAATCTGGAAAGCCTCGTCTGGCTCGCTGGCCTCGAATGGAGTGCGCTCACCGATCCCGCGGCTTTGGCCGAATTGCCGCCGCAACTGCCGCGCGTTACCGCCGCGCTGGTGGTCGTCATCGCTTTTCTGTGCATCGCGTGGCGTCCGCTCGTGATCGCGACCTTCGATCCGGTTTTTGCTGCGGCAAGCGGCGTGCCGGTGCGCCTGGTGGATGGCGCCCTCATTGCGCTCGTCGCCATCGTTGCCGTCACCGCCTTCGAAGCAGTGGGGGCGATCATCACCATCGCGATGCTGATCTGCCCACCAGCCGCCGCGCGGCTGATGACCGACGATCTGGTGCGGCAACTGCTGTTGAGCGTCGTCTTCGCGGCGATCGCCGCAATCTTCGGATATCTCGCCGCCGGTGCCGGCGTGGCGCTCTTTGTCTCCGGTATCGCGGTCTCTGCTGCCGGCATGATCGCGACGGTGTCCGGCCTGATCCTCGCCCTCGCGGCGCTGTTCGGGCCACGGCGGCTCGGCGCACGCGCCTGAACAACTTGAGGGAAGCCAGGTGCTTCCAATGCCGCATCTGAGCCTTTAGGGTCCGCATCCAACCACCGATTGACCTTGATGGATGATGCGCGTGCTCGGCGAAAGACGTTTTCTGATCGATCTGTTTCACGCCGGCGTGCGAAGTGCCGATCCCGCGGAATGCGTGCCGCCCCTGCTGCCTGAACTGCCCAAGGGGCGTACGATCCTCGTCGCCGCCGGCAAGGCGGCTGGGTCGATGGCGCGCGCGGTCGAGGAAAACTGGTCAGGCCCGCTCGAGGGGATAGCCGTGACCCGCTACGGGCATGGCCTCGAAGCGGGCAGGATCGAAGTGATCGAGGCGGCCCATCCGGTTCCGGACGATCGGGGAGAGCAGGCAGCCGCCCGGTTGATGGATACCGTTCGCGGCCTGGGCCCTGACGATCTCGTGTTGTGTTTGATTTCAGGCGGTGGCTCGGCGCTGCTTGCGCTTGCCGCCGAGGGCCTGACTCTTGACGACAAGAAGGCCATCAACAAGAGCCTCCTGGCATCCGGTGCGCCCATCGGTGCCATGAACACCGTGCGCAAGCACCTGTCGGCGATCAAGGGAGGCAGGCTTGCCGAAGCCGCCTACCCGGCGCGCGTGGTCACGATCGGCATTTCGGACGTGCCGGGCGATGATCCGTCGGTGATCGCATCCGGGCCGACGGTTCCCGATGCAACGACGCTTGCCGACGCCAAGGCCGTTCTTGAGCGCTACAACATCACCGCGGCAGCGCATGTTCTGGCGCACCTTGAGAAGAGCAGCTCCGAGACGCCGAAGCCCGGCGATGCTATTTTCGCCAACACGGAATTCCGCATGGCATCGCGGCCCGCCGACATGGTCGAGGCGGTCGTCGCCGAAGCGAAACGCCATGGCATCGAGGTGATGTCGCTCGGTGCCGATATTGAAGGCGAGGCACGCGACATCGGCAGGGAGCATGCGCGCCTGGCTCTGCAGATGGCCGAGGAACACCGCGACACGCCGCTGCTGATCGTTTCCGGCGGCGAGACCACGGTGACAGTGCGCGGCGACGGGTCGGGGCGCGGCGGCCGCAACGGTGAATATCTCCTGTCACTTGCGCTGGAACTCGACGGACATCTGCGCATCCACGCGCTTGCGGCAGACACGGACGGCATCGATGGCAGCGAGGACAATGCCGGTGCGGTGATCGATCCGGACAGTCTCGCGCGGGCTAGCGCTTCCGGCCTCGACCCAGCAAAATGTCTGGAGCGCAACGATGCCTACAGCGTCTTCGAAGCCTCCGGCGACCTCATCGTGACCGGGCCGACGCGGACAAATGTCAACGATCTGCGGCTGATCCTGATCGCGCCTAAGGGCTGAGGGAACCGCCGATTACGGTATCTTGAGGCCGTTGAAGATGAATTGTTAAGGAACCAGCGCCCATCTTGCATTCTGATGACTCGCCAGAATGTTTCAGAACTGGACTGATGATGCCGCAGCTGGGCGCCGATGAGGTGGAAAGCACCCGCGAAGCCGTGTTGACCCACACCGACGCCCTGACCGGTCTCGGCAACCGCAGGCGCATGCGCGAAAAGGTTGAAGGCCTCGCAGCCGAGCGCGCCGAGGATCCGGCACCCTTCACCATCGGTCTTGCCAATCTCGACGGCTTCAAGCCCATCAACGACCTCTTCGGCCATGGCGCCGGCGACGTCATCCTCACTCAGGTTGCACACAGGCTGAAGGCCTGCATGCCCGATGGCGCGACTGTCGTTCGACTTGGCAACGACGAATTCGGCTTCGTGCTGCCGCTGGTGTTCGATTCCCGCGGCGCCGAAAAGATGGCGCGCCTGATCAAGGATGTTCTGTCGGCACCTTTCGATCTCGGTGCCCGCACGGTGCGTTTGACCGCATCGTTCGGCTTCTCGGTCTATCCGTTCGCCGGAACCGATTTCGACAGTCTGATGAGCTGCGCCGAAACAGCGCTCTACCGCTCCAAAAGGCGCGGGCGCAGCCAGATCACGGTCTATTCGCAGGAGATCGCCGAGGAATTCCGCCGCGCGACCGAGCTGGAACAGGCGCTGCGCCGCGCGATCATCGCAGACGATGTCGCCGTGCATTTCCAGCCGATCGTGCGCCTGGCCGATGGCCAGATCATGGGGTTCGAGGCGCTCGCGCGCTGGCATGATGCCGAACTCGGCTTCGTGCCGCCGAACGTCTTCATCACGCTCGCCGAGGAACGCGGCTTCATCGACCTCCTGACTGAAGTGCTGCTGAAGAAGGCCGCCGCGACGGCGTTGCGCTGGCCGGAGGACATGTACCTGTCCTTCAACCTGTCCTCGGCGCAGCTCGTCGATCCCATGACGAGCCTGTCGATCCTTGCCATCCTCAATCGCGCTGGCCTCGACCCACGCCGGCTCGAGCTGGAAATCACCGAAACTGCGATGATGTCGGATCCCGACATGGCGCAGAAGATCGTCACCGAACTCCGCGCTGTCGGCATCAAGATTGCGCTCGACGATTTCGGTACGGGACAATCGAGCCTCGGCCGCCTGCGCGACTTCACCTTCGACAAGGTGAAGATCGACCGTGCTTTCGTCTCGGAAATCACCCGCGACCGTCCGTCGGAACATATCATCAAGGCCATTCTGGCCATGTGCGAGGGCATGGATCTCGCCGTCATCGCCGAAGGCATCGAAGAGGTGGAGCAGGCTGCAAAGCTGATCCAACTCGGCTGCCGGCTTGGACAGGGCTATCTCTACGGAAAGCCGATCAAGGCATCCGACACCCTGCGCCTGATCGCTGCCAACGCCCGGCCGCTGGAAGCTATCGCTATCGCCTGATCCAGAATCAAGACCATTGTCGGGTTTCCGGGTGGTTGCAGTGCCTCACCCGGAGGCTAGTCTTGCGCCGTCGGCCAAATTCGGTTGCTGGATCAGACTTCATGCCAATGACAGCGTTTCTCACCGCCATCGCCATGATTGCCTTCGCGGCGAACTCGATCCTTGCGCGTGAAGCTTTGGCAGACGGCGCCATGGATGCTGCTGCTTTCACCGGATTGCGTCTCGCATCGGGCGCCGTAGCGCTTGCGCTCGTTCTTGCCCTGCGGCGGACGGCCAAAGGAAAAGTCGTGCCAGGGAGTTGGCTGTCCGCGCTGGCACTTTTTGTCTACGCGATCGCTTTCTCTTTTGCTTATGTGCAGCTCGGCGCTGCGACCGGCGCGCTCGTCCTGTTTGTCTCGGTGCAGTTGACGATGATCGGCTGGGGCATCGTGCGTGGCGAACGACCACGTGTCATGCAGTGGGCGGGTATCGTCATGGCGCTTGCAGGCTTCGTCTATCTCGTCTCGCCGGCCCTGACGCGGCCGGATCCGGTTGCGACGACGCTTATGATCACGGCCGGCAGCGCTTGGGGCGTCTATTCGTTGCGAGGTCGCGGCAGCCGCGATCCGATTGACGATACGGCAGGAAACTTCATCCGCACCATGCCACTCGCCCTGGCTCTGCTGGCTTTCGCCATTTTGGTCCAGGACAATCCCGCGGGCACACTGTCGGGCAGGGGCATAGGGCTGGCCGTCGCCTCGGGCGTTCTCGCATCCGCCGCCGGCTACGTGGTCTGGTACCGCGTTCTGCCGCATCTGGCGGCTATAGCCGCAGCGATCGTTCAGCTGTCCGTGCCGGTCATTACTGCTGCCGCCGGCGTGCTGTTGCTGGCCGAGCCACTAACCATTGAACTGGTTTTCGCCGGCATGCTCATCCTCTCGGGCCTCGCCCTTGCGATCGCTGCCCGCCAAAAAGCCTGAGCTGCCCTGTCAGCCGTCTGTGAACCGGAAGTCCTTCATCTGCTCGCGCAGCGTGGTCTTCTTGATCTTGCCCGTTGCGGTGTGGGGAATTTCATCGGTGAAGACGACCTCGTCCGGCATCCACCACTTGGCGATCTTGCCCGACATGAAATCGAGGATTGACTGTTTGTCTGGCTGACGGCCTTCCTTGAGCACGACGACGAGCAGAGGCCGCTCGTCCCATTTCGGATGAGCGACGCCGATGACGGCGGCTTCGGCAACATCTGGATGACCCACGGCCAGGTTTTCGAGATCGATGGTCGAAATCCATTCGCCGCCCGATTTGATGACGTCCTTGGCCCGATCGGTGATCTGCAGATAGCCGTGTGCGTCCATATGGCCGACATCGCCCGTGTCGAACCAGAGGTCTTCATCGAACTGCTCGGCGCCGCGGCCCTTGTAGTAGCTGGACGACACCGCGGGACCACGCACCTTCAGGCGCCCGAAGGTCTTGCCGTCCCAGGGCAGGATGCGTTCCTCGTCGTCGACGATCTTCATTTCGACGCCGAAGGGCGGATGGCCCTGCTTCACCTGCAGGTCGAGCTTGGCCTCCCCGGTGAGATGCGCGTAGTCCGGCTTGATCGAGCAGACCGTCCCGAGCGGGCTCATCTCGGTCATGCCCCAGGCGTGCATCACGTGAACGCCGTAGCGGTCCTGGAAGGCCTGAGTGATCGCGCGCGGGCAGGCCGAGCCGCCGATGACGACGCGTTCGAGATCGGGCAACTGTCCGTGTTCCTTTTCCAGATGCTGCAGCAGCATCAGCCAGACCGTCGGGACCGCGGCCGTGATCGTCACCTTCTCGTTCGTGAGCATCTCGTAGATTGACTTGCCGTCCATGCCCGGTCCCGGAAAGACCAGCGTCGCGCCGGCCATCGGTGTCGAGAACGCTGTCGACCACGCATTGGCGTGGAACATCGGAACAACCGGCATCATCACGTCGCGCGAGGCGATGCCCAGCATGTCCGCCTGGAGCGCCGTCATGGCATGCAGCACGTTCGAGCGGTGCGAATAGACGACGCCTTTCGGGTCGCCGGTCGTGCCCGACGTGTAGCACATGCCTGCGGCCGTGCGCTCATCGAAGTCCTTCCATCGGAAGTCGTCATCCGCTTCGGCAAGCCAGTCTTCATAGGCGACGGCAGGGAAGGGAAGATCAGTGGGCATATGCGCTGCGTCGGTCAGAATGACGATCCGCTTCAGGCTCGGCACCTGGGGTGCGATGGCCTTGACGATGGGCAGGAAGGTCAAGTCGACAAAGAGAAGTCGGTCCTCCGCATCGTTCATGATCCAGGCGATCTGGTCGGGAAAGAGCCGGGGATTGAGCGTGTGGTAGATGGCGCCGATGCCGAGCGTGCCGTACCAGACCTCCAGGTGTCGCCACGTGTTCCAGGCAAGCGTCGCCACCCGGTCGCCGAGCGCGATGCCTTCCATGTCCAACCGCTTGGCTAATTTAAGTGCGCGGTTACGAACGGTGAGGTAGTCCGTGCGATGGATCGGGCCTTCCACCGATCGGGAAATGACAGGCCGGCCACCGTGATAGTGTGCCGCATGATCGATGACCTTGTGACAGAGAAGCGGCCATTCCTGCATCAGTCCCAGCATGCACGTTCCTCCGTTCCCCACAGCCTCCTCGCTGTGTTCTTGGCGGACTATGGAGCGGTGGGGCGCATTATGAAAGATGGGCCTTTCGTCGAGGGTGTGGATGGCAAGCATTGATCCGCATCAAGGGAAGTTTCTTGTTTGCTGATAGTGGCTCCTATAAGGATTGATTCACGGCACGAACGAGACCCAAGAATCGACTCACTTCAGCCACCCGGGCGCCTCCATCATGAAGTCAGGCCTATCCGGCGACGCGCCTCTCGACCAGTTGAAGGAAATCACGACTCTTCAAACTCAGTTCGAGGTCTTTCGCCAGTTCAAGAAGACTGTGGAACTGTATGGCTACCGGTGCTTCCTGGTGCTGCGCCTTCCGCCACCCACTTCACTGGACCTTGCCGAAAACTCCATCATCACCAATTTCCCGGCTGAATTTCTGGGCGCGTTCGATCGCCAGAAGCTGATGCGCAGCAGCCCTTTGTTCGCCCGTTTGCGGACGTCCATCGTGCCGTTCTCCTTTCGCTATGCCGACTTCGTCGCCGGCAGAAGCGCAAAGGATGCGCTGCTGGCTGCCAAGCTCTATGAAGAGTTCGGCCTGGTCGATGGCATCTGCCTGCCGGTCCAGAGTGTGGAAGGCGACCGCTGTGCCGTCGTCTTCGCCGGCGAACGGGAGCCGCTCGACAACGACGCGATCGCGCAATTGATGCTGCTGACGCTTCACCTCTTCCAGCGCTTGGGCGAAGTCTCTCAGCGCTCGGCGAAACTCGAGCAGCCGCTGACCGAACGCGAACTCGAATGCCTGACATGGACGGCGGCGGGCAAGACGAGCGCGGACATCGCGCAGATCCTCGAACTCTCCGAACACACGGTCAATCACTACCTGAACCGCGCAACCAAGAAGCTCGATACGGTCAACCGCACCCAGGCGGTGGCAAAGGCGCTCCGCCGCAGCCTTATTCGCTAGCCGTCCGCCGTCTGCCGTGCAACGGCGCGGACAGATTGCATGAAGATGGAGAGCGCCAGCGACTGGTCTCCGGTCCCCCGCGTCGTCAGGCCGACCGAGCCGACGGTCTCGCTCGTATCGATCGGCAGGCGAGCGACGCGCCCGTCGCGAATGTCGTTGGCGACAGCACCCTCCGATATGATCCAGATCGCATCATGTGCCCGGATGTAAGCGCGCCCGAATGCGTCTGACACGGTCTCGATGCGCACCGGCAGCTCGGCGATCCCGTTGGTGACGAGGAAGCGATCGACGAAGGGGCGGATGACGGCGTTCGGCGTCGGCATCAGGATCGTATAGTCGCGCAATTCGCCGAGCGAAAAATTGGGCTTGCTCATCAGCGGGTGGCCCGTTCGAACGGCAAAAATGACGTGCTCTGAGTAGAGCGGCTCGAAGGAGAGGCCGATCATCATCTCCGGCGGCGCAAGGCGCCCGACGACGAGATCGAGCGCGCCGGTGCGCAGCTGTTCCAAAAGCACGGAATTGTCGCCTGTCACCACCGTGATTGGACTTCCCGTGTTCTCCTTCAGGAACTGCGCCACCGCATCGGGCATGATCCGTGCAGAAACAGTGGGCAGGGCACCGATGCGGACCGGCGGCCCTTCCGAGCGTAAAGCCTGCTGGATGGAATCGACGCCCTGCCTGAGCGCAGCAACGCTCGAGCCCGCATGACGCAGGAACACCTCGCCGAAGCGCGAGATGCGAATGCCGCGGCCATCTTTCTCGAACAGTCGCACGCCGAGCGCGTCTTCGAGCTCGCGGATCGTGCGCGTGACCGCCGGCTGTGTCAGCGCCAGCACGTCCGCTGCCTTGCTCACGCTCTTCTGGCGGGCTACCTCCATGAAGGTCTGGAGATGCCGAAACTTGATCTGCTGGTCCATCGCATACCGAAAAGATTATGGATCAAGCCGAGAATATCATTTTACCATACCGATACAATTTGCTTTGAAAGCCTGAGGGAGAATTCGATGCAGTTTCACAAGGTCAACGGCGTCACACTGCATTATCAGTTGATCGGCGCGCCCGAAGGGCGCCCTGTGCTGGTCTTCGCGAATTCCCTCGGCACCGATTTCCGCATCTGGCGTGATGTCATCGTCCGGCTCGTCGGCGAGTTCGCGATCGTGCTCTACGACAAGCGCGGCCACGGACTGTCCGATGTCGGCGAGACGCCTTACACAATCGACGATCACGTCGACGACTTGTCCGGCCTGCTCGACCATCTGCGCGTGCGCAAGGCTGTCATCTGCGGGCTTTCGGTCGGCGGGCTGATCGCGCAGGGCCTCGTCCACAAGCGCCCGGATCTGGTAAGCGCCCTCGTTCTTTGCGACACCGCCCACAAGATCGGAACGGCGGAAATGTGGGATGCCCGCATCCGCGCGATCTACGAAGAAGGCATCGAGGCGATCGCCGACCTGATCCTCGAGCGCTGGTTCACCGTCGATTACCGCAAGCCCGACAACGCCGAGTTCACCGGTTACCGCAATATGCTGATCCGCACGCCGCGCGATGGCTACACCGCCACCTGCGCCGCGATCCGGGACGCCGATTTCACCGAAGCTGCGAAGCTGATCGACGTGCCGACCATGTGCGTTGTCGGCACCGAAGACGGCTCGACACCGCCAGAACTCGTAGGCGAGCTGTCCCGGCTGATCCCCGGTGCGCTTTACCAAGAAATCCCGCAGGCTGGCCATCTGCCCTGCATCGAGCAGCCGGTGGTTCTGACGGACGCCATCAAGCTGTTCGTCGAAAAGATCACGAAGGAAGGCAAATGAGCGCCACGACGAAATCTCCCCGCCACATCGAAGGCATGGCGACGCGCCGCTCGGTGCTCGGCGATGCACATGTCGACAGGGCAGAGGCGGCGAAGTCGGAATTCGATGCGCCTTTTCAGGAGATGATCACCGAGGGCGCCTGGGGGACCGTCTGGTCGCGGCCGAACTGGACGAAGCGCGAGCGCTCTATTGTCACGATCGCGCTGCTTGCAGCACTCGGCCATGACGACGAGGTCGCGATGCATGTGCGCGCCACCGCCAATACCGGCGCGAGCGAAGACGATATCCGCGAGGCGCTGATGCATGTGGCGATCTATGCCGGCGTTCCGGCCGCCAATCACGCCTTCAAGATCGCCAAGCAGACGTTGAAGGAGATGGCTGCCGAAGAGGCGGCCTGAGGAGCGACGATGTCGAACAGGAAACCCGAAACCGGTGCCTTCTTTCCGCGCGATCGCGCCTGGCAACCGGACGCTTATACGCCGTGGTACAAGACGAGCGTGCTCCGCTCGCCGCAAAAGGCGCTTCTGTCCATCAACAACACCCTGTCGGAGATGACCGGCCCGGTCTTCGGCCACGACATCCTCGGCGAACTCGATGACGACCTCATCCACAATTTCGCCAAGCCCGGTGAAAGCGCGATCGGTCCGCGCATCATCGTCCATGGCCGCGTCATGGACGAGCGGGGCAGGGGCGTCGGCGGCGCGCTGCTCGAATTCTGGCAGGCGAATGCCGGTGGCCGCTACCGCCACAAGAAGGAGGGCTACGTCGCCGCACTCGATCCGAATTTCGGCGGCTGCGGGCGCACCATCACCGATGAGGACGGCCATTACTCGTTCCGCACCATCAAGCCGGGGCCGTATCCCTGGCCGAACGGGGTGAATGACTGGCGCCCGGCCCACATCCATTTCTCCGTCTTCGGCCACGGATTCGCCCAGCGGCTGATCACCCAGATGTATTTCGAAGGCGACCCGCTGATCCCGCTCTGCCCAATCGTGAAGACCATCGCCGACCCAAAGGCGATCGAGGACCTGATCGCGCCACTCGACATGGCGAACACGATCCCGATGGACGCCAGCGCCTACAAGTTCGACATCGTCCTGCGCGGCCGCCGCTCGACCATGTTCGAGAACCGGATGGAGGGGAACTGATGCCGCAATCGCTGAACCACCTGAAGGAGTCCGCGTCACAGACGGCTGGTCCTTATGTGCATATTGGGCTGACGCCGAATTTCGCGGAGATTGGTGGAGTCTATGCCGATGATCTTGGCAGTCGCATGCTGACTGACGATGCCAGTGGCGAACGCATCACCATCAAGGGACACATCTTTGACGGAACAGGCGCGCCGCTGAAGGATGCACTGGTCGAAATCTGGCAGCCGGATGCGGCAGGGCTTTTCAATTCGCCCTCCGAAATGCGCGGTTCGGCCGATCCGTATTTCACCGGCTTCGGGCGTTGCGCGACCGATATGGCAAACGGCGAGTTTGTCTTCGAGACGATCAAGCCGGGTCCGGTTCCCTATCCTGATGGCCGGATGCAGGCACCGCATGTCACGCTCTGGATTGTCGCACGCGGCATCAATATCGGCCTTCACACCCGCATGTATTTTTCCGACGAGGAGAAGGCCAATGCGGACGATCCGTTGCTCAACCGGATCGAGCACCGCCACCGCGTCGCAACGCTCATCGGCCAGCGCGACGGCGATGTCGTGACCTTCGACATTCACCTGCAGGGCGACGACGAAACCGTCTTCCTCGATATCTGACGACAACCAACAGGCAGGAAATCCATGGCGACGTTCCAGGATTTGAAGACCGCCGTCGCGGAAAATCTCCATGACGGCGATGTGGTGGCCTTCGAGGGCTTCACCCATCTGATACCGCATGCGGCGGCCCACGAAGCGATCCGCCAGGGCCGGAAAGACCTGACGCTCGTGCGCATGACACCGGATGTCATCTACGACCAGATGATCGGCATGGGCATGGCGAAGAAGCTCGTCTTCTCATACGCCGGCAACCCGGGCGTTGGCCTTCTGCGCCGGCTGCGCGATGCGGTTGAAAACGGCTGGCCGAACCGGCCGGAAGTGGAAGAACACAGCCATGCGGCGATGGCCAATGCCTATGAGGCGGGCGCAAGCGGCCTGCCATGCGCAATCTTCCGCGGATACCTCGGCGCCGGGCTCGAGCAGGTTAATCCGAATATCAAGCGCGTCGCATGCCCGTTCACCGGCGAAATGCTGGCGGCTGTTCCGTCGGTGCGCCCGGACGTGACCTTCATCCACGCGCAGAAGGCGGACCGGAAGGGCAACGTTCTCGTCGAAGGCATCATCGGAATCCAGAAGGAAGCGGTGCTTGCCGCCAAGCGTGCCGTGGTGACGGTCGAGGAAATCGTCGAGGATTTCGACGATGTGCATCCGAACGCCTGCATCCTGCCCCGATGGACGGTCAGCGCGATCTGCGAAGTGCCGGGCGGCGCTCATCCTTCCTACGCGCACGGCTACTACGACCGTGACAACAAGAGCTATCTCGACTGGGACAAGATCGCCGCGGAGCGGGATAGTTTCCAGGCGTGGATGCAGGACAATGTGTTGAACGCCGGTCCACAAGACTTTGCTGGACGCGTCGAGCATTTGAGGAGCGCCAAATGAGCGATCTTGGTTTTACGCCCGATGAGGTGATGACGATTGCTGCGGCGCGCGCGCTGAAGAACGACGACGTGTGCTTCGTCGGCATCGGTGCGCCATCGGCTGCCTGCAACGTTGCGCGGCTGACGCATGCCCCGGACATCACTCTGATCTATGAATCCGGCACGATCGGCACGGCGCCGGACGTGCTGCCGCTCTCGATCGGCGACGGCGAACTCTGCGACACGGCCGTCACCACGGTGTCGGTGCCGGAGATGTTCCGCTACTGGCTGCAGGGCGGTCGCGTCACGATCGGTTTCCTTGGCGCCGCGCAGCTCGACAAGTTCGGCAACATCAACACGACCGTCATCGGCGACTACGAGACGCCGAAGACCCGCCTGCCTGGCGGCGGCGGCGCGCCGGAAATCGCCTCGTCTTCGGGTGAGATTTACATCACCATGAAGCAGACGAAACGCGGCATGGTCGACAAGATCGACTTCTTCACGTCCTTCGGTCATGGAACCGGTGGCAAGGACCGTGAAAATCTCGGCATCAAGACCAAGGGCCCGACGCTGCTGATCACCGATTTGGCGATCTGGAAGCCCGATTCCGAGACCAAGGAATTTACGGTCGTCTCGATGCATCCGGGCGTGACGCGCGAGCAGGTGCAGGAAACCTGCGGCTGGCCGGTGAAGTTCGCCGATCAGGTCGAGGTCACGCCGGCGCCGGACGAGACGGAACTGAAGACGCTGCGCGATCTTCAGGCAAGAACGAAGGCCGCCCACGAAGGAACCGGCCGTGGCAAGAACAAATTCGGGAGCCAGCGCGATGGCTGAAGCCTATATCTGTGATTACATCCGCACGCCGATCGGTCGCTTTGCGGGCGCGCTTTCGTCCGTGCGTGCCGACGATCTGGGCGCCGTGCCGCTGAAAGCGCTAATAGAGCGCAACGCGTTTGTCGACTGGGCTGCGATCGACGAAGTCATCTATGGTTGCGCCAACCAGGCCGGTGAGGACAACCGCAACGTCGCGCGCATGGCGTCGCTTCTGGCCGGCCTGCCGGTCGAAGTGCCGGGCACCACCATGAACCGGCTTTGCGGATCCGGCATGGATGCCGTCATCGCCGCCGCCCGCGCCATCAAGGCCGGCGAGATCGACATTGCGATTGCCGGTGGCGTGGAATCCATGTCGCGCGCGCCCTTCGTGATGCCGAAGGCGACAAGCGCCTTTTCGCGCGACAATGCGGTTTACGACACGACGATCGGCTGGCGCTTCGTCAATCCGTTGATGAAGAAGCAATACGGCGTCGACTCGATGCCGGAGACCGGCGAAAATGTCGCCGCCGACTGGCAGGTGAGCCGCGAGGACCAGGACAAGTTCGCCGTGCGCTCGCAGCAGAAAGCCGGCCGCGCCATGGAAAACGGCAGGCTGGCAAAGGAAATCACGCCGGTCTCGATCCCGCAGCGCAAGAAGGACCCGATCGTCGTCGATCGCGACGAGCATCCGCGCCCCGACACCACTCTGGAAGCGCTAGCCAAGCTGCCGACCCCGTTCCGCGAAGGTGGCACGGTCACGGCCGGCAATGCCTCCGGCGTCAACGATGGCGCGGCAGCGCTGATCGTCGCATCGGAAGAAGCGGCCCGCAAACACGGGCTGACCCCGATCGCCCGGATCCTCGGCGGTGCGACTGCGGGCGTTGCGCCCCGCATCATGGGCTTTGGGCCTGCACCGGCCGCAAAGAAGCTCTTCGCTCGCCTCGGTCTTGGCGCCGGCGATTTCGACGTGATCGAGCTCAACGAAGCCTTTGCGAGCCAGGGCTTGGCGACGCTGCGCGATCTCGGCATCGCCGATGACGACGAGCGCGTGAACCCGAATGGCGGCGCCATCGCGCTTGGCCATCCGCTCGGCATGTCGGGCGCGCGCATCACCGGCACGGCGGCGCTCGAACTCGCCGAACGCAACGCAAGGCGCGCGCTCTCCATGATGTGCATCGGCGTCGGCCAGGGCATCGCGATAGCGCTTGAACGCGTCTGAGCCATCGAACTTAGCTCAAAGGGCCGGTGTCATCGCCGGCCCTTTGGCGTTATAAGGCGGCCATCTTGACTGCCGGGAGGTATCGATGTCGCTGTCGCTTTTTGAGCACCCCGTGCTCGCCGCACATTTCGGGGACGACGCGCTCGCCGCCCATTTTCGGCTGGAAGCTGAAATCTCCACCATGCTGACCTTCGAAATGGCGCTGGCGGAAGCGGAGGCCCATGAAGGCTTGATCGCTCCGGAAGCCGCCGCTGCCATTGCAAAAGCCTGCGAGGACTTCGCGCCGGATTTCGATGCGCTGCGCGAGGGCGTCGCCCGCGACGGGCTCATCGTGCCCGAACTCATCCGCGAATTACGCAAGACCGTGCCGGAGCCCCACGCGGCGCATCTGCATTTCGGCGCGACCAGCCAGGACGTAATCGATACGAGCCTCGTCCTTAGGCTCAAGATGGTGCTTCCCATGCTGGCGGCGCGACTGGAAAACCTGATCGCTGCCCTGCAGGACCTCGACGAGCGCTTCGGCCACAACCATCTGATCGGCCGCACCCGCATGCAGGCGGCGATGCCCATCCCGGTGGGCGCACGGCTGCGCGCCTGGATGATGCCACTGTCGCGCGCGCTGGACGAACTGGAAGACATCGGTCCGGAACTTCTGCAGTTGCAGTTCGGTGGAGCCGCTGGCACGCTGGAAAAGCTTGGCGACGACGCCGCCGGCGTCGCGGCGCGCATCGGTTTCCTGCTGGATCTCGACGTGCCGCAGACGAACTGGCACACGCAGCGTGATTCCATCGCCCGTTTCGCCAACTGGCTGTCGCTGATTTCCGGCGCACTCGGCAAGATCGGCCAGGACATCGCACTGATGGCCCAGAACGAAATCGGCGAAATCGCCATGACGGGCGGTGGCGGCTCCTCCGCCATGCCGCACAAGCAGAACCCGGTGCGCGCCGAAACACTTGTGGCGCTCGCCCGGTTCAACGCCACCCAGCTCTCGGGCATCCACCACGCACTCGTCCACGAACAGGAACGCTCCGGCGCCGCATGGTCACTGGAATGGATGATTTTGCCTCAGATGGTGGTGGCAGCCGGCGCCTCGACACGTCTCGGCGCCGAACTCTTCGATGCCATCGAACGTCTCGGCGCGGCGGAATGAGTGGATTTATTGCTCCGCCAGCTGCACAATAGTGTGTCAACTGGCTGGGGAGTGGTGAATGGCGATCGTCGAGTCTGTATCGGTTGAAAAGAAAGCCGCCATCGAGATTTTTTATGACAAAGTTCGAGAACAGATCAGATCTGAGAACGAGCTGTATAATCAGCGAATTATCTGGCTTATCACCATGCAAGCATTTTTATTCGCTACACTCGGATTGATACTGCAGGCAAAGTACTCAACAAGTCCCGGTCTGCGAGACGCGATATTTTATGTGTCTTTTATTCTAATTCCTTTGACCGGCGTCTACGTGGGGTTGGCTTGTTACAGGATGCTTGGTCAAGCAAGAGATAATTTAGACGCGCTCGGCAAGCTGTGGGATATGAAGAGTGTCGATCTCGCGGATGCAAAGGAGATTAGTTTCTATCCGCATCCGAAAGGCTTGAACGAGCCGATCAGAAAAAGGGATCTATCTCCCGTCCGTGCAGCGTACATACCGCTGATATTCGTCTTCGTCTGGCCGATATTTTTCATCTTTCTGATATTGGCGTGATGAGTGACATGACAGAGGCTTCCAAAAAACACGACGGCATTCGTGAAGGCGAGATCCAGGGGATGATGCCGGATCAGTTTGACGCCTCTGTCTATTTCATCGGTCGCATCCACACGCCGTTCCAGACGCGGGCGGAGTGCCCGCGCAGGGGCGATCCGGAGCAGGGACCCGTCTGTACGATCGAGCTCGACGCCCGCTTTGTCGACGCTCTGAGAGGCGTGGATGCCTATGAACACATCGCCGTGCTCTACTGGATGGACCAGGCGCGGCGCGACCTTTTGGTCCAGAACCCCAAGCACGATGGCGGACTCGCTGGCACCTTCGCGCTGCGTTCGCCGGTCCGCCCCAACCCGATCGCGCTCTCTATCGTTCGGCTGATCAGGATCGGTGGCGCGACGCTGACGGTGCGGGGGCTGGACTGCGTCGATGGCACGCCGCTGATCGACATCAAGCCGGAATTTACCGGCGGGCGAAAACCCTGTCACGCCTGATCGCCGTCCCAGCACCCTTGCCGCACGGCGTTCCTGCCGATAGGACCGCGCGAGAAAAGGCGGCCAGCGCCGTCATCAGCCGATGGGATGTTTGAAGCGATGAGCGATTTCGACGAGGATGCACTGGCCGAGGCCTATAATCGCGGGCTGGACCTTGAAAAGGCCGGTCGTCGCGAGGAGGCCGCAGTCTTCTATCGGCGCGCGCTGGAGCTCGATCCCGATGATCACGGAGGCGCTGCCGTACGGCTTGCTTCCATGGGCCTTGCGCCCGCGCCGGACAAGGCGCCCGATGCCTACGTCATGACCCTGTTCGACCAGCATGCGGAAGTGTTCGACAGCGTGCTCGTCGACCAGCTCGGCTATTCCGTCCCGATGATGCTGGGCGACGCACTTCCGGCGTTCCTGCCCGACGGTGCGGCCCGCCTGCTCGACCTCGGCTGCGGCACGGGCCTCGTCGGCGAAGCCCTCTACGACAGTGTCGACCATGCCGTGGGTGTCGATCTCTCGGAACGCATGATCGAGATCGCCGACGAGCGCGAAGTCTATGACGAGCTTTATGTCGCCGAGATCGGCCTTTTTCTCGAGGAGAGCGAAGCACTGCCTTTCGATCTCGTCGTGGCTGCGGACGTGCTGCCCTATATGGGCAAGCTCGAAAGCTTCTTCTCAGGCATTGCGAAGCATACGACGACTGCCGGCCTGCTCGCGTTTTCCAGCGAGACACTGCCGGATGAGGCCTTTGGCGGAGCCGATTTTACCGTCGGTCCGCATCAGCGTTTCGCTCATCCGCTCAGCTACATCGATCGCCTGCTCACCGCGAATGGCTTCGATCGGCTGCTGGCCGAGCCGATCGTCGTGCGCCACGAGCAGGGCACGCCCGTGCCCGGCCATCTGGTCATTGCGCGCAAGAGCTGAACTTCAGCGCAAAGCCGCGAGCGCCGCCGCTTCGTCTTCGAGCGAAAGCGGCGCACCGGCCTCGATGCCCGTCAGGTAGGCATCGAGCGTGTCGAGCGAGGAGGCCGGCTGATAGCCGGTTCCGTCGGCCGAGCCGGTTCCCATGGCGAAGGTGAGCTGCCAGTTATCGGTCGCGCGACATGCGATGCCGACGAATGCCTGCTCGGAAGCCAGTTCGAACTCGCGGCAGACACGGTCTGCGCCATCTGTGAAGGTCGAGACGGCCGTCAGCGTGCCGGCGCCCGCGATTTCGGTCGTGTCGCCCGATGCCGTCGTCAGCAGCGCGTCATCAAGCCCCGGAACGTCGATCAATGCGACCTGTGCGGAACCGGCAGGCGCCGAGCCCTGGCCGGCCATGTAGCCGGCAAGACCGGCAGCGACGATGGCGACGGATGCGGCGGCAGCCATGGCAAACCGCGCAAAGCCACGCCGGTTTTCGTTGGCTGCTGCAGGGACCCGACCCTTCTCTCGGAAGGGCAGGACGGTCGCCGGTGCAGCAGGTGAGGCAATCATCCGCTCGACTGCCCCCTGCAGCGATGGCGGCACGGGCTGAGCGACTTGGCTTGCAAACACGCCCTCGGCCAGTTCGCGCGCTTCCATGAAGAGCGCAACGCGCTCGGCAAGCGCCGGATCGTCGTTCATGGCAGCTTCGACGCGCTCCATTTCGGCGTCGTCAAGTTCGCCATCGGCGAAGGCCATCAATGTCTCGTCGCTGAAATCGTGTGTCGTCATGATCCATGCCCGTCCTCTTCAGGCTGAGAACGTCGGGCGTCGGCGTTTATTCCACCGCCCTCGACAAGTTTCTTGCGCGCTCGTGCCAGCCGGCTCATCACGGTGCCGATCGGAATGCCGAGGAGCTCCGACACTTCCTTGTAGGACATGTCTTCGGCGCAGACGAGCAGCAGAATTTCGCGCTGGTCGTCAGGCAGCGCAGCGATGGCGCGCGACACGTCGCCGAGATCCATGCGTGCATGCGCTTCCCGCACGCCGTCCGTGCCAACGAGATCGATCTGCGTGTCGATCTCTTCGGCCTGTCCGGCTGACTTGCCCTTCCGGATCTGATCGATCCTGAGATTGCGCATGATGCGGAACACCCATGAATCGAACCGTGTGCCTGGCGTGAAGCCGGATGCGTTGGCGAGCGCTTTCTCGCATGCGGCCTGCACAAGGTCGTCTGCTGTGTCCTGGTTGCGCGTCAGCGTATAGCCGAACCGGCGCATATTGGGCAGGAAGCCGATGAGCTGTCGCCCGATATCATCTTTCGCATCCGTCACGCGTTATCGATCCTGAAAAGTTCATGATGGAGCTGGAATAAGTGGGCGCCGCGGCCGTTATGCAGCATATGGTTTTGAAAGCAGCAACTGAAATTCGCGTCACGCAAGCATAAAAAGCAGATCAACTTGCCGCCCGAATGAACCACGCCAATTAGCGCATCGAACGGAGATTTTCGATTGTGATCAGCATCGTCAGGTTCATTGCCGCTTGCGGTCTGGCCGTTACAGCCGCCATGCCAAATGCCTCTGTCGGCACGGGCGCGCTGGTTGCCGGCGCAGCCCTCGTTCACGCATCCGCTCCCGCTTTCGCTCAGGAAGGCGATGACGGTGACGATGGCGGGGACGATGACGGCGGTGGCGGCGGTGGTGCTGGCTCAAGCGGCGGTGGACGGTCGGGCGGCGATGGCGAAAGCCGGCAGTTTCGCGGCGGCAGCGGCCAGGCACCCGAGTTCATTCGGCGACCATTGCGCACGCTGCGCTCTCTGTTCGATCAGGGATCGCCGCCGCCGAGGCAGGCCCGCCGGGCAGCACCGCAGCCGGCACCCTTGCCGGACCGTGCCGAACGCGAACTGACGGCACTCGGCCTGGACGATGATGACGTGGCGGCACTCGAGGCCCAGGGCTTTGCCGTTGACGAGCGGGTGCTGATCGAACTGCTCGGTGGGGAACTCGTGCGTCTCGTTGCGCCGGACGGCGTGTCGCTGGACGATGCGCGTGCCACCGTCGTCGGCCTCAACGCCACATCGGCGGTGGATTTCAACCATTATTACCGGCCCGAGGCCCGCCCGCTCGAAGACTGCGAAGGCATGAACTGCCCGGCGACCGAGCTCATCGACTGGCACTTTGCGGCGACCGAGGACGCGTGCGTGGTACCGGCACGGATCGGACTGATCGACACCGGGATCAACCCGGACCATGAAGCATTCTCCGCCGGCTCTGTCACGGTCCTCGATCGTGTCGGCCAGGCCGAGGAGACCTCCGATCTGAAACACGGCACCGCCGTTGCAGCGCTTCTCGTCGGATCGAAGCAAGAGCGCACGTCCGGCCTTCTTCCCGGCGCCGACCTGGTTGCGGTCGATGCATTCCAGACGGCAGGCGCCGATACGAGGGCGACCGTCTACGATCTCGTGCGCGCCATCGACCGGGTCGCACGCGAAGAGATCGCCGTCCTCAATCTCAGTCTCGCCGGTCCGGCGAACGAACTGCTCGAGCGCACCGTTGCAGCCATTGCTGAAAACGGAATCATCCTGGTGGCAGCGGCGGGCAACGATGGGCCGAGTGCGCCACCGGCCTATCCTGCAGCCTATGAGAATGTAATCGCCGTGACAGCCGTCGATCGCAGCCGGCGACCCTACCGACGCGCGGGGCAGGGCGACCACATCGATATCGCCGCACCTGGCGTGGAGATATGGACGGCTGCGTCGATTTCAGGCGCCCGACCGAAGACAGGCACCTCCTTCGCCGCGCCATTCGTGACGGCCGCGATCGCGCTCGCCAAGGCCATCGATCCCACTATGGATGCGGCGATGATCGCGGATCATTTGGAAGCGAGCGCCGATGATCTCGGTGATCCTGGCCGCGACGCCGTCTTCGGCTGGGGCCTGCTCAACACACCCGCACTGTGTCGCGCCGTCACCGCGACGCAGGCGGAAGACGACGCGCCGTTGCTGATCTCCGCGTCGGAAGGGGGTGCTGGCGATATGGTTGCGGGCGCCGATCCCAATGTCGGTCCGGCAACCGGCGGCAGGGCGAGCGGGGTTCGCTAAAGCTCCCCGGAAGAGGACCGTTCAGTCGGCCGGGAACCAGTGCTTCGTGCGGTTTGCGAAAGCGACCAGCGAAAGCATCACCGGTACCTCAACGAGCACGCCGACCACGGTCGCAAGCGCGGCGCCCGAGCCCAGCCCGAAGAGGCTGATGGCGACGGCAACGGCGAGTTCGAAGAAATTCGAGGTGCCGATCAGTGCGCAGGGAGCCGCGATGGTGAAGGGCAGGCGCCACGCCCGTGCCGCGAAATAGGCGGCGAAGAAGATGCCGTAGGACTGGATGAGAAGCGGCACGGCGATGAGAAGGATCACCAGCGGCTGATCGAGAATGACTTCTGCCTGGAAGCCGAACAGCAGCACGACGGTGACCAGCAACCCGAAGACGGATGCCGGTTTCACGCGGGCACTGAAGCGGGCAACGGCTGCGTCTTCCTCTAGCTTGCTTCGCGTGCCCTGGCCAAGCTTCATGCGCGTCAACGCGCCGGCTAGCAGCGGGATGACGATATAAAGTCCGACCGAGAGCAGCAGCGTCATCCATGGCACGACGAGATCGGTGACACCGAGCAGCATCGCGACGATCGGGGCGAATGCGAACACCATGATGACATCGTTCACCGAGACCTGGACGAGCGTGTAGTTCGGGTCGCCGCGGGTCATCTGGCTCCAGACGAACACCATGGCCGTGCACGGCGCTGCCCCGAGCAGGATCAGACCGGCCAGATATTGCTCGGCATCGGTCGGCGCGATTAGGTCGGCGAAGACATACTCAAAGAAAAGAACGCCGAGCGCTGCCATCGTGAATGGCTTCACGAGCCAGTTGACGACGATCGTCACCACGAGGCCCTTCGGTTTGGCGCCGACCTGGCGCAGACTCTTGAAGTCGACGCCCACCATCATCGGGTAGACCATCGCCCAGATCAGCACGGCCACCACGAGGTTGACCGAGGCGTATTCGAACGCCGCCAGGCGCTGGAAAAGTCCAGGAACGAGATTGCCGAGCAGCAGCCCGGCGAGGATGGCGGCACCGACCCAGACTGAAAGCCATTTCTCGAACGGCCCGATGCCGGTCGGAGCCGGCGTCGCGGCAGGGGTATTGATGGACATGGGCAAGCCTTCAGGCGGTCAGGATGCGCGCAGCGCGTCGTCGGCGGAAGTGCGCCCGATGGCCTCGATCTGCCGCTGAATTGACAGGCGGTCGAGCGACGCGAAGGGCAGGGCCGTGAACACCGAAATGCGATTGGACAGCATGCGGAAGGCGTCTGCAAAAGCGAGGTGTCTTTCCGCATCCGTTCCGGTCGCGGCCGCCGGATCCGGCACGCCCCAGTGCGCGGTCATCGGCTGGCCCGGCCAGACGGGACACTGCTCGTTCGCGGCGTTGTCGCAGACCGTGAATACGAAATCCATTACGGGAGCATCCGAGGCCGCAAACTCCTCCCAGCTCTTGGAGCGGGCAAAGCCAGTGTCGAAGCCGGAGTGTTCCAGCAGCGACAAGGTGTAGGGGTGGACCATTCCGCGCGGCTGCGATCCCGCTGAGAAGGCACGGAAGCGCCCGTTCCCGATCCTGTTGAGGATCGCTTCGGCGAGTATCGAGCGGGCGGAATTGGCGGTGCAAAGGAAAAGAACGTTAAAGCTGCGGTGGGTCATGGCGCTCTCTCAGCAATGACAGGTGATGGCCTCGATGACGGGCTGGCAGAGTTCGGGCGATCCGGCACAGCAGTCCTCCATCAGGAAAGCCAGAAGATCGCGAACGCCGGTGAAATCCGCACGATAGAGGATCGAACGCCCCTGGCGTTCCGCCGTCACCAGCCCGGCATGGTCGAGAATCTTGAGATGGGCAGACAAGGTGTTTTGAACCGCACCAAGCCGCGCAGCGATTTCACCGGCCGGCAGCCCCTCGGCGCCGGCGCGTACCAGAAGGCGAAACACATCGAGCCGCGTTTCCTGGCCGAGTGCCGCAAGTGCTACGAGTGCAGATGACTTGTCCATATATCCAGCTTTCTAGAACTATTGGTGAAATAGCAGGTCGTTCGGTGACACGCAAGTGACGATCATTGCCGATCCGCGCTTGGCGCGGCCGGTCGGCTGAGCCATGCGACACCGCAATCCATGGCCTTCGCGCCTGGCGCACCCTATCTTTCACATGTGCATGCGAAAGAGCCAGATGCTGACCCTCCGGAATGTTTCAAAGGCCTACCCATCGGCGCAGGGGCCCGTTCACGTCCTGCGCGGTATCGATCTTGATCTGCCGGCGGGGCAGACGCTGGCGCTGACCGGCGAATCCGGCAGCGGCAAGAGTACGCTTCTGCACCTTGCCGCGGCGCTCGACGCTGCCGATGGCGGTGAGATCGTCGTTGCGGGCCAGAGCCTGGTCGGCATGGGCGACAGCGCGCGTGCCCAGTTGCGCCGCGAACGCATCGGCCTCGTCTTCCAGCAGTTCAATCTGGTGCCGAGCCTGAAGGTGCGTGAAAATCTCGCATTCCAGGCGCGCATCGCCGGCCGGCATGACCCGGCCTGGGTCGAGAGCCTGACGCAGAAGCTTGGCCTTTCGACACTCGTCGACCGTTATCCCGAGCAATTGTCGGGTGGCCAGCAGCAACGCGTCGCCATCGGCCGCACGCTCGCCTGCCGACCGGATCTCATTCTCGCAGACGAGCCGACGGGCAATCTCGATGAGGAGACGAGCGATGCGGTGCTGAAACTCTGCCTCGATCTCGTCGAGCAGACCGGAAGTGCCTTTCTGATGGTAACGCATAGCCCCCGTCTGGCAGGCCTGCTTGGACGGCGCATTCACTTGAGCGCGGGCCGGCTCGCGTGAAGCGTCATCTCTGGACCCTGGCGGTTCTGCTGTCGCACTGGCGGAGGCGTCCGTTTCAACTGATGACGCTCGTCATCGGGCTTGCGGTCGCAACAGCGCTGTGGAGCGGCGTGCAGGCGCTGAACGTGCAGGCACGGCAAAGCTATGATCAGGCCGCACGACTGATCGGCGGCGACGCGTTCGCGAGCCTTAGGCCCACCAACGGGACGAACTTCGACGAGGCCCTTTACGTCGTGCTTCGGCGCGCCGGCTGGGATGTTTCGCCTGTCATCGAAGGCGATGTGCGCATCGCCGACAGAAGCATCCGCATTGTCGGCATCGATCCGGTCACGCTGCCGCAGGGTGCCGGCCCGATCACGCGCGATGCGCTGGATGATGGTCCCGAGACTGCCGACGGAAGCGGCGAGAGCCGTGCCGTGCGCCTGCTGACGGCGCCGTCTCTCGCGCTTGGGGATGCCGAGACGGTTGCGGCGCTGGGCGGCGTGGATACGCGACCAACGCTCGGAAATGGCGGACAGCTGCCGCCGCTCGTCGTCGCCGCTTCCCTGCCGCCCGAGACACTGGTGACGGATGTCGGCGTGGCGCAGGCGCTCCTCGATCAGCCGGGGCGGTTGTCTCGCCTGATCCTGACCGCTGCGCCTGAAACGAGCTCCCAATCGCTGGCAGACCTGACCGGCGGCGCGCTGGAACGGGTCGAACCGGACGACCAGGGCGATCTGGAAAGGCTGACAGACAGCTTTCACCTAAACCTCACGGCTTTCGGCTTCCTGTCATTTCTCGTCGGCCTGTTCATCGTCCATGGTGCGATCGGGCTCGCCTTCGAACAGCGCCGGCCGATGCTGCGCACCATGCGCGCGTGTGGCGTCTCGGCGCGCGCGCTGACATCCGTGATGCTCCTGGAACTGACGACGATCTCGGCACTGGCCGGCATTATCGGCACGGTTGCCGGTTATGTCATCGCCTCGGCTTTGCTGCCGGACGTGGCGGCAAGCCTGCGTGGTCTTTACGGGGCGCGTGTTGCGGGGGAACTGTCGCTGCAGCCGAGCTGGTGGCTGGCCGGCGTCGCGATTAGCGTCATCGGTGCTCTCGTCGCCGCGGGATCGAGCCTCTATCGCGCCTGGCGTCTGCCACTCTTCGCCACGGCACAGCCGGAAGCCTGGGCCGGTGCCGAAGCGCGGGCGCGCCGCTGGCAACTGGCTGCGGCGGTATTTCTCGCAGCGACCGCGATCGGCGTGCTGCTTAAGGGCTCGGGCCTGGTGGCGGGCTTCGTGCTGATGGGCGCCGTACTGCTCGCTGCTGCATTGTTGCTGCCTTCGGCTCTGGTCGGGCTGCTTGCCATCGCGCAGCGCCTTGTGCGCGGGCCGGTGGCGCAATGGTTCTTTGCCGATGCCCGCCAGCAGTCGGGGGGCCTGTCGCTTGCCTTGATGGCGCTGCTGGTGGCATTGGCGGTGAATATCGGCGTCGGCACGATGGTCGACAGCTTCCGCCAGACCTTCACCGGCTGGCTGGACCAGCGCCTTGCCGCCGAACTCTATGTCGGCGCACGAGACCCTGCCCGCGCCGCAAACATTGCCGACTGGCTCGAGGCGCGGGATGACATCGATGCGGTGTTGCCCGTCTGGGATGCGGAAACACGCTACCGAGGCTTTCCTGTCGAGGTCTTCGGCTTCTCCAACCACCCGACTTATTCCGACCATTGGCCGCTACTGGCGAGCCTTCCCGATGCCTGGAGCGAGGCGGAGGCCGGGCGGGCGGTGCTTGTCAGCGAACAACTGGCACGCCGCTTTGCGCTGGCCCCCGGCGACCCGATCGACATTGCCGCGCCCGGTGGCGACTGGGCAGGCACCGTTGCGGCGATCTATTCGGACTATGGCAATCCGCGCGGTCAGATCATGATCGCGGTGGACGAACTCGTCGCCCGCTTTCCAGACGCCGAGCGCGGCAATTTCGCCGTGCGCGTTGCGCCGGAGGCTGTCGATGCCGTCATGGACGATCTGACGGCGGCGTTCGGTGCGGGCTCGGTGGAAGTGGTCGACCAGCGCACCATCAAGGATATCTCGCAGCGCATTTTCGATCGCACCTTCGCCGTCACGCTCGCGCTCAATACGCTGACGCTGATCGTTGCCGGCATCGCGCTTCTGGCCAGCCTGCTGACGCTCGCCGATGCGCGGCTTCCGCAGCTTGCACCGCTTTGGGCTCTGGGCCTTACGAGGCGGAAGCTCGCGGGGATGGAACTGGTTAAGGCCGCGACGCTCGCCCTTTTGACGGCGCTGCTTGCCATCCCGCTCGGTCTGGCGGTGGCCTGGATCCTCACCAATGTCATCAACGTAGAAGCGTTCGGCTGGCAGTTGCCGGTCTACGTCTTTCCAGAACAATGGCTTCGGCTCATCGTTCTGGCGCTGATCACGGCAATCGCTGCCGCCGCATGGCCAGCCCTCAGCCTGCGCCGCATGCCGCCAACGAAACTGCTCAAGGTGTTCGCCGATGAACGTTAGAGCCTTGCTGGTCATGCTGCTCGCTCTCTCCACACCCGCATTTGCGCAGGGTTTTGCGGGGCTTGGCACCGATGCGGCAGGTTACCGGAGCGTCGAACCCGGCCGCACCTTCTCGTTCCCGACCGATCACGGCCCACATGAGGGTTTTCGCATCGAATGGTGGTACGTCACCGCCAATCTGGAGGATGCGGACGGTAACGATTACGGCCTGCAATGGACCCTGTTCCGCCAGGCCTTGGCGCCCGGCGAAGAGGGCGAGGGCTGGGAAAGCAGCGCGCTCTGGATGGGCCATGCTGGCTTGACGACCGGAGAGCGCCATTTCAGCGCCGAAAAATTTGCCCGTGGCGGCATCGGCCAGGCCGGTGTCGTTGCCGCTCCATTCGAGGCGTTCATCGATGATTGGGCGCTCGCCGGAGATGTTGCTGCCGAACAGGCACCAAACGGCGACACGATGGCGAATGTCTCGGTCAATGCGACCGGAGACGATTTCAGCTACGCAATGACGCTGCGCACCGAGCGCCCGCCGGTTCTCCAAGGCGAGGCCGGGTACAGCGTCAAATCCGATGCCGGCCAGGCATCCTATTATTACAGCCAGCCATTCTATCGGGCCGAAGGGACGATCACCGTAGACGGTGAAGAGATCCCCGTCACGGGCACCGCGTGGCTGGACCGCGAATGGTCGAGCCAGCCGCTGGCGGACGACCAGGAGGGCTGGGACTGGTTCTCGCTGCATTTGCCGGGCGATGAGAAGCTGATGCTGTTTCAGGTGCGGTCGGAAGATGGATCGAGCTACTATTCCGGCACCTGGTTCACCCCGGATGGCACCGCGTCGCCGCTCGCCAATGACGCGATCACCATGACGCCGCTCGGTACGACCGGTATCGACGGGCGCATCGTGCCGACGCAATGGCGTCTCGAAATTCCGTCGCGCGATTTCGAAATCATCACCGAGGCGCTCAACCCGCAGAGCTGGATGGCGACGACGTTTGCCTATTGGGAAGGCCCGATCCGGTTCTCGGGCACCCATGAAGGCAAGGGCTACCTCGAAATGACCGGGTACGACGCCGACTGAGCGGATGCGCCATTCCTCGCCGACCTCACCTGTTCAGGTGATAGCGGGTCGATTTTCGCCGTGATTGTATTCCCGCCAATGGCAGCGCCGACCTCGATAGATCGTCGAGCAGGCGCAGCCGGGCAGGGGGCTGGGGAAATTGCATGAATCCACCTGCTTGAAACAATCAACAGGAGCAGATGGATGAACAAGCCAGTGGCAAGACTTTTGGTTCTCGGGATGGCATCGGCATTGGCCGCATGCAGTAGTTCCGGCAGCAGCAGTGGAGCGGGAGCAGGCGGTGGCGGAGGTGCATCCGCCGGTGGCTCGCTGCCGATCACGGCACAAGGCCGCATGCTCGCCGTGCGCCTTCCAGCCAATGTCACTTCGACCGTCAGCTCGTTCAATCAGCTGCCGCAGCTCGATACGCCTGCCACCTCGGCCGTGGCGCTCGATCGCACCGCCGCTGGCGGTGTAGGTATTTCGGGCTCTGCGAAAGAAGATCCGAGCCCCAACAACAACCAGGGCGCCGCCGGTATCGCACCACCGGCCCTGATTTCCGCATCGGCTGACGGAACCCTCGCCGGCGGTGCAGCGATCATCGGCCTGACCGATGCCAAGGGCAACGTCTATTTCGAGAATGGTAACTTTGGCGATCCGCAGGTTGAAAGCGCCAACGCGGCGATCAGCAGCGTCAGCGTCTACAATGTCAGCGCCACCGAGCAGATTGTGCTGTCGGACGCGACCACCATCCGCTACCGCGACGGCAACGCTGGCGATACGGCGGCGAACTACGGCGTTGGCTATGTCGGCAATGCCACCACCAACATGCCGACCTCAGGCACGGCGAGCTACAAGGGCTTTTTCGAAAGCGGCCAGTCGGTTTATACGCGACCGGATGGCTCGGTCGAGAATTTCGGCTTCGACAACAACGCCACCGTCGCGCTCGCTGCCGATTTCGCAGCCGGCAAGGTGACCGGCGGCATCACCGGCGGCCAATTGCGGGCCTTCACCAATCTCGGCCAGAACGTCGTCGATGTGGCGCCGACGATCACGGGCATGGCGATCGACGCCACGATCACCGGTGCCGATTATGCGGGCACCGCGCGGCTCGTCGATGCGCAGGGAGCGGCGGTCGGCACCGTATCGAATGGCGAGGCCATTGGCAGCTTCTTCGGCAATGCCGGCCGCGAGACGGTGGCCGCGGTGTCCATCGAAGGCAATGCCACGCTCGAGGGTGGGGCGAGCGATTATGTCTTCCAGGGCGTGATCGGCGCGGTGAAGCAGTAGCGGCAAGCGGGGCCCATGGCCGTGGCCGCCACCCTTCACAAACCGTGCCCGCGCAGAACGAGGACGCTGCCGCGCGGCAGCGTCCGGATGCTCAGCATCTGGGTGCTGATCGTCCTGTTCGTCACCATTCCGCTCGCTTTGGCGACACCGGGGGAAGTGGCAGGCGAAGGCGGGTCGACCGCCTCGCCTTCGCCTGCCGCGCGCTACGGCGACCTCACCCAGGCCGAGCGCATTCAGGCCATTCGTGGTTTTATCGAGCGGGGGGATTTGGATACCGCGCAGTTGCTGCTCGCCAACTCCCGCTTCGATGAAGGCGACCTCGGCTATCAGGCAGCCTTTCTTCAGACGATCGTTCTGGAGCGACGAGGCGAACTTGCCGAAGCGGAACAGCTGTCGCGGACGATCCTCGCGGAACGGCCGGAGTTCGATCTCGTTCGGATGCATCTTGCACGCATTCTCGCGCGGCAGGGCAATGCGACCGGGGCCACCTATCATCTTCGCCTGCTTGCGGAATCCAGCAGCGACCGCACGTCCCGCGAACGGTTCGAAAGCTTCATCGACGCACTGGACGCAAACCGGCCGTTCACTGTGGGCGGGTTCATCTCCTTTGCGCCCAGCACCAATGTCAACAATGGAAGCTCGGGCACGCAGGTCATGCTCGGCGGCCTGCCCTTCACGATCGATGAAGGCGGGCGGGCGCAGTCAGGCATAGGCGTTCGCGCCGGTCTAAATGCCGGCTACTCGCATGCGCTGAACGAGCAGTTCACGCTCTACACCGCTGGATCGGCCGTGTTTTCGGATTATTCCGGCAAGGATTTCGACACTTTGGTCGGCGATCTGCGCGTCGGCATGCGCTACCGCACGGCAAGCCGCATGTTGAGCGCGGAGTTCATCGCCGACCGGCGCTGGCTTTCGACCACACCGTCGGATTACGGCATGGGCGGCCGCATCTTCGGCAGCCAGGCTCTGATGCCCAAGCTGATCGCGTCCGGCGAGTTGCTCTTCATCGATCGAACCTATGACGATATCCCATCTGCGGCAGCCGAGACGGTCCGGGCAAGCGGCAGGCTGAGCTACTATTCAAGCGCCGCATTCTCGGTCTTCGCGGGAGCCGGCGGCGAGTGGGAAGAGGTGGACGGGCGGCCCCACAACGCCTTTGACGGCGCCTTCGTAGAAATCGGTACGACCCGGCAGTTTGCCTACGGCATCACCGCATCCCTGCAGGCCAAGGTCGGCAAGCGTGACTATGAAGCCGATTTTCCCGGAATGACCGAGCCGCGCAAGGACGACTACTTCGAGCTGCGCAGCGGCTTCGTGAAGCGGGACTGGCAGTTCCACGGTTTCACCCCCCAACTGGCCATCAGCTACTACGACCAGTCAAGCAACGTGGTCTTCTACGATTACGACAAGCTCGGCTTCGACATTACGTTGACCAAGGAATTTTAGAAAATGCGAGAATTCAGTTGAGTGGTCGCAAGTGTTGGCTCTAGACTTCGAATTGGGGATTGATTGGGGGCGGTGCCGGGGCGCCGTATTTCGCTTGTGACGCTGGTTCAGCGCTTTTCACTGGCCTTGACGATCGTCGCGCTGGTGACAGCGCTGACAATGCTTGTCGCCATGCGCAATCCGTATCTCGGGTTGCTTCTCGAATTGGAAGACGACGCCGGCGCCGTGTTGGTTGCAGGCTCCAGCAATCCAGCCGCAGTTGCAGGCATCTCACCCGGTTTGCGGCTGATTTCGATCGCACCCGTCGACGATCCGGCGGCCGCGATCCTGCTCGAGCCGCTTGACCTGATCGATGAGCCCGACACCCTCGATTATGCGACCTATGATCGCTTCGTCGATCGGCAGGGTGAACTGCATGGCGTGCTGTCCGCCGGACCGGTTGCCGTAACGGTTGCCGAGCCGGGTCAGGAACAGCGATCGATCGCAGTTCAGGCAACCGCATGGCGACCGATATCGGCTTTGCCGTTCGCTTTCTGGTACCAGATCGCCTGCGCCGTCATCATTTGCGTCATCGGAGCCTGGGTCCAGTGCCTCAGTCCGAGAGACGGCAAAGTCCGCTTCTTCGCCTTCGCCGGATATGGGGTCGGTCTGGCTGTCTTCAGCGCGGCCGCCTATTCGACCCGTGAAATCGCGCTGTCCGAACCGGTCTTTCGCAGCCTAACCATCCTGAACAACATCGGCGCGATGTCGTTCGGCATCGGCATGATCGGGCTTTTCGCCCGCTATCCGGTCGATCTGAAAATCGCGCGTCTCACCAACGGTCTGATCGGCCTCTTCGTCCTGTGGATCTTCGCGACCCATCTGCGGATTTTCTACGACGTCGGCCTCGGCACGGTCGGCTACCTCGGTATCCTGTGCGAGATGATTGCGATCATCGTTCTGACCGGCGCGCAATATGTCGCGACGCGGCGCGATCTGCCGGCCCGCCGTGCGCTCACATGGCTGGGCGTCAGTGTCATCCTGGGCGCTGGTGCCTTCGTTCTGCTCGTCGCGGTACCGCTGCTCGTGGGGCTGAACGTCGTTCTGCCGCAAGGCTACGCATTCGGGTTTTTCGTCCTGATCTATCTCGGTGTCGCGCTCGGGCTGACGCGGTACCGGCTTTTCGAGCTCGATCGCTGGGCGTTTTCGATCTTCACCTACGTGCTCGCCGCGTTTCTGTTCGCCGCCATCGACTTTACCCTGATCGGCATGCTGGCGCTGACGCCGGCGGTATCGCTCGGCATCACGGCGGTGCTCGTCGGACTGCTTTACCTGCCTGTGCGCAATTTCCTTATGGCCCGGTACATGGCCCGCAAGGAACTGGATCCGCTGGCGCTCTATCGTGCCTCGACGGAAATCGCGCTGCAGACCTCGGGCGAAGCGCGTGCCGAGCGGTGGCGGCAGGCGCTGGTCGATTATTTCGAGCCGCTGCACGCGGATACGCCGGAGGATCTCGGGCAACGGCCTGTCATCGGGGATGACGGGGCGACACTCGTCCTACCGGCTTATGACTGGTCGCCTCCGCTGCGGTTGCGTCACCCTAAGCGCGGCCGCGCCCTCTTCGGAGCGCCGCATCTTGCGGTCGTCGAGGACTTTGCACGGCTGGTCGCAGCGGCGGAAGAACAGCGTGATGCCTATGATCGGGGCGTGAAGGAAGAGCGCGGGCGCATCGGCCGCGATCTGCATGACAGTGTCGGTGCACGGCTTCTGTCGAGCCTGCGCGCCACCGACGACACGGATGCACGCCAGATGGTGCGCAATGCGCTTGGCGACATCCGCGAAATCGTCGGAGGCCTTTCGGACCGACGCGAGACGCTGGCAAACATCATCGCGGAACTGCGCGCCGAGACGATGGAACGGCTGGATGACGGCACCGTCGAATGGCCGCTGTCCGAGGCCGACCGTTCGGGTCTCGTCCTGCCTTATCTGGTGTTCCGCAACTTCACCTCGGCGCACCGCGAACTTGTGACCAATGTCATCAAGCACGCGCCGGGCGCGGATATCGCCGTGACGACGCAGCTTCTCGGCGATCGTCTCGTGCACACGGTGGAAAACACGCTGCCGGGCGCGGCGTCGCAGGAAAACCGACGGGCGTTCTCCGGCAATGGCCTTGAAAACATCGCCGCGCGCGCCCGCCAGACCGGCGGCCAATTCGACTATCAGGTCACGCCGAATGCCTTCATCGCGACCATCAGCCTGCCGGTCTCGGTTGGAGCCGTCGCCGCATGAAGGTAGAGCGGGTTTTGGTCATCGAGGACAACGCCCGCGCCCGGCAATGGATGGTGGAGTGTGTCGCTGCCGGGTTCCCAGGCGCGCAGGTCAGCGAGGCGACGTGTCTTGAAGATGCGCGGCGATGCCTGCGCAATGCCGTGGCGTGGGCGCGGGCGCATGGACTTCCCGGAGCATTCGATCTCGTCCTGATCGATATCGGCCTGCCGGATGGATCGGGCATCGATCTCATCGAGGAGATCAACGCATGCGACAGCCACTGCGCGCCTGTCATCACCACGATTTTCGATGACGCGCAGCAGATCTTCGATGCGATTTCCGCCGGTGCACGGGGCTACCTTTTGAAGCACCATGACACCGAACGGTTCATCCAGCTGATGAAGCGCATCATCGACGACGAGCCGCCGCTTTCGCCCGCCGTCGCGCGCCACGTCATGACGGCGCTGCAATCCCTGAACGCGCGCATGGTGCCGGATGCAGCGCTGACCGCGCGCGAGGAGGAGGTGCTCACCCTTCTGGGCCGGGGGTTTCAGCTGAACGCGGTGGCGAAGACTTTGACGATTTCGCAAAACACCGCATCCACCCACGTGAAGTCCATCTATCGCAAGCTCAACATCAAGACGCGGGCCGAGGCAGCCCTCGCCGCTCGCGACCGCGGCCTTCTTCAGCGCGAACACTGACCGAAGGTAGCGGCAGCCCCAGGGTTGACGCGCGCGGCCAGCCGGCCAACATGCCGTCTTTCGGAGAGATATGCGCAATGCGATGGATCGTCGGGGCCGCTGTGGCCGTTTTTTTGGCAACACCGCTTCTGACCTTGCCGGCGGCCGCCGATTTTCGCGGCCATGGCGGGTCGATACGAGCGTTGGCCGTCTCGACCGATGGATCGCAGATCCTATCCGGTTCGTTCGATACGACCGCCATCTTATGGAACCGCGACACAGGCGCCGCTGTGTCCGTGCTCCGCAGCCACGACGAATCGGTCAACACGGTCGCGCTGTTGCCCGGCGGCGGCATGGTCACCGGCGGCCAGGATGGCCGCCTCGTCGTCTGGAATGCCGATGGCGAACCGCGCAAGCTTGGCCGGCATGATGGCCCGGTGGCGAGCCTCGCCCTGTCGGCAGACTCCAGGATCGTCGCCTCGGCGTCGTGGGACGGAACGGCGCGGCTCACGCCACTCGACGGCAGTGCTTATCGCTCGCTGACCGGTCACCAAGGCAACGTGAACGCAGTCGCTTTCCTGCCCGACGGCCGGGCGGTGACGGCGGGATATGATGCAACACTGCGGATATGGCCGATGCAGGATGGGCCTGCGGAAGTGATCTCGGTCAATGCACCGCTGAATGCGCTCGCGATCTCAAATGACGGAACGATCGTCGCCGCCGGTGTCGATGGTCGGCTTCGGATCCGAACCTTGGACGGCGCGCTCCACGAGATCGAGACAACGCCTGTTCCCGTAACGGCACTTGCCATTTCGCCGGACGAGGCAACGATCGCCTCCGCCGCGATCGACGGCTCGATTTGGCTGGTGGACCGGGCAAGCGGCTCGGTGCGCCTCACGCTGCAGGGCGCCGACAGCCCGGTGTGGTCGCTGGCGTTCGATCCCGGCGACGGCAGTCTTTTTGCAGGCGGCGGGGACCGCGTCATCCGCCAGTGGGATGCGGCGACCGGGGAGCGGCTGAACCGGACCGAAGCAGGCGAAACGACCGAGGATTTCGGCGGCAGCCGAGGCGCACAGGTCTTTGCCGCCTGCCAGGCCTGCCACACATTGTCGGAGGATGCCGGCAATCGCGCCGGCCCCACGCTGCACGGCATTTTCGGTCGCCGCATCGGCACTGCCGAGGGCTACAACTATTCAGAAGCACTCAAAGGCATGGACATCGTCTGGACCCCAGAAACGGTGTCCGAGCTCTTCGATGTCGGCCCAAACCACTACACGCCCGGCACCAAGATGCCCGAGCAGCGGATCACCGATCCCGCCGATCGCGCAGCGCTCATGGAGTTTCTGGAGGAGCGGACCCGGTAGCCTCTCAATGCCGGCTCTGGTTCCGCTCTTCGCGTTCGCGCAGATAGTCGTCCGTGGTGCGGACCGTACGCGTCTCGGCCTGGTGCGGATCGAAGCTTTCCTTGACGACGACTGCCACGCGGCAGTCCTCGCACATTTCCAGAACCCGACGGCGCTGTTCGCCCTCCGGTCCTGAGAACATCCAGTGGCTTTCGAGCTTCTCGATCACGCGATTGATCGTCGAGCGCGTGCCGAATGCCTTGCCGCATTCGATGCAGTGATGCGGTTCTTCCTCTTTCAGCAGCCGCTTGGGCTCTGCCCAGGCCGTGAAATCGAGCCGCGGCGCAAGCGTGATGACATCTTCCGGGCAGGTTGCTTCGCAAAGCCCGCACTGGACGCAGAGGCTTTCGGAAAAGCGCAGCGTCGGACGGTCGGGATTGTCGGTGATCGCATTGGCGGGGCAGGCGGATACACAGGAGAGACATAGCGTGCAGCCATCGACATCCACCTCGATGCCGCCGAAAGGCGCACCGCGCTCGAGTGCGATCACGTCGACTGGTGAGGGCGCTGCGCGATGCAGTTCGCGGAAAGCGAGTTCGAGCAGCCCGCGCTTCTCCGGCGGCGGAAGGAAACTCGCCGGCACCGCCGTGCGGGCGGGCATCGCACCAGGGGCTGCAAGCGCCTCGCCAAGCTGGTCCGGATCATCCGTCTCGATCAGCTGGACAAGATCATCGCCGTATCCAAGTTCGGAGAAGATGCGGTTGGTCATCGCCAGGATGGCCGTCAGGCCCGACAGATCGTGCTTCGGCCTGGCCCGGGATGCGAGGAACACACGGTCTGCGCCATAGGCGACGGCAGCAGCCAGAAGTTCCGGACCGGCCTGCGTGATCTCGTTGACAAGCAGCGGGATCACCCGCGCCGGCAAGCCCTGGCCGAAGCGCGCAAGCGCATCGATGAGCGGGGCGCCGTGGTCGCCATCATGCAGCAGGATCGCGGGCCTCGTGCCGCCGGCCTTGAAATAGGCCGAGAGCATGACGCGCAGTTTCTCCGTGACGGCATCGACAGGCGGCAGCGCGTAGGAAACGGCCCCGGTCGGGCAGGCGCCGGCGCACTGGCCGCATCCGGCGCAGATTGCTGCGTCGATCGCGACATGGTCGCCGGCCGGCGTGATCGCGCCGGTCGGGCAAAGATCGAGGCAGCGGGTGCATCCGGTGATCGTCGAGCGGGAATGGGCGCAGATCGACGCATCGAAGGTCACGTAACGCGGCTTGTCGAAGATGCCGACAAGGCCCGATGCCTTGAGGATCAGCCGCTCGATGGCCGCATTGTCGCGCGGATCGACGCGGAGATAGCCGTCACGCAGGTCGTCCGCGGAAAGGAGAGGCCGGTCGCCCGTCAGATCGATGATGAGGTCGCAGCTGGATTCCGCGCCATTGCGCGCGACACCAAAGATCAGCTTCGAGCGCGATGAGGGCGACGGAAGCGCATAGTCGTCGATGGTGAGCTCGAACGCGCCGAGATGACCCGACGCATTGCGAACCCGGCCCTTCAGCACGGGAAACACCGTTTTTGCCGGCGGCGTCACGTCCTTCGGATCGACGAGGAGCACGGTGATGTCGAGATGATCGGCAAGCCGTGCCGCCACCTCGATCGCGGTTTCGTCGCGGCCAAGGACGAGCGTTACCCCTTGCGATTCGAGCGACACCGTCGAAATGGGCGGCATGTCGACCGCCGCAGCGGCGAGAAGTGCTGCCATCTTGGGGCCTGCTTGGCGTCCTTCGGCGGACCAACCCGCCTGTTCGCGGATGTTGACGAAGGACAATGCGCCGGTGAACCCGGCATCCTCGGCCATTTCGGCAAAGAGCGGCTCTTCCTGTGTGCAGGCGACGGTGATGGGACCGCCATCTTGCAGAGCCGCAGCAAACCGAGTGCTCTCGTGACGGCACAACTGGTCTGCGCGCTCGAAGCTGCCTGCGCATCCGCGCGCGATCGATCCTTCGTCCAGCGCCATTGTCTTTTCGCACGAGCAGATGAATACACGGCGCTCTGAAGCGCGGCGCCTCGTCTCTGTCATTCCGTCAAACCTCCAGGCCAGTCGTCCGCGTGCGATGACGCCGGTTCCGGCCTTGCATTGCCCCATCGGGCACCCTTACTTTTGAGCGGTTCTAACTTAGCCCCAGAGGAATGTCACGAATGCTGAGTGCAGCCGGGGAGGGTGCATTGGTCCTCCCGCCGCTTTTCGAAGCCGTTTTGATCGCTGATCCAAGCGACGTCCATGCCCATGCGTGCCGAATTGCCGCGCAATCGGGCGCCGGAACGCTGGTTTATGCGATCTCGGAGGAAACAGTGGCACTGGCTATCGTGCTCGAACCGGACAAGCCGCTGGTCGCTGCGCGCCTCGCCTTTTTCGCCGGCATGGCTGCGATGGGTGATTCGCTTGCCTTCCATTGCGTGCCCGAACGGCAGGTCGCTTTCGCCTGGCCGGATGAATTTCTCTTCGACCTCGCCCGCTTGGGTGGAGCGCGGCTCGCCGCGCCTGAAGGCACCGGTGATGACGATGTGCCGGAGTGGATGGTCTTTTCCGTCGAACTGATCCATGCCCGGCCGAGCCTTGCCGATCCGGGGGCCTATCCTGGCTCGACATCGCTCGTCGAAGAAGAGTTCGATCCGCCGGAAGCGATCATCGAGAGCTTCACGCGCCACCTGATGCGCGCTTTCGACGCAATGGCGACCGAGGGCATGTCCGCCGTGACGACGGCCTATCTGGAGCGCCTGCAGGCCAATACCGACCGCGACTGGATGATCGACGGCCGCGGCGATCTCCTGCAGCGTGGCGAGCCCGGTGCTGCGCCGACCCGTCAAAGCCTGTCGAACGGCCTCGCCGCCTGTCGCTGGTACGACCCTGTCCGCAAGGCGCCGCTTCTATGAGCGCACCGATGAAGCTGCCCCGCACGATCCGGATGGATCCGTCCGATACCTTCGTGTTCGCAAAGGCGGCGGAGCCCGGCGAATGGGCGGTCGCGGGCACGTTTCTGTTCCATGGCGCGAAGATCGCCGATCTTGGACCCAAGCAGCGCACCGCTTTTCGGGCGGGCTTTCTCGGGATCGAGAGCTTCGGCCACTCGACGCTTGCGGTCGTTTCGGAGGTTGTCGACAACGAGGTGGAAGAGGCGACCCACAGCCTTGCCGCGCAACTCGTCAGCCAATGCGGGGCGCCGAGCCTGGAAGTGGCGCTGCCGGCTGCGCGGGAAGAAATCGCTTTTGCAGCCGATCTCTGCCGTGACCATGCGATCGGCACATTGCTGGCGCTTCACCGCGCGGAAGAGGACGGCCAGATCCGCGAGCGGTTCCGCACCTTGCGTCCACGCGCCGAAACGACGATGGCGGGGCCAGGGCTGAAGGGTCTTGATCGCGCCTTCCTGGTGATCGAAACGGATGACGACGAAGACCAGCCGGAAGAGCAAGTCGATCTTCTGTCGCTTGGAAAGGAATAGAGTACGTGCGGGAATTTTGGGTATCCAGCGGCCATCACATGGTGCGGCGTCGCGACGATGGGCGGCTTTCGGTGACCGACGAGTTGCTGCTGACCTATCTGGCGCGGCCGGAGATCGTGCCGCCGGAAGATGCGTGCGTGGTGGAGCGCGCGCTTTATCAGCAGCTGAAGGCTTCACCGCGCGCAGCAGTCGACGCCGCAACGATCGCCTCCATCGCGGATGCCGATGCGCGTGAGAACTGGCAGTTCCTCATCGCCTACCGCGACCTCCTCATTCGGGAGGAGACCATCGAGGGCGCCTATCTGGCGATCGTCAGGGAGCGCATGCCGGTGCCGCCGCTCTTCCTGAACCAGCTGGTCCATCTCATCCTGCGCAATGCGCTGGAAGGCTGTAGCGACCCCTACGTGCTGCGCGCCGCCGAACTGATGTTCAGGCCGCAGCGCGCGTCCGTGCGGGAGGGTGCACTGTTGCTGGCCGATCAGGAGCTGGTCGAAGAGCGCGAGCGCGAGCAGCACGACAAGCCCCTGGCCGCGATGTTCGCCGGTGAGCCGGGAAGCGAACTCGACGTGCTCGACGAAGACAACGCCTGGACCTATTGGAGCCGATCCGACGCGCACTCCATGGCGCTCAATTTCGGGGGTGATCCGAAAAGCCGCACGGGCCTTGCCGTCGCACTCACCGTCTTCATCCACCATCTGCTCGGGACGAAGGTGACGATCGAGCCTTTGATCGACGTCAAGGAAGTGGACTTCCGCTGGTTCGTCGGTCTCGATCAGGATGCCACGGCACTTGGAAATCGGCTCTGGCGCGGCGAAGAGGTACCATCGGATCTGACAGAGCGCCTGATCGGCCTGTTCCGGCTGGATTTTGCCGAGGACGAGGGGGAGCAAAGGCAGTCGGAAGGGCCGGTCTATCTTCTGATGACGATGAGCCCGGATAAGACCGTGCGGCTGAAGCCTCAAAATCTCGTCACCGGTCTGCCGCTCGCCGAGGACCGGCCGGCCGCGTGAACATGACACAGCGACACCGTCGCTGTCGGAAAGGAGACCCATGCCAAAGCTCTTCTGTCGTCTCGGCATCGTCACCGTGTCCAGGAAGCCGGTGACACGATGGGGCAAGCGAGGCTTCGCCCCGCACTCGGTCCTTCCCGACGTGCCGGCGACGCCAGCGGGCGAACGCTTGAGCCCGCCCGGCGACGTCGAGCTCTATTATGCGGGCGACTTTCAGCTGATGCTCTATTCGGGCGAAGCGGCGCATTATCGCGACAATCTGTTCGCCAAGCCGACTTTGTGGGTGGCGATGCGCCCCGACGACCCGAAGGGTGTCGTGATGCTGACCGCCGATCCCTACGAAGGCGAGGCCCGGGCTGGTGACGAAGCACTCGTCGTTGCTGCATTGCCGATGCCGCCGAGCGTCGCCCTGTGGGTGGAGGGCTTCATGTCGCTCCACTACAAGGAAGAGGTTTTCGTGAAGCGCAAGCGCAAGCGCGCCGATCCCGATGCGCTGACCCGCGGCGGCAAGCGCGTGCTAGACAAGGACGAATTTCTGCCATGACCGGGAGCAAGAGGCGATGAGCGGCAAGGACGAGGACGGCGGCTTCCTGTCACGCTGGTCGCGCCGCAAGCGCGGTGCAGCGGTCGAGGAAGAGCCTGCCACCGATCTTGAGGTCGGGTCGAACGACGCCGGCGGCGCCGAGACGGATGGTACGGTGATCCGGGGCCAGGTCGAAGGGCAGGCTGATGCGCCACTTGCCGGCGATGTGGCTCCAGAAGAGACCCTAACCCAGGAAGAGATCGAGGCGCTTCCGCCGCTGGACACGGTCACATCGCGTGAGGAATTGCAGCTCTTCCTGCGCAAGGGCGTGCCCAAAGCTCTGCGGCAGGCCGCTTTGCGCAAGGTCTGGATGCTCAATCCGAAGATTTCCGGCTATCTCGATGTCGCTCGCGACTACGCCTATGACTGGAATGTCGCAGGCGGCGTGCCGGGCAACTCCGGAACACTGTCGCCAGGCGAAGCACTGCGAATGGTCGACAAGTTCCTGCAGAAGAAGCCGGAACCAGCGGATGAGCCTTCGCTGAGCGAAAAATCACCGCAGGTCGCCGAAGATGCAGCCGAAGAGATAGAAACGACCATTGAATTTCCACAGGATCAGGCGGAAACGGACACTGTCACCAATAATCCACAGGATACGACTTTCGTCGCAGATGCCGAGGTGACCGTGCCGGACACTGACAGCGCTCCAGGCGATATTGCCCCCCGGAGACGACATGGAAGCGCCATTCCGCGCTGATCAGTGAACACTCGCGATATGTCTGGTCATGCACGCTCTACGTCGAACGCTGCTCTAAGGAAAACACCGGATGAATCGCAGGAGTTTGCAGGATTATGCGATGTCGTTTTCCGCTGAAGCAATCGTATAAGACCTAAATCCTGTGCGTTTTTATCAGGAATTTCACGGACTTGACGCATTGCCGCAATGGTTGCACGCGGCGTTGCGTTCCCTCATGTTTTGTAACAACAAGAAATGGTTGGGATCGAATCCCGATCTTCCAGGGTTAGAGGAGCGCGGCGCGTTGAGCGCAGTCGAAAGAACACGGGCGGGTAACGTCAAAGCCGACGAAGTCGATTTTCTGCGCGCGCAGGAATACCGGCTACTCGCGGCGCTTTTGCGTGGTGCGCCCAGCGCCGACCTGCTGTCGGACCTTTCGCAGTTGCGCGGCGACGAGACGCCGCTCGGTTCGGCCCATACCGCGCTGGCTTCGGCTGCGAATGAGGCGGATCCTATTGCTGTCGACCGCGAGTTCTTCTCGCTCTTCGTCGGCGTCGGTCGTGGCGAGCTTCTGCCCTACGGGTCGTTCTATCTCACCGGGTTCCTGAACGAGCGCCCGCTCGCCGCGGTGCGCCACGACATGGCCAAGCTCGGCCTGGAGCGGGCTGAGGGTCTCTTCGACCCGGAAGACCACATCGCGACGCTGTGCGACGTGATGGCGGCGCTGGCGACCGGTGACGTCCCCGCCGATGCTGTCAGCGAGGTCGATTTCTTTCGCTGGCATCTGGCGCCGTGGGTTGATCAGTTTTTCGCCGATCTGAAGACCGCGCCTTCAGCATTCTTTTACCGTCACGTGGCGGAAGTCGGATCTGTCTTCATGGCCGTGGAGCGCGAAGCCTTCGCCATGGACGCCGCCTGATTGAGTGCCGGCCGCGAATGCGGCCTAAAAGACTGAACTCGACCGGTCGCGAAAGCGGCCCAAAAGACTGAACTTGAACTGTGGGGCAAGAGCCCCGATGGGAGATTGAGATGACGATCCAGGACGACCAGAAGGGTCTCGGGCGCCGCGGTTTCCTCGGCGCATTTGCCGGTGTGGGTGCCGCTGCTGCCGCGGTTGCCGTTGGCACCGGTGGCGTTCAGGAAGCCGCTGCACAGGAAGCGGACGATGAGAAGCGCAAGGCGCGCTATCAGGAAACCGACCACGTCAAGGCTTTCTACCGCACCAACCGCTACTGAGGGGAGGGCGTCATGCTCGTCAAACGTAAAGCCGGCGCAGCTTCGCGCAGCAAACTGCAATCCGTCGTGGCCGGGCTCGCATCCGCCGCACTCGACCGACGGTCGTTCCTGAAGCGCTCGGGCATCGCCGTCGGCGGCCTTGCAGCCATCGGATCGCTCGGCGCGGGCGGGATCCGCAAGGCGCAAGCCGGCCCGACGATGGAAGGCGTGGAAATCGAAGTCCGCAAGAACATCTGCACGCACTGCTCGGTCGGCTGCACGGTCACGGCAGAGGTGCAGAACGGCGTGTGGACGGGCCAGGAGCCATCCTGGGCAAGCCCGATCAACCGCGGCACCCACTGCGCCAAGGGTGCATCGGTGCGCGAGTTGGTCCATGGCGACCGCCGCCTCAAATATCCGATGAAGAAGCAGAACGGCGAATGGGTGCGCGTCTCCTGGGATGACGCCTTCTCCGAAATCGGCGCGAAGCTCGGCGAGATCCGCGAAGAGTCTGGTGCTGATTCCGTCTACTGGCTCGGTTCGGCGAAGTTCTCGAACGAGGGCTCCTATCTCTGCCGCAAGCTGGCGGCCTTCTGGGGCACCAACTCGGTCGACCACCAGGCGCGCATTTGTCACTCCACCACGGTCGCAGGTGTTGCCAACACCTGGGGCTACGGCGCGATGACGAATTCTTACAACGACATCCGCAATTCCAAGACCATCATCTTCATGGGCTCCAACGCCGCCGAGGCGCACCCCGTCTCGTTGCAGCACATTCTGTCGGGCAAGGAACAGCAGCGCGCGAACGTGATCGTTCTCGATCCGCGCTTCACGCGCACCGCCGCTCACGCAACCGAATATGTACGCATGCGCTCCGGCACCGACATCGCGGTGATCTGGGGCATCATGCACCACATCTTCGCCAATGGCTGGGAAGACCAGGACTTCATCGATGCCCGTGTCCACGGCATGGACCAGATCCGCGCCGAATGCGACAAGTGGACCCCGGAAGTCGTCGAGCGCGTGACCGGCATCCCGGGCGAGCAGCTGCGCCGGGTCGCTGAAACCTTCGCGACCCAGAAGCCCTCCACCTTCATCTGGTGCATGGGCGGCACGCAGCACACGGTCGGAACGGCCAATGTGCGCGCCTATTGCAACCTGCTTCTGGCAACGGGCAATGTCGGCGGCAACGGCATGGGCGCCAACATCTTCCGTGGCCACTGCAACGTGCAGGGCGCGACGGATCTCGGCCTCGATATCACCAACCTGCCGCTCTATTACGGCTTGGCTGAGGGTGGCTGGCGCCACTGGTCCCGCGTCTGGGATGTGCCTTACGAGTATTTCGTCTCGCGCTTCGACGAAGTGCCGGCGAAAGACGGCCGCGAGGGTCGCACGCGCGAGCAGAACATGCAGACGCCGGGCATTCCCTCGACCCGCTGGTTCGACGCCGCGACCATCGATCCGGACCAGGTCGACCAGCGCGATAACATTCGCGCAATGATGGTTCTCGGCCATGGCGGCAACACCGTGCCGCGCCAGGCCGAAGTCAAGGCCGGTCTTGAGGCTCTTGATCTTCTCGTGGTCGTTGACCCGCATCCGACATCGTTTGCTTCGCTGCATGCGCGGCCGGACAACACCTATCTGTTGCCGGCGGCGACGCAGTTCGAATGCTCGGGCTCGCGCACCTGCTCGAACCGCTCGATCCAGTGGTACGAAAAGGTCGTGGAGCCGGTCTTCGAATCGGCAAACGACTACTGGATTCTCTATCGCCTGGCTCAGGAACTCGGCGTCGCCGACGAGATGTTCAAGAACATCGAACTGGTCGAAGGCAAGTTCGGCCCCGAGCCGCAGCCGGAATCCGTCATGCGGGAAATCAACCGCGGTGGCTGGTCGACCGGCTATTGCGGCCAGTCGCCGGAAAGGCTCAAGGCGCACATGGCCAATCAGGACAAGTTCGACCTGGTGACGCTGCGCGCGCCGGCGGACGATCCGGAAGTCGGCGGCGACTATTACGGTCTGCCCTGGCCTTGCTGGGGGACGCCGGAAGTTCGCCACCCCGGGACGCACATTCTCTACAACACCAACCTTCACGTCATGGATGGCGGCGGCAACTTCCGTCCGCGCTTCGGGCTGGAGTACGAAGGCCAGACGCTCCTTGCGGAAGGCACGTCATCGCTGGGCGCCGAGCTCGACGACGGCTACCCCGAGTTCACCATGGCAGTTCTGCGCGAACTTGGATGGGATGCTGATCTGACAGCCGAGGAACTGGCGCAGATCGAGCGTCAGGGCGGCGCCAATGTCGATGCCGTTTCCTGGTCGACCGATCTCTCCGGTGGTATCCAACGTGTGGCAATGCTTCACGGCTGCGTGCCATTCGGCAATGGCAAGGCCCGCGCTGTAGCGTGGAACCTGCCCGATCCGGTCCCACAACACCGCGAGCCGATTTACACGCCGCGCCCCGATCTCGTCGCCGAGTTCCCGACCCGCGACGACGCTCGCGAGTTCCGCGTGCCGAATATCGGCCGCACGCTTCAGCAGGCAGCAGTCGACCGCAACATCGCGCAGGCCTTCCCGATCGTCCTCACCTCCGGCCGTCTGGTCGAATATGAAGGCGGCGGCGAAGAAACCCGTTCGAACCGTTGGCTGGCCGAATTGCAGCAGGACATGTTCGTCGAGATCAATCCGGCCGACGCTTCCGACCGCGGCATTGCCGACGGAAGCTGGGTTTGGGTGAGGGGACCTGAAAACGACAGCCGGGCCCGCATGAAGGCGCTGGTGACGGAACGTGTCGGCCGGGGCGTCGCCTTCATGCCGTTCCACTTCGCCGGCTGGTTCCAGGGCGAAGATCAGCGCGGCAACTACCCGCAAGGGGCCGACCCGATCGTGCTTGGCGAAAGCGTGAACACCATAACGACTTACGGTTACGACCCGGTCACCGGCATGCACGAAGGCAAGGCGACGCTTTGCCAGATCGAAGCCGCGTAAGGGGAGGATGAACAAATGGCACGAATGAAATTTCTCTGCGACGCGGACCGCTGCATCGAATGCAACGCCTGCGTCACCGCATGCAAAAACGAACACGAAGTGCCGTGGGGGATCAACCGCCGCCGCGTCGTGACGATCAATGACGGCCTGCCGGGCGAGCGCTCGGTATCGATGGCCTGCATGCACTGCACCGATGCACCCTGCGCCTCGGTCTGCCCCGTGGATTGCTTCTACACGACTGCGGATGCCGTCGTTCTGCATTCCAAAGATCTGTGCATCGGCTGCGGCTATTGCTTCTACGCCTGCCCGTTCGGCGCACCGCAATATCCCAAGGTCGGCAACTTCGGGTCGCGCGGCAAGATGGACAAGTGCACCTACTGTGCCGGTGGTCCGGAAGCCGACATGACGATGGCTGAGTATGAAAAATACGGTGCCAACCGTCTGGCGGAAGGCAAGCTGCCGCTGTGCGCCGAGATGTGCTCCACCAAGGCGCTTCTCGCTGGCGACGGCGACATCATCGCCGAAATCTATCGTGAGCGCGTGACCACCCGTGGTTACGGTTCGGGCGCCTGGGGCTGGCAGACGGCCTACCAGGAAAGCATCAACGTCTAAGGCGCGTGCGTGCCGGCCGCGCCACCCGCGCGACCGGCCACCAGGCAAGGCTGTAAGGAGACCGGAAATGGTCGCTCAATCTTATTTCGCCCGCATCACGCTCACGCTTGCGATGCTGGCAGCTCTCTTTTTCGCAGCGCCGATGGCCGGCGCGCAGGAACCCGTCAATCCAACGGCCCGCTCCGTGCAGGAACAGCAATTGCTGGAAGCGCTGCAGGGTGGTAACGCCATCTCGGGCCGCGTGTCGATCCCCGACCAGCGTGCCGCCGACCTGATCAAGCCGGAAGGCCGCAACTGGTCGGGCACGCACAATAGCACGGTCTACTGGACGACGACCGCCGTCGTTCTCGGCATGCTGGCTCTTCTGACCGTGTTTTATTTCGTGCGCGGACGCATCCGCCTCGAGCACGGCTTTGCCGGGCGCACGATCAAGCGATTCAATTCGTTCGAGCGTTTTGCGCACTGGCTGACCGCCGTGTGCTTCATCCTGCTGGCTCTGACCGGCCTCAACCTGATCTTCGGCCGATACGTGCTGATCCCGCTTTTCGGCGCGGACACGTTTGCCACGGCGACGCAACTCGGCAAGGTGGTTCACAACTACATCGCCTGGCCGTTCATGCTCGGCATCGCGATCATGCTGGTCGTCTGGATCAAGGACAACATCCCCGGCCGTATCGATCTCGACTGGATCAAGGCCGGCGGCGGTATGCTGAAGGGTGGCGGTCATCCGCCTGCCAAGCGCTTCAATGCCGGACAAAAGATCATCTTCTGGTCCGTCGTGCTCGGCGGAGCGGCCCTGTCCTTCACGGGCGTGCTCCTCCTCTTTCCGCAGCTGGCGGGCGAGCCCGGCAACTGGCAGCTGGCACAGCTGGCGCATGCGATCATCGCAGCCGTCATGACGGCCGTCATTCTGGCGCACATCTATATCGGTACGCTCGGCATGGAAGGCGCTTTCGATGCGATGGGCAGTGGGCAAGTGGATGTAAACTGGGCGCGCGAACACCATTCGCTCTGGGTCGCCGAGCGTGACACTGCAGTCGAAGGTGAGCCGCGCGGACACGTCGCTCCGGCGGAATAAGTCGCCCGCGGCGATGGTCTATTGATGAATGGAGGACCGTCGCGCGATGGTCCTCCGCAGTGATGGTATCGGTTGCGCGGGTGCAGCACCGATCTTGGGGGTTCGGTCAGTCCAGGCTTCGGTGCCTCATTGACCGCGAGAGGACACAGACCATGAAAACATTCCTTTTGGCTGCGATTACGGCTGGCGTTCTGGCCTATGGCGCCAATTTCATCCTGAACAGCAACTGGCAGGCAACGTCGGCCACCGCTTATACGACCTCCGGCGCGCGCGTTGGAGATCCGGGTGGAAATCTGGTCGGCGCCGACTGGCCTGCTGCGGCCGAATCCGAACGGGACAGCTAAGTTTTCTTCATCACGCCCGCACCGCCAAACAGGCGGTGCGGGCGCGGCCCTTTTGCGCTGCAGTAAATTTCACGCTCTGCAATGCTGCGGCGCGCATCGAAAGTCGAGCAAAGCTCCTTTCTATATTCTCTCCTACAAAATCGTTCCTGACTTTATTGTTGATTCAATCGGTTGAAGTAAATGATCGCCTTCGCCGTGAATTTTGTGCAGTGCAGCGATCTCTGCCTTTGTGTCTACGACTTTGGTTGCACTGCGTTTGGCGCGGAAAAGCCAGCGAAAATAGTTGATTGATCAGGGGCGATGACTATGATCGCCGCCAACAAGAAGAACAACGTGAACAGCTTGCTTGCTTCAATGGGAGAGAGAAATGACTTCAACAGATTCAAAGACCGTATCGCGCCGTCGGTTCCTTAAGGGCACTGCGGTCATCGGTGGTGCAGCTGCCGGTTCAACGCTCGCTGCGCCGGCCGTGCTCGCGCAGGCGCCGCTCGTCGTCCGCATGCAGACCTCGTGGCCATCCTCGGACATCTGGCAGGAAATGGCCCAGGATTACGCCGATCGCGTCGAGGCCATGTCCGGTGGTCGTCTCTCGATCGACCTTCTGCCAGCCGGCGCAGTCGTCGGCGCCTTCCAGGTGATGGACGGTGTTTCCGACGGTGTCATCGACATGGCACACTCGGTTTCGGCCTACTGGTACGGCAAGCACAAGGGTGCTTCCATGTTCGGAACGGGCCCGGTTCTCGGCGGAAACCCAACCACGCTGCTGTCCTGGTTCTACGCCGGTGGCGGTGACGAACTCTACCGCGAACTGACGCAGGACATCCTCGGTCTCGATGTGGTCGGCTTCCTCGGCATGCCGATGCCGGCGCAGCCCTTCGGCTGGTTCAAGAACGAAGTGAACACCGTCAGCGACATCCAGGGCTTCAAATACCGCACCGTGGGCTTGGCTGCCGATCTGCTGCAGGGCATGGGCATGAGCGTCGCGCAGCTTCCGGGCGGCGAAATCGTTCCCGCCATGGAGCGTGGCGTTATCGACGCGTTCGAATTCAACAACCCGACGTCTGACCGTCGCTTCGGCGCTCAGGACGTTGCCAAGAACTACTATCTCGCCTCCTATCACCAGGCGGCCGAGCAGTTCGAGTTCATCATCAACCGTCCGTTCTTCGAAGATCTCGACGAGGATCTGCGGGCGATCCTTCAGTATGCGGTCGAAGCATCGGCCACCGCCAACACCGCCAAGGCCCTCGACAATTACTCGCGCGACCTTGCCGAACTGCAGACCGGCGGCGTCACCGTTCACCGCACCTCGAGCGAAATCCTTCAGGCGCAGCTCGACGGCTGGGATCGGGTCATCGAAGAGCAGCTTGAGACCGACGAGTTCATCGCGCGCGTTCTGCAGAGCCAGCGCGATTGGGTCGAGCGCGTCACCTACTACGAGCTGATGAACGCGCCGGACTATCGTCTGGCCTACGATCATTACTTCCCGGGCAAGCTCGCCATCTAGTTCAATGCAATCTTGAAGATATCGAAGCCCGGCATCGTGTTCGCACCTTGCCGGGCTTCTTCAACCCACCTTCCGGGGAATCCCATGGTTCGGTTCATCAATTTCGCCGATGCGTTATCTGCATGGTTCGGCAAGGCTTTCGGCTGGCTGATCATCATGATGTCATTCGGAATGGGCTACGAAGTTCTGGTTCGATACATGTTCAACAGCCCGACGCCCTGGGCCTTCGACGTGTCGTTCATCATGTATGGCGCGCTGTTCATGATGGGCGGGGCCTACACACTGTCCCGTGGCGGGCACGTGCGGGGCGACTTCGTCTACCGGACATGGACGCCCAAGACCCAGGCGACGGTCGAGCTCGTTCTCTATTTCCTGTTCTTCTTTCCGGGCATCCTGGCTCTCATTCTCGCCGGTTGGAAATACGCCTCGCGCTCGTGGAGCTATGGCGAGGTCAGCATCAACAGCCCGGCCGGTATCCCGATCTACCAGTTCAAGACCATCATCGTCGCAGCCGGCATCCTTCTGTTCATTCAGGGTATCGCTCAGGTCTGCCGTTGCATCTTGTGCCGACGGGAAGGCTACTGGCGCGAGCCAGAAGAAGACGTGATGGAAACCGAACAACTCCTCGCGCGTGAAACCAATCCGAATCTCACTTCGGTCGATAAAACGCCAAGCGTTGGCCCCGATGGAGCGGCTCGATGACCGACCCCCAAATTGCAATCGCGATGCTGGGAATTTTTATTTTCCTGGTGTTCCTTGGATTTCCAATCGCCTTCACGCTTATGGCGATGGGCATCGGATTTGGCTACTACGCCTATTTCGATCCGTCCCGCATGTGGCGCACCTATAATCGCCTTGCGGAAGATGCGAGCATCTTCGAGCAGATACGCTTATGGATAGACGGGTTCTTCACGAACCGGATCTTCGACCTCTTCGTCAACCAGACTTATACGGTCATGTCGAACGAGGTTCTCACGGCGATCCCGCTGTTCCTGTTCATGGGCTACATCGTCGAGCGCGCGAATATCGTCGAGCGGCTGTTCACCACGCTGAACATCGCAGCCAAGAATATTCCAGGGTCGCTGGGCGTCGCGGCGCTCATCACCTGCATGTTCTTCGCGACTGCAACGGGCATCGTCGGCGCCGTTGTCACGCTGATGGGCCTGCTCGCACTGCCTGCCATGTTGCGCGCCCGCTATGACCACTCCTTCGCATCGGGCATCATCTGCGCCGGTGGAACGCTCGGCATCCTTATTCCGCCATCGATCATGCTGATCGTCTATGCGGCGGCATCTGGTGTCTCGATCGTCCGTCTTTATGCAGCCGCGCTTCTGCCTGGTCTGCTGCTCACGGGCCTTTACCTGATCTACGTCGTCAGCCGGTCGATCGCCCAGCCGCATGTCGCGCCGAAACCTGCGCCCGGTGAAATTCCGGAAGTGCCGCTCGGCAAGCTTCTGGTCATGGTGTTCACGTCATTCGTGCCGCTGGCTTTCCTCATCCTGTCGGTGTTGGGCTCCATCCTGTTTGGCTTGGCGACCCCGACGGAAGCGGCATCCATCGGTGCTTTGGGTGGCCTGTTTCTCGCCGTCGTCTACCGTGCGCTCACATGGCAGAGACTGCGGGAGTCCGTCTACCTCACCGTCCGCACGACGGCGATGGTGTGCTGGCTGTTCGTCGGCTCCTACACCTTCTCGTCGGTGTTCTCCTATCTCGGCGGTGAAAACCTGATCGCTCACTTCGTCGAAGGTCTGGACCTGAGCCCGGTGACCTTCCTCATCCTGGCGCAGCTCATCATCTTCCTTTTGGGTTGGCCGCTGGAGTGGTCGGAAATCATCATCATCTTCGTTCCGATCTTCCTGCCGTTGCTGGATCAGTTCGGCGTGGACCCACTCTTCTTCGGCGTTCTCGTGGCTCTGAACCTGCAGACATCGTTCCTGACACCACCGATGGCCATGTCCGCCTATTACTTGAAAGGCATAGCGCCTGCTCAAGTGAAGCTGACGGAGATCTTCAAGGGATGCATGCCATATCTCGTGATGGTCATCATCGCGATGGTGCTGGTCTACGTCTTCCCGCAAATCGTGTTCTGGCTGCCGGGTCTCGTCTATGGTTAAGCGTAAAGCAGCTCCCGAAGCATTGATTGCTTTGGGAGCAGTTGCCCTGCGAGATCGGCTGGCAAGCGGAGCTCTGCGGGCCGTCGATCTGGCTTCTGCCTGCCTCGAAGTAATTGCGGCGCGTGAGCCGGAGGTTCAGGCCTGGGCCTGGCTCGACTCCGACCACGTCTTGAAGCAAGCCGAAGCTCTCGATCTGAAGCGAAAACAAGGGCGTCCCATCGGGCCGCTTCACGGCTTGCCGGTTGGCCTGAAGGACATCATCGACACGGCCAAGATCCCTACGGAAAACGGCACGGCGCTTGATCGTGGGCGGGTTCCGCGGGAGGATGCCTTCATCGTCGCGCGCCTGAAGCAGGCGGGCGCCGTCATCATGGGCAAGACGGTCACGACCGAACTTGCCTTCCTGAACTCTGCCAAGACGACCAACCCGCACAATTCCGAGCACACACCCGGTGGGTCGTCGTCCGGATCCGCCGCAGCCGTTGCCGCCAACATGGTTCCGCTGTCGATCGGTACGCAAACCGGTGGCTCGATCATCCGGCCCGGCTCCTATTGCGGCGTCACCGCGTTCAAGCCGACTTTCGGCATGGTGCCGCGTACCGGCGTCCTGCGGTCTGCACCAACGCTCGATACAATCGGAGTTTACGGCCACTCGGTCGAAGATGCCGCGTTGCTCGC